>PMTY01000013.1 GCA_003167155.1 Candidatus Cybelea tumulisoli
CTATCCGCCGAAGTTCTTCATGCGCCAGTTCCCCGACGATTACTTCGCACCCGATTACGAATAACTCGTAACTCGCAGGGCGTGGCGCGGGAAACGGCCTCGCTAACGCGAGGCCGTTTGCCTGTACGGAACGGCGCAACCCCGAGAGCCGCGCCGATCCCATGCGGTGTGCCCCAACCGCGGTGGTCCGTAAACCTTTCTAAGAGGTTCCTAAAAAGCGCCGATCCCTTTTGGCGAGCCCCAGCCGCCTGTTGGAGTGTAGCGCGCGCCGCCGATCGGATAGAGATACCGATGATGCGACGGCGGTACCCAGAACGTTCTGCCGCCGTCTTGCTTCGTCGAGTTGCCCGCCAGCCCGAAAATGCCGGCTACGAACGGCGAGCTAATGCTGGTGCCGTCGACCGTAATCCAACCGCCCTCGGTGTAGCTGTCGTACTCAGCGGCATTGACGGCGGCCGCCGACACGTCGTTGGCTTGCCGGCCATCGCAGTCCTTAGCATATTTGCTGTGGCGCTGCCATTTTGGTTTCCCGCCACCGCCCGCGCAGCCTCCGCCCGAGTCCGCCCAGGGAGTCTCGCAGTAGCCGCGTTTATTGTTGCATGCAGTGAGGTCCGTTCCGCCTACCGAGACGACGCTATCGCACGCTGCCGGGTCGTAAACGCCCGAGCCGCTGTCGCCTGCACTAGCAACATATTCGACGCCCTTCGTATCGTAGTAGCTGCAGCTTGCACCCGAGCCGTCGTAGCTGTTGCTGACGATCGTCGCGCCGAGCTTCACCGCTTCTTCAACGGCCGCTTCGAGGTCGCTCCACTGGTTGCTGCTGGCCTCGACGAGATAGATCGTGCACTTTGGACAACTCGCCGAGGACATCTCGACGTCGAGATCGATCTCGACGCCCCAACCGGGGCTGCCGGTCGGGTAGTTACTCTGCGAACCTTCTTGATTGTACTTTTCGAGCGTGCCGGAGGGCAGACCCATGCCCTTGCGGTACGCGGCAAAGTCGGTAGCCGCGTCCGGATTGTCGTATGCGTCCACAACGGCAACGATCTGCCCTTTGCCTTTGGTGGACGAGGGCAGGTCGTACGCCTTCTCCAGGTCGGACGCCGTCCACCCGGCGTACGCCTGGTGCGCGCCGCCCGGCTCGACGAGCACGCCGCATTGCGCCTGGCCGATGCGGCTCCCCGCACAGGCCGGCACGGCACGCGCCAAACCAGCGATGCTCTGGCCGGGAACGCCGCTGGGTGTCCCAGGCGACGCGCAGCCGGCAAACACGATAACGGCCGCGCAAAAGCCCAAGCAGGAAACTCTCATCGGTCCATGATGGCGCAAAACGACAGCCTGCGGAACGGACATGCGGACAAATGGGCGGAGATTTTTTGCACGAAGAGTGCCAGCCTCATGCAGGACGAGCGGCGGGCATCCGGGGCGCCTGACTTCGGGACGTTGCTGCGCCAACACCGGTTGGCCGCCGCGCTCTCGCAGCAGGCTCTCGCGGAGCTGGCGGGGATGAGCCGCGACGGAATCAGCGCGCTCGAGCGCGGCTACCGGCGCACGCCGCAGCGGGAGACGCTGGCGCTCTTGGCGAGTGCGCTTGCGCTGCACGGCGAGCAGCGGCGGGAGTTCGAGACCGCAGCCCGTTCGGGCGTGCCGCGGCACGACGCCGGAAGCGCGACGCTGCCGCTGGCGTTGACCAGTTTCGTCGGGCGCGACGCGGAACTCGACGAGATCGGGACGCTCGTACGCGAGCATCGCCTGGTTACCCTCACCGGGACCGGCGGCATCGGTAAAACGCAAACGGCGCTGCACGTGGCAGCGGGATTAAGCGCAGCGGGTGATTGCCCGGTTTGCTTCGTTGGACTGGCACCAGTCGATAGCGCGGCGGTCGTTGCGGCAGTCGCGGCGGCCGTGCGCGCGCCCGAGGTCCACAATCGCCCGCTCATCGACGCGCTGCTCGCCTTTCTCAAGACCAAGCAGCTGCTGCTGATCTTGGACAACTGCGAGCACGTTATTGCGCAGGCGGCGACCGTCGCCGACGCCATCTTAGCCGGCTGCCCGCGCATTCGGATTCTGGCCACGAGTCGCGAACCGCTGCGGACCGCGGGCGAATGCACCTACCGCTTAGCGTCGTTGAGCATGCCGGCGCCTGAGGCAATTCACCGCCTTGATTCAAAGCATTTAGCCTCATACGGATCGCTCGCGCTCTTTACGGACCGTGCGCGCGCGGTCGCCCATCGGTTTGAGCTGACCGAGCGCAACGCGCGCGTCGTCGCCGAACTCTGCCGGCGTTTGGGCGGCATTCCGCTGGCGATCGAGCTGGCCGCCGCACGCGTCGATCTCTTGTCGGTTGAAGCGCTCGCCGATCGGCTCGACAAACGCTTTTGGACCCTGACCAGCGGCGAGCGCGTTGCTCTGCCCCGCCAACAGACCATGCGGGCAACGATCGAATGGAGTTACGACTTGCTCTCGGCGCGAGAGCAACGCCTCTTCGAAAACCTTTCGGCGTTTGTCGGCGGCTGCACGCTCGACGCCGCCGAGGCAGTCGCGCCGGATTGCGCCCTCGACGCGCCTGACGTCGTCGGCCTCCTGCTCTCGCTGGCGGATAAATCGCTCGTCGTCGCGGACCTCGAAGCACGCCGCCCGCGTTACCGATTGCTTGAGTTGACGCACGCCTTCGCGATCGAGAAGCTCGCTGAAAACGGCGACAGGTCGGCGCTGCTGCGGCGGCACGCCCAATGGGTCGGCCAGCTCGCCGATCGCGCGTGGGGAATCGGACCGTCGCGCCCGGTCGAACCGTGGGTTCGCGAATTCGAGCCCGAGCTGGAAAACGCGCGCGCGGCCGTCGATTGGGCGTTGTCGGCCGACGAAGTCTCGCTCGCCACGCGCATCGCCTGCGGATTCACCGGGATCTGGCGCCTGAATCACGGTTACGCCGAGCCGCGCCGCTGGCTCGAGGCACTGCTTCCCCGTCTCGACGTCGCGGCCGAACCGTTGATGGCCGCGCGCGCCTGGCGTGCACTCTCGTCGGTCACGTTTGGAACGCATAAGGTCGAGGCGGCCGCGCGCGCGCTCGAACTCAACGAGCCGCACCCCGATCCTGAAGGAAACGTCGCGAGCCTCTATCAGATGGGCCTGGGGTTCTTACAGGTTGGACGCGTCGAGGAAGCCGAGGCCGCCAACGATCGGGCGCTGCGGCTTTGCCGAGAGAACGGACTGACGCAATCGCTTCGCTATGCCGCGGCGCTCGATATGCGGGCGCGCGTCGCGGCCCGGCGCGACCGCGTGAACGAGGCCCGCCAGTATTACTCGAAGGCGCTCTCGCTCATGACGTCATTGGGTGACGAGCAAGAAGCGATCCTGATTCGCATCAACACGGGCGAGCTCGAATATCGCGCCGGCGACTTCGCGCGTGCGCTAAAGTTTGCCGAGACCGCAGCGGAGGCGGCTCGTCGTGCTCGCACGACGCAACGTGAAATTACCGCTCTGACCAACGCGGCCGCCTGCCGCCTCGCGCTCGGCGACATCGCCGGAGCCCGCGCCGACGCCCGCGAAGCCCTCGCGCTGGCGCGCGCCGCATCGCCGATCGAGGTGGCCATCGCGATCCAACACCTCGCAACCGTCGCGGCTCTGGACGGCGACGCTCCGCGCGGTGCGCGCCTCAGCGGCTACGTCGACGCCTGGTTTCTCACCGAAGGCTGCGAACGCGGACTAACGGAGCGCCGCACCTACGAAATGCTGATGACCACGCTACGCAAAAAGCTCAGCAGCTCGGAGATCGACCTGCTCGCCGCCGAAGGCGCCCGCCTCTCCCAAGAACAAGCCACCGCCCTCGCCCTGTCATCGTGAGCGCAGCAATGTCATCCTGAGCCTGTCGAAGGATGACCAAGCGGTAACCCGCCACCTTGCCAAGGAGCTGGTCCAGCCAAGTTCTGATGCTTGGCTGGTTTGGCCGCCGGATGGTGCATGCCGCCCAAGCATCCGAGCGAAAACCTCAACTTGCAGCCGAATCCGGTAGGCTGTGGACTAGGCGCCGCTGACGCCGAGATAATCTGAGCATGAGGTCGCGTTAGTAGATAAACCCCAAAAAGCAGAGCAGTAAGGGCAATCAGCGCGACGATCCGCTTGGGGGGACATGCCATGACTATGCCATGCCGAAGCGCTCACGCAAACCTTCATCGGATCCGATCCACGCCGCCCGCTCGATCCTGCGCAGATAACCGGCGAATTCCGGCCTCACGGTCTCTGCGCATGGGGATGCGGCGATTCACGCGAGCTGGACGCTTCACGAGCTGGCGAACCTGCCTGTACCTCATCAGCGGTGGCCTAGGGGCCTAAGCAGAAGCTAGCCGAGGTGCTGTGGTTTCCAGCGAATCGCACAATTCCCGGACGAATGGTCTTGGCGCTGATTCTGCTTTTCACCCCGATGGAATATCTCTACGTTTGTTCCCGGTTGACGCCGAGGTGGTATGCAGGGGCGTTATCGCCACGCCTAGGGGAGCTCGTCACCGCGGGTGCCCTCGAAGTCTTAGAGGGCTAGCTCCTCACCGCGCCGGATTCAAAAGGGACCACTCCCCGGCGACCGAGTCTTCTTGACATTGGGAGGCGTGCTCAGGATAAGACTGGGGGACGGCGAAGCGCGCTCTTACGGCGCAATGTGCGAATAAAGTTCGAACTCGTGGTCTTGACTTAGTTCGACCAAATCCGTCACGGCCTTGCCGATCAGCTCGTTCCACTGCGTTCGGCTCCAAGCATGTTCCGATTGCCACTCCGATGCGAGCAGCACTTTTGTGTGCGGCGCGTTTCCGAAGATATTGACGCTCACAAAGCCGGGGAGTGTCGCGGATACCCGCAGCGTCTCTGTAGCGCGTTGCACAAGCTTCTCGAAATCCGCCGGCTCGACCGTAAAGATGTGCATTGAGATGATCGGATACTTCACAACGATTGCCCGCTACTGAACTCTCGGAAATCTTACTCGCTGTCGACGGGTAGATACGAGGGCTTCTGGTGCAAGAAGTAGGCACGCGAGTACGTCGAACTGATTGGCGTGAACTTACGCGGCGCTTGCGTGAAGTCGAAGGAGTCGACGATGCTGGTGGCACGCGTATCCGTTGTTCCCAGTTGCCCGAGACCCCAGACGTTCTCCACGAACTTTAAGATGCTGCCGAACTCGTATTTCGTGTGCGAAATATAGCCCTTATGACCCTTGCCCTCTTTTGCGTACGGCGAGATTAGGAGCATCGGAACGCGGAAACCCACGCCGCCCCAATGGTCGAAGAACGGCGGCGGCTCGTTGTCGTAGAAGCCGCCCCAGTCGTCCCAGACGACGACGATGGCGGTATTATCCCAGTACGAACTCTCCCCGATCGCATTGACGATGCTGGCTACCCACGACGGGCCCAGATCGTGCGTGACCGCGGGATGATCGGAGTTGTTGTCATCGGGAACGACCCACGCCACGTTCGCGAGCTTGCCGCCTGAGATGTCGCTCAAGAGGTCGGTCGAATTCCGAATATTGGTCTTCCACTCCGGCCCATCGCGAACCGCCTTGATCGCATCGAAGGCATTCCACAGCGCGCCCGTTCCGTTGGGTTCCGGCGGCGAGTAGTACGTCCACGAAACCGATTTGGCATCGAGCAGATCGCGGAGCGTGGCATACGTGAAGCACGGAAACGGACCGCCGTCGAAAAAGCCCTTGACCGTCTTGTGTTCCCAGATCAAAAGCGAGGTCACGGTCTTGGTATCCGTATTGTCGCATCCCCAGGGCATGCTCGTCGGGAAATCGACGACGCTGTGAGTTTTGGTCGGATTGAGGATCGTGCCGCCGGCAATCAGATCCTGATGCGCAGTAAAGCTGCCGCTGCCTTGCGTCTGGAACATATGGTCCGCTAGCACGTATTGCCCGGCAATCGCCCAGTACGGCGCGATCTGCGACGGATTCGTGTAGACGTACGCCTTCGTGCCGGCCTTCTGCCCCGAGCATTTATTGCCGCCGCCTTCGGTGCCGAATTCGTCCATTGCGCCGCCGTCATAATCGGTGAGGAAGTTGTGGCGGCCGTGAGACCAATCGCATTTCTCGGCCAGGTCCTCTTCAGTCAGGGCAACCCACTGGTCTCCACTCGGACATCCGTGAGAAGTCGTCTGCGGGCGCGGGTCCGAGCCCGATGACGTCTTCATGCATCCGCCGGTCGCTCCGTCGGCGCCGGGATAGGTTGCAAAGAGGTTGTCGAAGCTGCGGTTCTCCTGGATGACGATCACCACGTGCTGGATGTATTTCGAACTCCCACCGCCCCCCGAGCCAGTGTTACCTCGAGCAATGTCATCCTGAGCCTGTCGAAGGAGGGGCGGCGAACCTCCGCCACAGCCCGGCAGCAATGCCAGGGCAACGCAAGCGGCTAAGGCGTAGCGCGTGATGCGAATCATAAAGCATCGTTCACGGCGCACCTCACCGGACCCCTGCCGCTATTCCGTGTCTACCGGCAACCCCGACGGCTTCTCGCGCAGAAAGTACGATTTGGAATACTTCGAGGAAATCACCGTAAAGCTGCGGGGCGTTTGGTTGAAGTTGAACATGTCGTCCATGCTGTTGCAGCGTTTGTCGGTCGTTCCGAGGCTTCCGAGATTGAATGTCTCTTCGATGAACGCAAGGATGCTGCCGAACCCGTAGATCGTGTTCGAGATGTAGCCCTGCTGGCTCGACGACGTTTCACGCGCGTAGGGCGAAATGACGATCATCGGCACGCGAAAGCCGGGGCCGCCTTGATCGTCCAGCGCCGGCGGCGCGACTGGGTCGTAGAAACCGCCCCAATCGTCCCAGACGATGATGACCGCGGTCGTTTTCCAGTACGAACTCTGTCCGATCGCATTGACGACGCTTGCCACCCACGACGGTCCCGTGTCGGAGGCGTAACCGGGATGGTCGGAGTGCACCGCGTCGGGAATCACCCACGAGACGGCGGCCAGCTTGCCGTTGGAGATGTCGTTGAAAATGTTTGTCTCCGGCCAGTTGACGTTCGTGCCCCACTCGGATCCATACCGCACCGGCGCGATGACGTCGAACGCGTTCCACAGCCCGCCGGCCTGGTTTGCCACCAGCTTGGGCACGTAGTATTTCCAGGAGACGGGCGGCGATTTGCCATCCATGAGATCGCGCAGCGTTGCATAACTGGAGCTTCCGTACGGAAAGTCCTTCGAACACGGAAACGGCCCGCTGCCCTGCTCGTCTTTCAGGTTAAGGGTGATCAGCGACGTCGTCGTACCGGCGGATGCGTCGCATCCCCAAATCTTCGACGAGGTCGGATCGTCGATGATGCTCGGGCTGCTGCCGTAGGTGCCGTCGAGCGCGGTGCCGCCGCGAATCAGGTCCTGGTGGGCCGTGAAGCTTCCGCTGCCTTGCGTTTGAAACATTGCGTTGGCAAGCGCATAGGTTTTGGCCATCGTCCAGTACGGCGTGATTTGACTCGGGTTCACGTACTCATAGGGCTTCGTACCCTCCGCCTTGCCGCTAAGTTTAAATTTGATCTGGTTAAAGCCGTTCATCTTGCCGCCGTCGTACGCCGTCAAGTACGACGCATAGATATGGCTGAGGTCTTCCTTGTCCTCGAGATTGACCTCGGTCAGCGGAATGGAGATGGTCTTCGCGCCCTTGCGCTTCCCCTTTTTTCCCTTTCCGACGATCGTTCCGGTCGCTCCGGGAAACTGCGCAAAGAGATTGTTGAACGTGCGATTCTCTTGAACGATGAGAACGATGTGCGAGATCGGCGTGCTGGTCGCGAGCGAGCCGGGGAGCATCCCGGTGCGCGCCGGTATGGGCGCGCTCGTCCCGCCATTGCATGCGGCCAGCACGCTTACGGCAAGCGCGCAGAACCAAAGGCGCTTCATTTACTCCTCCTCGCCTCCGAGCAAACAGAGCTGCCGGTATTCGTCGTCGCCGAGCACGAGTCCCGAGGCGGCAACGTTCTCTTCCAAGTGCGCGACGGACTGGGTTCCGGGAATCGGCAGCATTGCCGGCGAGTGCCGCAGCAGCCACGCCAACCCGATCTGCCAGACCGACGAATTGCGCCGGGCGGCAAGGGAGGACAACGCTTGATCTGCCGTCAGGTCCCCGCCGTCGAGCGGAAAATACGGAATGAACGCGATGCCGTTGGCTTCGCAATACTTTAACACCGGTTCGCTCGTGCGATTGGCGACGTTGTAGTTGTTCTGAACCGAGACGATCTCAACGATCGCTTGCGCCGCCCGCAGTTGCTCCAGATCCACATTCGAGAGGCTGACATGCCGCACTTTTCCCGCATCGCGCAGCTCGCGCATCGTGCCGATCTGATCTTCGAACGGAACGTCGGGGTCGATCGCGTGCAACTGGTAGACGTCGATCCGGTCCACGCGTAACCGGCGCAGACTTCCGTCGCACGCCGCCCGCAAGTGCTCGGGCCGGCAGTCGCGCTTCCACTCGCCCGGGCCGCCGCGCGTCAGACCGCCCTTCGTCGCGATAACCAGGCCGCTGGGATAGGGGTACAGTGCCTGCGCGATCTGCTCTTCGTTGACATGCGGGCCGTACGAGTCGGCGGTGTCGATAAAGTTCACGCCGAGCTCGAGCGCGCGGCGCAAGACGCGCAACGCATTCTCGCGATCGGCCGGCCATCCCCAAATGCCTGGGCCGCAGAGCCGCATTCCGCCGAATCCAAGCCGGCGAACGGTGAGATCGTCTCCGATCGTGATGGTTGATGCGCGATTCATCGGTGGCGCGTTCAACGCGCAAAAAGAAAGACCGCTCGGCATTTGCCGAGCGGTCCGTCCGAAGGGGCGGGAAAGTTTACTTCGCGACCGGCTTGTTGGGGGCCAGGTTAGGGTTCGGGTTCATGTTTCCGTTGCTGCCGGGCGCCGTGGCGCTTGCAGTCGCGGACTTGAACTGCGCCTCAGCCTGCTTCTGCGTGTCGCTGATCATCTCGGCGATCTTCAAGGTGTACGCCTTGCGCATTTCGAGCAGCTGGCTGGCGAATCCGAAGGACATCTCGACGAGCTGCGTCGGGGTGGGGACGTTTTTGAAGTCGGGCAGCTGGGTCGGATTTTCGCTGAACTCCTTGGTGAACTCGTGGAACGAGCTCATCGCCTTGAGGCTGGCGTC
>PMTY01000094.1 GCA_003167155.1 Candidatus Cybelea tumulisoli
GGCGAGAGCACGTTCGTCGCGCCGGAGCCCGGCGACCCGTACGTAACCTACGGCAGCGGTTACTACAGCTTCTTGGCTCGCCTCAACCGTATCACCGGCGATTCGAAGAACGTGAGCCCGTGGCCCCGCTACATGTCCGGCGCCTCGTCGTCGGAGACGCAGTACCGCTTCGGCTGGACGCACCCGATCTTCTTCTCTCCGGCCGATCCGCGCGAGCTGCTCGTCGCCTCGCAGGTCGTCTTCTCGAGCACGGACCACGGCCAGACGTGGAAGATCCTCAGCCCCGATCTCACGCGCAACGAGCCATCGACCGAAGGCCACTCCGGCGGCCCGATCGACAACGATGACACCGGCGCCGAAACCTTCCCCGACATCTCGTCGCTCGCCGTTTCGCCGCTCGACGCCAAGATTCTCTGGGCCGGCTCGGCCGACGGTTTAGTCCACGTAACGACCGACCACGGTGCGACCTGGAAGTTGGTCACGCCGCCGCAACTTCCGCAATGGGCTCAAATAAGCTCGATCGAACCGTCGCGCACGCAACGCGGCACGGCTTTTCTCACCGCTTCGCGCTATATGTGGGACGACTTCCATCCATACGTCTTCGAAACGACCGACTTCGGCAACGATTGGATCCAGCTTACCAACGGGCTACCCGACGATCAATACGTCTTCGTCGTGCGCCAGGATCCGTTAGCGCCACGTCTGCTCTTTGCCGGGACGCGCAGCACCGCATACGTCAGTTTCGACGGCGGTCAAGCCTGGCAACCGCTCACGCAGAACTTACCCGGCGTCCAAGTCCGTGACTTCGCGATCGACTCTCGTGAAGGCGAGCTCGTCGCCTCGACGCACGGTCGCGCCTTTTGGATTCTCGATAACCTCGCCTACCTCGAGCAGCTCGCGAGCGCAAAGGCTTTCTCCGTCGCAAGCCTGCAGCTTTTCTCCCCCCAAACCGCTTGGCTCTCGAACGCCTACGGCAGCCCGGACTCTTCGATTCCAAACTTCGGCGATAACCCGAAGTACGGGGTGGCGGTCTTCTTCAACGTTCCGGCCGCCTACCACGGAGAGTCGCCGCTGACACTCACCTTCTTGGATTCGGCCGGCGCAACGGTTCGCAGCTTTTCGCTGCATCCGAAGAATACGCGCGAGAAGAAGCTAACCCCCGAACAAGAAGATAACCTTGACGCGGTTACGCAGCGCGCGCGCGATTTGGAAAAGCTTACGACCGTCAAGCCCGGGCCCAACCTCTTTCAATGGGATATGCGCTACGAGCCTGCCTACGAGGTGCCGGGCGTCCACGTCCTCGACTCCGACGACTTTCCCGATAGCAGCGACGGCCCAACGATCGTTCCGGGTGCCTACACCGTGGTACTGCGGTACGGTGCCCAAACGCTTCAAGCTCCGTTCACCATGGTGCTCGACCCCCGCGTTCATTCGTCAACGGCCGACCTCGAAGCGCGGTTAGCGTTGGAGATGCAGATCCGCACCTCGATCGACACGTTGGATCGAGCGATCGTCGCCGCGACCGACGCTCGAAAGCGAATGAGCGCGACGCAAGTTGCGGCGGTCAGTAGCGAGATCGCCGATCTCGTGCAGCTCGACATTCACTCGAGCGAAGCCGATCTGCTGCATGAGACCAAAGTGCGCGAGCAACTGGGTTTCTTACTCAACTCACTCGAGGGCTCATATCAGCGGCCGACGGCCGCCGAGTATGCGGCGTACAAGGACCTTGCAGCGCTCGCCGAGGCCGGCGAAGCGCGCCTGAAGGCCCTCGTGCCATGAACGGATATCGCATCATCGGCTTTGCCCTCGCGGCGGCTCTCGCGCTCGCAGGCTGCGCTGCGCCCTTCGCCGTAGCGCCGCCTCCGGCGACGGCCGCCCAGCCCCAGTCGGCGCCACCGCAGTGCAACGGTCAACATGACAGACCAAAATACGCGCATATCAGGGTGAAGCTGAAAACCAGTGCGGGTGCGTTCTGCATTCCGGAGTTTCACGGTTTTGGCGGCACGATGGACTACCCGGGCGTCGATCGATCCGTGGAGCTGGTGCTTCGCTCGAGTACGAAGAATATTTACGACGAACCGTCGCTCGGTTATTCGGGAGCGCCGATCTTCTTCTTGAACCTCCACTTCCTCGCGGGGACGCACTTTGGAATGAAGTTAAAGTCGACGGGTGGCCTTACCGGCGCAACGATCCAGGCCGGCGACCCCTACACCGCCTTCGGGATCGTAGCCGTCGGTCATCTCGTGCTCAGGTTTCCGCCATGCTACGCCGTCGCGACGCAGGGCCCGTATGGCGGCATCCTTCCAGGGTTAGGCCAGCTCTTTCCCGATACAACCATTACTGGCGCCGGATACGGCGTCATCGAAATTTACCCGGGCATGCAAGTCAGTCAAGAGTGCTAAGAGCCACCCACCGTTAGGAGCAACTATGGTATTTCTGCGTCCCCGCTTATCCGGATCGCTTGCGATCGCGGCAGTCCTCGCGTTTTCCGCCTGCGCCCAGCACGGCAGCGCACTGCTTCCAACCTCGGCCCAAGCGATCGCGCTTCCCAATCTTACGCCTCCCGACTGTAAAAAGCAGTACACGGCGAAAAAGTACGCTTCGGCTACCGTTAAGCTTTCCACGAAGGGTAGTTCGCTGTGCGTTCCGGCGTTCGGCGGCTTCGGCGGCACGATCGAATACCCCGCGGCCAACCCGTCCGTCGACCTGACGCTAATCAGCAGCGTCAAAAACTACGACGGTCAGCCTAAACTCGGCACGGGAAAAGCGATCTTCTACCTTCAGTTCGAAATTCCCGAGGCAACCTCGTTCGGCTCGAGCGTCAAAGCCGGCGGCGGATTGACCGGGAGCAAGATCGTCTCCGGTCAGGCCTATACCGCATACGGTCAAGCGACCATCGGCAGTCAAAAAATAAGTCTTGGGCCTTGCTTCGCGACAGCCACCAGCGGAAAGTACGGCGGCGTCATCGGCGGCCTGGGCACGCTGATCGAAAATCGGGAAGTGCCGACTTCAGCAACCGGTGTAATCGAAATATACTCGGGCCAGCAAACGAGTTTCGCATGTTGACGCCCTCGCGGCTTCGCGCGACAATCGCTGTGGCAGTGACCATCGTGCTCGGCGCGTGCGCCCAACACGGCAGCGCACTACTTCCAACCTCTCCCCAAGCGGTCGCAACCCCCGATCGCAAACCACCGAGTTGCAAAGGCCAGGTCAACGAGTCGGAGTATGGCACGCTTACCGGCAAGCTCAAAACCGGCGGCGGCTCCTTCTGCATTCCGGCGTATGGCGGCTTCGGCGGTAAGCTGAACTATCCCAGCCTCAGTCCGTCGATTACGCTCACGTTGAGCACGAGCACCCAGAACTACGATAACTTCCCGACGCTCGGCTCGGGAACGCCGATCTTTTATCTTGCGTTTACGACATCGGGCTCAGTCACGTTCGGCGGCAAGATCAAATCAGGCGGCGGCCTGACGGGGAAGCAAATCATCGCCGGCGATCCGTACAGCGCCTATGGTGAAGCAACGATCTACGGCTACAAGGTTAAATTCGGTCCGTGCTATACGACCGCGACCAAAGGCAAGTACGGCGGCGTGGTCGGCGGAATCGGAGGGCTGCTAAAAAACGAGCAGATTCCGTTTAAGGTCAGCGGGGTGATCGAGATCTATTCAGGCGAGCAGACCAGCATGCAATGCTGATTCCAGCGCATCGTCGGGTTCTTGCGCAGGGGTAATGATCCCGGCGAGATTTAGCGGATCGTAGGCGCCGAGCGGCAACCTCTCGACGCCTGCGCCGGTTCTGCGCACGGCGCGCAGGGCATCGATAGCCTCCGGCAACGCGAACTGTTCGCCGACAAAGCCCGCGACGAAGCGGCCGCCGCGAATTTCACCGCGCGCCTCCATCCGGCGCAGCGCGATCAGCAGCTCGCGCCATCTTGGCGCGAGGCTCTCGCGTACGATGACGTCGCGGAATACCACGCCCCAGCGCGCCAGCAAGCGCCGCGCGAAGGCGTCGGGCNNGCGAAGACCCTTCTCACCCAAGCGGCGTTTCGCATCGCTGAGCGATCGCAACGCATCGAAGCCGTCGGCAGTCACCAAGCCGGCTGCGACGAGCTGCCAGAGCGCTTCTTCAACTTCGCTCGGAAGGCGCTTGATGGCCCGCACGATCTCGGCAAAGAAGGGTGCGCGAAGTCGTTCGACTTGTTCGAGAACTTCGAGCGCCGCGGCCGAGAGCGCTTCGACCTTGCTTTGACGGCGAACGACAAGTTCGTCGGCGTTTGCGCGCATAAAGAGCGCAACGGGTGCAAGGCGCGTGGGACGCACGCGCCTACTCTCCGCGGCATCCCGCGACTCCAATGCCGGATGCGGTGAAAGGCGTCCCCACATGACATCGCCGGAGTAACACAGCCGGTCGAGATATTCGGGTTTGTAGCCGGCAATCCGCGACGGCAGGATCTGTCCCTCCCACGCTACGGAGGGAATCTCATAGCCTTCGAGCTGCCGCACGATTTGGAGTGTGCCGTCGATCCCATGCAGGCGCGTCGACGGCGTCACGTGCTGCCAGCGTTGCAAGAAGGCCCTGTACTGCGCCGCGGTTACCGGTTCGATCTCGCGGCGCAATCGCCCGATCGTCAGCCGATGAATGCGCGCGAGGACGCGACGATTACACCACTGCTCGCTAAGCGCCCCTGCAGTGAATCGGCCGCGCAGAACTTGGCCCTGCGTTTCCAGGCGAAGCAGCGCCGCCATAATCGCCTCCTCGTCGATGCTCAAACGTTGCGCCATCTCCCCCGGCGCCACCGGCCCGCTGGATTCGAGCCAGCCGCGTAGGATTTCGGTCACGGCCTCCTCGCGAGCCGGCGAAGACACCTCATACGCCGCGCGCGCGATCTCCAGGCGCTCCGCACACGTCCAATACTCGCCCTTCGACGAGCTCAGGGTGACACTGCGGCGCTGCGAAGCCAGCTCTTCGAACCAAGGCTGCCATTTCGCGACGGGCGGGAGGACGATCAGCGTTGTAAGCGCGTCGTGCAGCTCGTCGGCATCGCGCACGACCGGCCACGATTCGGCGGCTACTTCGGCGATCGCGGCGCGATCCAAGATCCCCGCGCCGTCCACGTCGTCGCGCGACGTTCGCCGCAACTGCACGGCGCGCGCGCGCCGCTCCTCCAGGGGGGCGTCGTCGAGAAAGGCGTACGGATTGGCGTTGAGGATCTCGTGGCAAAAGACCGACGGCTCGGGCGTGTCGATGGCGACGGTTGTTAGCGTGCCGTTCTCGATCTCGCGCAGAATCGCGAGAAATCCATCGAGGTCCATGGCTTCGTGCAGACAGTTCGAAAGCGTCTCGCGCACCAAGACGTGATCGGGAATGCGAATCGGTCCGGTAAGGTTCTCGGGACACGCGGCTTGATCGGGGAAGACCGCGGCGACCAAGTCGTCGGCGCGCATTCGAATCAGCTGCGGCGGTACCTTGCGCCCGCCGCTGAAGCGCAGAATCGCAAGCGCCCGCGTTGCGTTCCAACGCCAGCGCGCCGCGAACATCGGCGCGGGGAGGAGCGCCTGCGTGAGCGTCTGCTCGGCGCTGGCCGCCTTGACGAACTCGAAGACCACGTCGAGCGGAAACGCGTGCTGGTCGGTCAACGAGAGCACGATCCCGTTGTCGGTTGCGGCGGCTTGCAGCTCGAGGTTGAACGAACGGCAGAAACGCTTGCGCAGCGCCAAGCCCCAAGCACGGTTGATCCGCGCTCCAAACGGCGTGTGCAGGATCAACTGCATGCCGCCGCCCTCGTCAAAGAAGCGTTCCGCGACCAGCGTGCGATCCGTCGGAACGACGCCGAGAATCTTCTTCCCGGCGCGCACGTACGCGACGGCCTGCTCGGCGCCGGCGCGATCCAGGGCACATTCTTCTTCGAGCCAGGCGATCGCGCCGGCGTCGTCGCGCTCGTCGATCGCCACACGCACGGCGCAGAGCTCGCGCGAGAGTTCGATGGTACGCCCGCGCCCTTCACCATTCCAGAACGGAATGGATGGCGGGGCACCGTGCGCGTCCTCCACACGGACCACGCCCGCTTCCACGCGCCGGATCTTCCAGGAGTTGGTTCCGAGAAGAAAGATATCGCCGGCCATGCTTTCGATCGCGAAATCCTCGTCCAGCGAACCGATGACGTGGCCGTCCGGCTCGACGATGACGCTGTAGTTGGCCGTATCGGGAATCGCGCCGCCGCTGGTGATCGCCGCCAATCGCGCTCCTCGACGCGCGCGCAGACGGCCGTTCACGCGATCGTAGTGCAGATACGTTCCGCTGCGCCCACGCGAGGTCGCGATGCCGTCTGCCAACATCGAGAGAACGGCTTCAAACTCCGCACGCTCGAGATCGCGGTATGGATAGGCTGTGCGAATGGTCGCGTAGAGCGCTTCCACTTCCCATTCGTGCTGCGCGCAGGACGCGACGATCTGCTGCGCGAGAATGTCGAGCGGCGCTTTTGGAATCTCGAGTGCGTCGAGCGCACCGCCGCGAATTGCGCGCACCAGCGCCGCACACTCGAGCAGTTCGTCGCGCGTCGTCACGTAGAAGATACCCTTCGGCTTGGCACCCACCCAGTGACCCGAGCGCCCGATGCGCTGCAGCGCCACCGAAATCGCACGCGGCGAGCCCAACTGAACGACGAGATCGACCGAGCCGATGTCGATGCCCAGCTCGAGCGAGGCCGTCGCCACCACGACTCGCAGCTCGCCGCTTCGCAGGCGCCGCTCGACGTCGAAGCGCATCTCCCGCGCCAGACTGCCGTGGTGCGGCATCGCGAAGCCTTCCCCGAGGCGTTCGTTGAGCGCAAAGGCGACGCGCTCGCTCATGCGGCGCGTTCCGACGAAGACTAGCGTCGTCTTATGGTTGCCGATCTCGGCGGCGACCCGGTCGTAGATCTCGCCCCACATCTCTTTGCTCGCCACGGGGCCGAGCTCGTCGCTGGGAACTTCGATCGAAAGCTCCATTTCGCGGCGATGCCCGACGTTGACGATCGTCGCGCGCTCGCTCAAGAACTGCGCGACGCTTTCCAGTGGACGCACGGTCGCCGAAAGACCGATGCGCTGCGGTTTTTGCCCGTTCGCCTGCTCGACCAGATAATCCAGACGCGCGAGCGTGAGCGCCAGATGCGAACCGCGCTTGTCCGCCGCCATCGCATGAATCTCGTCGATGATAACGGTGGTAACGCCGGCGAACGGCGCGCGCGACTTCTCGGCCGTCAGCAAGATATAGAGCGACTCGGGCGTCGTCACGAGCACGTGCGGCGGTCTTCGCAGCATCTGCTGGCGCTGCGTGGTCGTCGTGTCGCCGGTGCGCACGGCCGAGCGAATCGGTGCCATCGGCAGGCCCTGCGCTTGGGCGAGGGCGGTCAAGGCGGCAAGCGGCTTCTCCAAGTT
>PMTY01000046.1 GCA_003167155.1 Candidatus Cybelea tumulisoli
TGCCCGCGATGTTACCGGTGGTGCCTGCCAGTGCCCATGTTCCCTGGCTGAGGAACGCCACAAGTAACGAAGCGGCTATAACCGCACGACGGAGGGTTCGTTGTGAACTCATTGTTCGTTTAACCCTCTATCATTATCGAGTTGTCAAAAGGCGAGCCGCCCTGCTTTCCGTCCGGCCAAGTGGCCCCAGGAATTTCACAGAGTGACCCACTACGCCAAGCATTTGCTCAGGATTGGGTCGGTTCCTTTAGCAGCCCTTAATGGATGGCGGCGCCCGCGCTCCCTTGAATTACGCGCGAACGGCGAGGCGTTCGGCAAGCAAGCGTGGGATATCGGACGGACGATCGGCGACCGGCACGCCGGCCGATCGAAATGCGGCGATCTTACTCTGCGGCGTCCCGAAGTTTCCCGAGATAATTGCCCCCGCATGGCCGAGGGATTTGCCCGGCGGCGCGTTGCGCCCGCCGACGAAGGCGACGACCGGCATTTCGGGCAGGTGCTCGGCGATGAACGCGGCGGCATCTTCTTCGTCGGAGCCGCCGATTTCGCCGCACAGGACCAGGGCGCCGGTCTGAGGATCGTTCTTAAACTCGCGCAGGCACTCGACAAACGTCGTTCCGATGATCGGATCGCCGCCGACGCCGACGCAGGTCGATTGGCCGAAACCCGCGCGTGTGAGCAGATCGACGACCTCGTAGGTCAGGGTCCCCGATCGCGACATGACCCCGACGTCGCCCTCCTTAAAGATGTGGCCCGGCATGATGCCGACAAGCGCCTTTCCCGGCGAGATGAGGCCCGGGCAGTTGGGGCCGATGATGCGCATCCCGGCCGTCGTACCGACCACTTTGAGGGTATCGTGCACCGGCACGCCCTCGGTGATGCAGACCGCAAACGTGATTCCGGCTTCGTAGGCCTCGTATAACGCGTCCGCGGCAAAGGGCGGCGGCACGAAGATGCAGGTGTGCGTCGCGCCGGTTGCCTCAACGGCTGCTTTGACGGTGTCGAAGACGGGCAGACCTTGCGGCGTCGCCTGCCCGCCCTTGCCGGGCGTTACCCCGCCCACCAGATTCGTCCCGTACTTCACCATGCGAGCGGCGTGATACGAACCCTCCGCGCCGGTAATGCCTTGGACGATCACCCGGCTGTTCTTGTCTAAAAAAATCGACACGCTCCTAGCCTCTCATCTCGCGGGCGATCCGCACCGCTTCGCTTGCGCCTTCGTCCATCGTTTCGACCGGGGTCATCCCGGCATCGGCCAAAATGCGGCGCCCCTCTTCTTCGTTGGTTCCCGTCAAACGAATGACGAGCGGAATCTTTCGCGACGTCGTTTCTCGCATCGCCTCGACGACGCCGCGGGCAACTTCGTCGCCTCGCGTGATGCCGCCGAAGATGTTTATGAAAAAGACGGTTGCGCCGGTGTTGTTGACGACCAGCTCGTAGCAGTTGCGAACCCGTTGCGCATTCGCACCGCCGCCGACGTCGAGAAAGTCTGCGATCCGGCCGCCGGCATTGCTGACCGCATCCATCGTCGCCATCGCAAGTCCGGCGCCGTTGGCCAGCGTGCCGACGTCTCCGGGGAAACGGCGAAAGTTGCGAATGCCGACGCCGGCTTGCGCCGCGAGCGTTTCGTCCCCGTCGAGCGGCAGCACCGAGTGCCATTGCGCGAACTCCGGGTTCTTGAATAAGGCGTCGTCGTCCAGCTCGACCTTGGCATCCGACGCAATGACGCGCCCGTCGGCCGTAAGCGCGAGTGGGTTGATTTCGACGAGTTTAGCGCCGTACCGGAAAAACAGGTCGTAGAGCGCGCCCGCAATCGCCGGAAACTGTTTGCGAAAGCCCGGATCGAGCTGTGCCGCAAATGCGAGCTCGCGCCCGATGAAGGGCGAGTATCCGATCGCGGTCTCTACCGGAAACTTCACGATCGACTCCGGATGATGCTCGGAGACTTCTTCGATGTCCATGCCGCCGTAGCGGCTGACGATGAAGACGGGCTTGCGCGCCGCGCGATCGATCGCCACCGCGCAGTAGGCCTCCTTAGCGATCTCGAGCTTCTCCTCAACGAGCAGCGATTTTATCGGTTCGCCCGCTGGATTCTGGCGATTGGGCGGCATCGGCGTCGCCAGGATATCCTCGGCGACACGACGCCCTTGCGCGGCATCGCCGGCCATCTTGATCTTGCCGGCCTTACCGCGGCCGCCCATCAAGACTTGCGCCTTGACGACCCACTCGCCGGGGTTCTTTTCGATGAACCGCGCGACCGCGTCGGGGTTAAGCGCGTGCTCGCCGCGCGGCACCGCGATGCCGGCACGCTTGAAAAGCTCCTTGCCCTGATACTCCATCAAATTCATAGCGGGCCGACAGGTTCGCGCAGGGCCGTGCTCGGCCCCTTGCTATCTCGGTCGCAGGAACGGTTAGCGGGTATACGCTCCGAGCTGAACGATTCGGACTCCCGCAACCGAGGGAAGCCTCCTATCATTGGTTACGAACGCCTTGCAACCGCTGCTGATGGCGGCTGCGAGTTGGATGGCATCCGGCGTCTTAACGCTGGCCGCTGCGCGAATCTGAGCTGCAGCGTGCAGCTGGTCGACCGCAAGATGGATGAGCCGCACTCCGCGACTGTTTGTGAGGAGTGCTTCGTAACGATCCGCCAGAGCGCGGTTCCCGGCACGGTACGGCACGACCAACACTTCCAGTAGCGTCAACGCCGACGTAACGAGTTGACGATCACCTCGATCGGCCTCTTCGAATAAGGGCGTCACCAGAGGAAGAAATCGCGGCTCCTCCTCGATGAAGTAGATAAAGACGGCCGTATCGACGGCGACCGCGCCGTTCCCCAGATCGGCTAGGAATCCCACGCGCTGCGCTCGCGCTCGACGTGTTCGACTGCGGTTTGCTCACTCCAGTACTCTTTGCCGAGACCGCGAATATCGAGAATCGACAACGGCTTGGGGGTTTCGAGTGCCTGAGTCAAGAGATATGCAACCTCCTGCGCTACCGATCGCCGATCGCGTTTGGCTCTGGCCTGCAAGCGTTTATAAAGGGCGTCGGACAGTCCTTTGACGTTTAGTGTCGCCATAGCTGCATTCCTCCACTATGCCTCCATTTTGCTACCACTGAGTCTATTTTGTCAAGAGGCCGTCCGGCCGTTGCGTGAGGCAAAATCGATGTGACGACGAGCGGGCACGCGTTGCGCAATCGGTTTGTGCGTGGTGGATGACGACGATTTTGACTGTTTTATTTCACCACTAATCGAGATGGTGCGCGTCCGTTCTCACGGCGCGATGCTTACGGAGTCGCCGGAGGGCTCCTGCGGCGCGGACGACAGCTTCATGATCGGATTGCCGCCGGCAGGATACTTCCAGTAATCAAAGGTTTCCGGGCAAAATGCATTTCCGCCGACGACGACGGTTCCTTGTTTCTTATTTCTGAGCGTGTTCTTCGTGCCGACGATGAAGGGCTGAGCGACCTTGGTAGAGCCCGAAGCGCAGGGATCGGCGAGAAACGTCTCTCCGCGAAGCGTCAACTTTTTGCCTGAACGACTGACCTGGTAGATCTCTGTTTGGGCGGCGCCGCCGACCTGCTGATTGGTCAGCGCGAGATATTTGCCGTCCCACATGACGGAGCCCGGCGAGAAAATCGCTTGCTTGAACGACAAGACGGCAAACTCCGAGCAAACGCTGACAGCACCGCCGCCGCTCGGCTCACCTTCCGCCACCTGTACGCCTTCAAAGTCGGCACCGATCGGCCACATCGTGTAGCACGCATTTGGGTCCTGCCAGCAAGAGATGTGTTTTTGATGTTTGTAATACGTACAGTCGTGGTCCGGCCCGCTGGTAGAGCTGAGCAAGACGCTGTAGCTGTTAAGATGAACGACGCAGCCTTTCGCAACGCCGGGAATCGTTGTGATTCGGTGCGTGCTGCCACGCTTGTATCCCAACAATCCGCTCGCGGTCGCAACGTAGACGTCGCCTTTCCGGTCGACGCACTGAGCGCCGGGTTGATCGAAGCCGGTCAGCTTGCCAACTGGTTCGCCCGACGGGTAGTCGTAAACGAAGACGTCGCCGGTGGCGAGATCTGAGATGTAGAGCAATTCCTTGATATTCGCCGTGCCGGGCTTCATCCACGATTGGCCGTGATCCGGACGCGCGGCCCGCGAGAGCGGCGTTAGCGCCGTTGCGGGGTTTTGTGCCACCGGCCCTGCGGTGCAGCCGTTCAGCAACAAGAGCGCGCCGCAGAGGCCCAGGGCGCTGCGGTTCGACGATCGGGGCTTCGTCACTCCAGCCTCCCGAGCAGCGAGCGTGCGATGATAATCTGTTGGATCTCCGACGTGCCTTCGTAGATCTCCGTGATCTTTGCGTCGCGATAGTGGCGCTCAACTGCGAACTCCGTCGTATAGCCATACCCGCCGTGAATTTGCAGTGCTTCGCCGGAATGCTTGCGTGCAGCGGTTGAAGCAAAGAGCTTTGCTTTGCTCGCGGCCAGCGCGAAAGGCTCGCCGGCGTCGGCCAGCGCGGCGGCGCGATAGGTCAGCATCCGCGCAGCATCGAGATCCATCGCCATCTGCGCGACCTTGAACGAAATGCCTTCGAAGGCTCCGATGGGTTTGCCGAACGCGACGCGCTCCTTGGCGAACTTCACCGACTCGTCGAGGCAGGCGGCGAGAATTCCGATTGCCTGCGCTGCGATGCCGATGCGCCCGGCGGTCAACGCCGTCATCGCGTTGCCGAAACCGGAGCCCTCTTCACCGAGGAGCGCCTCGCGGCCGACCCGCACGTCGTCGAAGGCCAGATCGCAGGTGTTGCTCGTATGGATTCCGAGTTTTTCGGTGACGCGCTCGATCGTAACGCCGGGCAAGTTCGGCTCGAAAAGAAAGGCGCTGACACCACGAGCGCCGGAGCCGCCCGTGCGAAACATTCCCATGATGACGCCCGCATAACTGCCGGTGCTGCACCACTGCTTTCTGCCGTTGAGCCTGTAGCCGCCGTCGGAAGATGTTGCAGTAGCGCGCAGGGCTGCCGCGTCGGATCCCGCGTCGGATTCGGTCAGCGCGAATCCGGCGAGGACGTCGCGGTTTGCCAGTTGCGGCAGCCAGTGCTCCTTCTGCTCTTTGGTGCCGAGTTTGCGAATCGCCGAACAAATCATCGAATGAACCGAGACCGTCACCGCCGTTCCCGCGTCGATCCGCGCGAGCTCCTCGATCGCAAGCGCGTAGGAAAGATAGTCGGCCTCCGAGCCGCCGTACTCTTCGGGCACGAGCATTCCCATGATGCCCGCGGCCGCCAACTTGCCGTAGAGCTCGCGCGGAAAAACGTGGTCCCGATCCCATTGCGCGACGAAGGGCGCGATCTCGCGTTGCGCGATCTCCGCCGTCAGGGCGCCGATCTGGAGCTGGTCGCCGGTTAGCTCAAACTGCGAAATGCGCCGCTACTCCACGCGAACGAGTACTGCGTCGCCTTGGCCGCCGCCGGAGCAAATCGTCGCAACGCCGTATCCGCCGCCGCGTTTGCGCAGTTGGTTGATCAGCGTCGTAAGGATGCGCCCACCCGACGCGCCGATGGGGTGTCCCATGGCGACCGCGCCGCCGTATTGGTTGATGAAACCGTCCTCGAGCCCCAGCCGGCGACCCGAGGTAATCGCGACGGCCGAGAAGGCTTCGTTGATCTCCCACACATGAATATCGTTCGTGCTCAACCCGGTGCGATCGAGCAGCTTACGTGCCGCCATCGCCGGCGTCAGACTAATGTAAGGCGAGTCCCAGGCGACCGTCGTGTGCTCCACGATCGTCGCCAACGCTTTGTACCCACGTTCGTCGGCGTAGCCGGCGTCGGCGAGAATCAACGCGGCGGCGCCGTCGTTAACGCCCGGCGCGTTTCCGGCAGTCACCGTGCCGTCGCGTTCGAGCGGCTTGAGCTTCGCTAACGCCTCGATGCTCGACTCGGCCCGTACCGCTTCGTCACGATCGACGAGCGTGTGCGGATGCTCGCCCGTGATGAACGGCGCGAAGGACGCGTAATCCAAGGTAAACTCTTCCGAAGGCTCGTGATCCCAGACGGAAGTTGAGCCGCCCACCGCGACGGGCACCCGAACCTTACCCTGGCGCGGGAGGCGCTCGACGACGACCTTATCCTTCGCCTTGCTCGCGACTTTCACGCCGACGATCTCGTCGGCAAAGTGTCCGGCCGCGTGTGCGGCGGCGGCGCGGCGATGGCTTTGCAGCGCGAAGATATCTTGCTCTTCGCGCGTGAGACCGAGTTCGTTGGCGACTTTGCTTCCCTGCGTCGCCATCGTCATCGGGAAATATTGATCCCAAAGACCGTCGAAAATCATCGCGTCGACAACGGTGCCGTCGCCGAAGCGATAGCCCCAACGCGCATCGCGCAAGAGATAGGGCGCATTCGACATCGACTCCATCCCGCCGGCCGCGACAACGGAGCTGGCTCCGGCGTTAATCGAGCGCATCCCGTTGACGACCGCGAGCAATCCCGAGGCGCATACTTTATTGACGGTATCGGCAGTCACGGTCTTCGCAAGGCCCGACTTGAAGAGCACCTGACGTGCCGGATTCTGTCCCACGCCGGCCTGCAGCACTTCGCCGAACGTCACGTGTTCGATCTCCGTCGGATCGATCTTGGAGCGTTCGATCGCGGCGGTAAGTGCGACGGCGCCCAGCGTCGTCGCGGAGAGCGGAGCGAGCGCGCCCCCAAGTTTGCCGAACGGCGTGCGCGCCATTCCGAGAACCACGGTCTTTGAGCTGTTGGAAATCATACCCCGCGCAGTTTCGATTCCGGCCTCCAAAGGCCTAGGCGAGCTGGGAGCGTCGTATCCGGTACAGCACGTGGCGGCGCAGAGGATGTCCTGCTTCCACTTTCGGATGGTCGAAGTCGTCCTTTGGGTCGCGCGTCATGCCGAGCCGCTGCATGACCCGCTCCGAGCGAACGTTCTGCACCGCGGTCATCGCCACGACCTCGTCCCAGCCTAAC
This sequence comes from Candidatus Cybelea tumulisoli, assembly GCA_003167155.1. GTDB lineage: Bacteria > Vulcanimicrobiota > Vulcanimicrobiia > Vulcanimicrobiales > Vulcanimicrobiaceae > Cybelea > Cybelea tumulisoli. The sequence continues at coordinate 6,981 of PMTY01000046.1, forward strand.
GCCGCGAACGCGTGCTCCAATGCGCCGCGCGCGCCTTCGGTGGCGTACCCGTTTCCCCAGTGCTCGGGCGCGAAAAACCAGCCAACCTCGCGCGCCGGCGCGAAGTGCGCTTCAAACGGAACCTCGCGCAAACAGACGACACCGGCGAACGGCGTGCCGCCGCGCACTTCAACGACCCACCAACCATAGCCCAGCTCGTCGAGCTCGCGGCGACGCAGCGCTGCCCTGGATTCCGCAAACTCCCGCGGATACGTGCTGAACAAGAACTCGTTAACGCGGGGATCCAGGTTCATCGCCACCCACGGCTCGATATCGGCGTCTCGCCAATGTCGCAGGAGCAAGCGCGGCGTTTCGATTGTTGCCATCGTGCCTAATGCCTAACCACGACCGGGCACGTCTCGCATTCGAATTGAACCGTGACGTGGGTTATTCCGAAGTGCTCGCGCGCGCAGTCGTCGATCTCGCGCAGCACGTCGGTTGCTTCGCTCAAGCGACGGTCGTCGAGCAGCACGTGCGCCGAAAGCGCGTGCGAACCGCTGCCGATCGACCAGACGTGCAGATCGTGAACGCCGGTTACGCCGCCGATTTTTTCGAGGTGCGCGACGAGATCCGCGCTGTTCACGTCGCCCGGAACGCTTTCGAGCAGGACTTCGGTCGCGTCGCGCATCAGCCGCACGACGCCGACGACGATGATTGCCGCCACGAAGAGCGAGAGAAGCGGGTCGATCCACGCCCGATGCGTCAGCGCGATCGCAATGCCGCCGGCGATCACGGCCAGCGCGCCCAACGCATCGCCGCAGACGTGAAAGAGCGCCGCGCGGACATTCATGTCGCGTTTGCCCGGCGCGTTCAACGAAAGGCCGACGCCGGCGTTGACCGCAAGGCCGATGGCCGCGACGATCGTCATGACGCCGGCATGCGGCTCGACGGGCGCCGCAAAGCGGCGGACCGCAAAGTAGACGATCGCGAGCGTCGCGACGAGCAGAATCGTTCCATTTACCAGAGCCCCGAGCACCTCGATGCGTCCGTAACCAAAGGTGCGCCGCGGGTCGGCGGGTCGCGCAGCGTTAACGGAGGCAACCAATGCGAGCGCCAGCGCGACAACGTCCATGCAGACGTGCACCGCGTCGCCGGTCAGCGCCAAACTGCGTGAAACGGTGCCGCCCCAAAACTCGAGCAATGCGACCAGCGCCGTCGCCAAGAGCGCAAAACGCAGACGGCGCGCAACGCTCGTCGCCGCCATTACGACGTCTTCCGAGCCTTCAACCAGAGGGCCAGCAGCATTGCACCAAACGTGACGAACGTCTTGCTCTCCGTGGTGCGCACGACGTCGGCGCTCCATTGCCCTTGCGCGCCGTCGATCGGCGTCGACCGCGGAATCACGCGGGGGACGCGCTCGCAATAGCGCTCGAACTCGTCGGGGAACTGAGAGCGCAGGAATGCCTCTTCGTGCGGCACGATCGCGCCATAGACCGCGCTCATCGCAGCCAGCGAGCCGCACACGAGCAGCGTTCGCATGAACGGGCAGTTTCGACCGGTGAAAGCGATGGCAAAACCCGTCGCGGTCACGAAGTTTCCGATATAGAGCGGGTTGCGCACGTACGCGTATGGCCCAGCCGTCACCAGCTTGCGCGCCGTTACCACGTCGTTGCGCGTGGTCTCGCCGGANNCTCAGCAGCAGGCCGCGGTTCTTAAAGACAAACGCTCGCACTACTTGCCCTCCGATGCGAGTGCGGCGGCGTAGACGTCGCGCAGCGAGCGGTCCAGCGGAATCTTCGGCTGCCAGCCGGTCGTCGTGCGCAGCTTCTCGGAGCTGCCGACCGAGAGAGGAATCTCAGTCGCGCGCACGCGCTCCGGATCTTCGCGTACTTCGACCGGCACGCGCGCGATCGAGATAAGCTCGCGCAAGACGTCGCGGATCGTCACGGCGCGACCGCTGCATACGTTATAGACTTGCGCGCCTTCGCCGCGGCGCGCGAGCGCCAGATAGGCCTCGACAACGTCGCGAACGTCCAAGAAGTCGCGAGCCGCGCTGAGGCTGCCCACGTACATCTGTGGCTCGCCGCCGCCGGCGATGCGAGCGAGTTGCGTTGCCAAAGAGGCAACGACAAAGCGCTCGCTTTGATTGGGCCCGATATGGTTGAAGGCTCGCGCGACCACGACGTCGAGACCGAAGCTTCGCGCGCCGGACAAAAGGAACGCCTCGGCGGCTGCTTTGCTTGCACCGTAAGGATTGGCCGGACGCAGATCGAGCCGCTCGTGCAGCGGATACTCGCCTGGCTCGCGTATGCCGTAGACTTCGGCGGAGCTGGCGAAAACGATGCGCGGCATCGGATCGGCATCGTAGGCGCGCACCGCTTCGGCCAGACGCGCGCTGCCGAGTGCGTTGGTTTGGTAGCTTTCGATCGGCGAGCGCAGCGAGTCCGGAACGAACGTTTGTGCGGCGAGGTGAAAGATGACGTTCGGGCGTGCGGCTTCCAGCGCGGCCCGCAAAGATTCCGAGTCGGCCAGATCGATCGGGAAAAAGTCGCTCCGGTCGTCGTGAGGCCCGCCGCAAGCCAAGACCTCGTCGCCCTGCCCGCGCAGTGCGCCGACGAGATAGCGACCGACAAAGCCGCTCGCCCCCGTAACCAGCGCTCGCACGACAAACGCTAAGCGCCGGCGCGCGCGGAGAGACGGGCGATGTCGGCCTCGACCATCATCGCAACGAGCTGCTCGAAATCTATTTTGGGCTCCCAGCCCAGCTCGCGGCACGCTTTGCTCGCGTCTCCAATCAGCATGTCGACCTCCGCGGGCCGAACGAAGCGCGGATCCATGACGACGTAGGGCTCGAACGAACCGAGACCCGCGACTTCGAACGCGATCCGCACAAAATCGCGTACGCTGTGGGTACGTCCCGTAGCGATCACATAATCCTGCGCGCGCGGCTGCTGCAACATCAGCCACATCGCGCGCACGTAGTCGCCGGCGAATCCCCAGTCGCGATGCGCGTCGAGATTCCCGAGGCGAAGCTCGTTTGCAAGCCCGAGTTTGATACGCGCGACGCCGTCGGTGATCTTGCGCGTGACGAACTCTTTGCTTCGGCGCTGCGACTCGTGGTTAAAGCAAATGCCGCTGCAAGCGTAGAGGTCGTAGGACTCGCGGTAATTCACGGTCATCCAGTGGCCGTATGCCTTTGCGACGCCGTAGGGGCTGCGCGGATAGAAGGGCGTCGTCTCGCGCTGCGGCGTCTCAACCACTTTGCCGAACATCTCCGAGCTGGACGCCTGATAAAAGCGAATCGCCGGGTCGACGTGACGAATCGCTTCGAGCACGCGGGTGACTCCCAGCGCCGTGAACTCGCCGGTCAACACCGGTTGGCTCCAGGAGGCCGGCACAAACGATTGCGCCGCGAGATTGTAGATTTCGTCCGGACGGACTTCGCTAATGATCGACGTGATCGAGCTTTGATCGAGAAGATCGCCGGAGACGATTTCGACGTCGTCGACGATGTGCTCGATGCGCTCGTGCGCGTCGGTACTCGTGCGCCGCGTCATGCCGACGACGCGGTAGCCTTTCTCGAGGAGCAGCTCGGCGAGATAGGAGCCGTCTTGGCCCGTAATTCCGGTAACGAGTGCGGTCTTGCTCACCAGTGCGGCCGGCCTTGCCGAAGGCGCTCGGCGAGGGTAACGGCGATAAAGGCGGCCACTTGGCTGGGAAGCGTTCCGCGACCAAAGCCGGCGTCGTAGCCGAGCTCGCCGGCCAATAAATTGGTTACGCGCGGGCCGCCGCAGATCAGCACGACGTTGTCCCGCACGTTCTCGGCCTCCAACAGTTCGCTGAGCGCGGTGAAGTTCTTGATGTCGCTTCCTTTTTGCGTGACCGCCTGCGATGCGAGCAGTGCATCGATCCGTCGTTCCTTCGTGAAGCGCACCAACTCCTCGACGGCGACTTGACTGCCGAGATTATGCGTTTCGAACTCGTGATAGCGTTCCAAGCCGTAATCGCCCTTGTACCCCTTCATGTTGAGGATTGCGTCGATGCCGACGGTGTGGGCGTCGGTCCCTATGCAGGCGCCGGCAACCCTGATCTTGCGGCCGACCCGCTCTTGCACCAGCGCGTCGATCTGCTCCATCGACATCGCATGCTCGCCGGCCGAAGGAGCCGTGATCCCGTCAACGTCGACCGTCTGCGTCGTGGTTGCGTAGATCACGAAAAAAGAGAAGCCCGATGCTATGCCTTTCCCCTCCACGACCTGCACGTCGCTCAGGCCCATCTTAACGGCGAGCTGACGCGCCGCTTCATCGGCCGCTTCGCTCCAATCGACGGGCAGCGTAAACGAAAACTGCACCTTCCCGTCGTCGCGGGTATCGCCGAAGGGGCGGACCAGCCTCGTCACCCCGGCCGCCCCGTTCGCTCTTCAAAGGGATTCCAATAATCCGCAGCGCGTTCGAAGACTCCGTCGAAGCCGCGTCCGCCTTCGGGCGTTCGGGAGACGTCGGCAAAGAGTGCCGCCTCGATGGCCTGCATCAGACCCATTGCGGCAACGCGTTCGAGCAGCGCTTCGCAGGACGCGAGCACGTCATGCGCGCGCCGCTCGATGATGCCCCCCGGTCGCACCGCGATCTCGTCGCCGAAATGCCGGGCCGTGCTCATGATGTAACGGGCATTCTCGAGGGAGAGCGCGCGGTCGCCCAAAAACGGCGTGTGGATCGCTTCGGTCGGCATGCCGCACAAATGGATGTTCTGCCCGGTCATCACCGACGTCAGGTTGAACATCGCGTCGATCAGGTGCCCCTTGAAGATGTCGCCGGTCATGTGCTTGGTGGGCGGCATGAACTTCAGCGGCGCGTCGGGGAAGATCTCGCGCGCCAGCTGCGCCTGCGCGACTTGATAGAGGAAGCCGTCTTCGCGATCGGGGTCGATCTCGTAAGCATCGCCCAGCCCGATCTGAGCGTCCGGCAGCCCGGCGCGATGCGCGAACTCTTCGTTGATGAACTGCGATGCGAGCACCGCCGGCGCTTGCTCGACGGCATCTGCCGTCGTCAAGTAATTATCCTCACCCGTATTAATGATGATTCCCGAGTAAGCGTTGAGCATGCGGCTGAAATGCTGATCCACGAAGGTCCGCTTCATGTTGATATCGCGAAAGAGAATGCCGTACATCGAGTCGTTGAGCAGCATATCGAGCCGTTCGAATGCCGCCATCACCGCAATCTCGGGCATGCAGAGGCCGCTGGCGTANNACGAAATCGAGCAGCGACTGGCCGGTCGAGCGAATCACGGCGATCACCTGTGCGCCCGCTTGCGCGGCGGCCACGGCAGCGACGCGATCCTCATAGATGTTGCCGCTGGCGACGATGACGTAGAGCAGCGGCGTCGGCAACTGCGGTAGATCGGCGAGCCAGGCCGCGCGCTCCTCGCGTCTCGCGGTAATCCGCTCCAGCCCACGATCGACGAACGGCGCCAACGCACCGCGTGCCGCATCGTCGAGAGTGGCCGTGAAGCTGCCGAGATTACAACGGCCCGCCGCGATCTCCCCAGCGAGACCCAGCGGGTCCAGGCCCGTCTCCGCCAAGGCTTTGCCAAAGGCGAGCGCTACGCCGCGAGCGCGTTCGTGGGGCGGCACCGCATCGAGGATCGCGTTGGGCAGTGGAACTTCTTGCGAGGTAACCCCGTCCACGCCGAGCAGCCGCAAGACCGCGCGTTCGACCGAAACCGTCGAGTGCGCCGCGATGAAGGTTTCCACCGGCGCGACGATTGCGCCGGCGAGGTCGCGGCACCGCTCTACGCTGCGGCGGTCGATTCGAAGTTCCACGGCGTTAAGAGTTCCTAGGAGCGAGATAGGCGGCAATTCCCTCCCGCCACGACGGCATGCCGATTCCCAGTTGGCCCAGCTTGGCGCTATCGAGCGCGGAATAGCGCGGACGAATCGCCCTGGCCTTCCACTGCTCGGCGACAATCGGCTCGATCGCAAACTCGGCGCGAGCTTGGCGCACCGCCTCGCGCGCGAACTCATACCAGCTCACGGGCCCGGCAGCGGCGGCGTGATAAAGCCCGTACGCCGCGGTTCCGATCAGCTTCCGCAACGCGACGGCGAGATCCCCGGCAAACGTCGGCGACGCAACGACGTCGGCAACCACGCGCACCGGCTCTCCGCTTTCACCCGCGGCGAGAATCCGATCGACGAACGTCCCTCGCCGCGAAGCAGAACGCGAAGAACCGTAAACCCCGCAGGTCCGCACGACGAACGCGCGCCCTCCGGCGGCTTCGACCAAACGTTCGCCGGCGAGTTTCGAAGCGCCGTAAAACGAAAGCGGGTTTGGCGAATCGCTCTCGAGATACGGGCTGCCCTTCATACCATCGAAGACGTAGTCGGTGCTTATCGTGACGAAGAGAACGTCGCGCTGGGCGGCAAGACGTGCGGCGCGCCCGACCGAGAATGCGTTGACTTCGAGCGCCGTCTCCTCCTCGTCTTCACAACGATCGACGTCGTGAAAAGCCGCAGCATTTACCAGAACGTCGGGCCGCGTCGTGGTCAGGTACTCCGCGAGGCGCTCGCTCTGCTCGATCGGCAGCTCGTCATGCGAAGGCGCCACGATCTCGCAATCGGTCCATCCTTCCGCGATTGCCGTCCCGAGTTGTCCCGAGCCTCCGAGCAAGAGAACCCGCGTCACACCGTCGACCGCCGGCCGCTGGCGTTTCGCTGAAAGAACAGCGATATCGTAACGGCGAGGGCGGCTGCGAAGTTGCCAAGCACCATGATCTCCACGACGGTCGCGAGCGTCGAATGAAAGCTGACGATCGCGGCAAGCGTGCCCAGCGTGCAGATCAACAACGGCACCGTAAACGCTAGGCGATGCGTGGCGATGCCGTAGAACGTCAGCGAGTTGGTCAAAGCGAGCAGCACCATCGCCAAACCGTATTTGACCAGCAAGGGCGCCGCCGCATCGAACGCATGTCCGACCAGCGCGTGCAGCACGTCGAGTCCGAAGAAGTAAAAGATGAAGAGCCCGCAGAGAGCGACCGCGACGAGCATCGCTAAGCTGCCCGCCAAGACTTCGCGGGTTCGCGCGCCACGCGCGTGACGATCCGCCGCCTGCGGCAGGAGAACGGTCGGAACGAATCCGACCAGATAGAGCAGCATCTTTCCGCCAAGCGATGCGGCGGCGTAGAGACCCGCCGCGTGCTCGGGAAAATAGTGTTTCACCAGAATGACGTCGGCGGATCCCATCAGTGCGATGGCGATCGTCGCAGCTGCCGCGCCGGCTCCCGCGTTGAGGATGCGGCGCCAATCGTAGCGAACGCGATGCGTCGGCGCCGCGGCGTACCGCCGCTTCAACCGCGCGGCGAGATAGATCAGCGCGCAAAGCGGCCCGAGAAAAAACCCGATGACGGCGCCGCCGAGCCGCAAACCCACGGCAATTAAGGCGATGATGCCGATGACTTTTGCGATGCCCTCGACTGCATTGGAGAGTCCGTATCCAACGAAGTCCTGCGTACCTTGGGCGATTGCGCGCAGCGCGTTGACGAAGAGCGCGACCCCGGCAATCAATCCGACGAACGGCAACGACCAAATCGGGACGTGCAGAAAGTGCGCGAAGGGAACCATTCCGGCCGTCGCCACGACGAGGTAGAGGAGGGCGAGTTTTGCAAAGCCGCCCGCGATGCTGTCGGTTAGGCCGCGGAGATGGCCGTCGTCGTGCAGCGCGCGAAACTCGGCGGCGAGCTGCGCGACGACCGGCGCAATGAACGCGACCGGAAGCGCCGCAATCAAAGCGGCATTGATCAGCGCGTAGAGTCCCCCGTACGCGGCGACCCCGAGCTGACGGCTGGCAACGGCATGCGCCGCGAAGCCGCACACGTTGAGCACCGTGCCGGCAGTAAAGACGAGAAGGCTCTGCTTAACGATCGCGCTGGTCCGCAACCGCTCGAGTCCACGCCGCAGCAAGAAAATGCGCGGTGGACTCACACTACCGTTCATCGAACCGTCGTTCTCATGAAAGTCGAGAATTTACCTCTTGCCGGCGCTTTGATGCTGACGCCGCGCGTATTTACGGACGAACGAGGCTCCTTTGCGGAGCTTTTTTCGCTCGAACGGTATCGCGAATGCGGCATCGGGGACTCGTTCGTACAGGACAACTCTTCGCTCTCGCGCCGCAACGTCTTGCGCGGACTGCATGGCGACGCGCGAATGGCCAAACTCGTTTCGGTCCTGCGCGGCAGCGCTTACGACGTCATCGTGGACGTTCGGGCGAGCAGCGCGACGTACGGAAAATGGCACGGTACGACGTTAACGGCAGCCGGCGCCAGCCAAATCTACGTCCCCCGCGGCTTTCTTCACGGCTTCTTAGCGCTGGAAGATGGTACGATTTTCTGGTACAAACAGAGCGCCCCGTACGATCCCGCTTGCGAGGCCGGCGTCGCTTGGGACGACGCCGATTTAGGAATCAGGTGGCCGCTCGGTGAAATCGCCCCGATTCTCTCCCCCCGCGACGCCCACAACCCGCCCCTTGCGGCCCTGCGCGAGCGTAACAAACTCGCCCCCGCCTAGGTAGAAGCCGCCAAAGGAACCGAATCGAGGGGGGATGGCATTCCGTGATCAGAGCGACGAAGCTTTGGTACATCGAGTGCGTTCCGGGGAAAGGGAGGTCTTCGGCGTGCTCGTCGATCGCTACAAACGCGGCATAGCGAACTTCATCGGCGCAACCGTGCGCAATCCGTCGGAAACGGCGGATTTGTCGCAGGAGACGTTCTTGCGCGCGTACGCGCATTTGAATACCTTCAACCCGCAGCTCGGCAAGTTCTCGACGTGGATCTATCAGATCGCGCGCAACGTGATTCGCACCTATCTTGCCAAGTCGCAGCGCGCGCCGCAACTGCAGGAACTCTCGCAAGAGCAAACGCTCGAGACGGCGCTTGCCGATCCTTCGCCGCAGGCGGATCCCGCCGGCGGGCTACTGCGCCAAGAAGCCGAGCGCGAGCTGCGTGCCGCGTTGGCCGAGCTTCCGGACCGCGCGCGCACGGTCTTGGCCCTGCGCTACTTCGATAACATGGAGTATCAGACGATCGCGAGCACCCTCGGGCTCTCGCTCGGCAACGTAAAAACCTTAATCCACCGCGGCAAGATCGCGCTGACGAAAAAGATGCGCGAACGCGAGGCGCGGGCCCTCGGCGTGCCGGCTCGCGCGCCGGAGAAGGGGGGTTCACGTGCGCTGCTCCTCGTGTGAGCCGCTGCTCGACGACTGTCTCGAAGCGACGCTGAGCCCGCGGCAGATGCGCGACGTCGCGCACCACCTGCGGTCGTGTCCCGCCTGCAACGCGCTTTTGGAAGAGCTGCGCGTGGTAGATGCCCTGCTGGCCACCGCCCGGTCGCCCGGGCGCGTCGGTTCGGGTTTTACGGCTGCGGTCGTCTCCGCGACGGCAGCCGCGCCGCTGAACCCCAGTAGGCGGATAGCCCTCTGGGTGCCGCTGCTGGCCTACCTCTCGGTGGCTTGGGCACTTCTGGCATTCGCCGCGCTCGATGCCCGCGGCGTCGCAGGACTCTTCCAGCGGCTCGCCGCTTGGGGAGAAGGCGGATTGGCGGCGATCGCCGCGGGACTGCGGGCGGTTGCTCCAGAGACCGGCATCGCGGCTGCGGCGGTCACCGGCGTCTTGCTCGTCGATCTTCTCCTCCTCGCTGGAATCGTCTACGGCTATCGCCGGCTGCGCCCGATGCTTACCCTCTATCTTGCGCGGGGGTCGCGCTCGTGAGCCTTCGCCGAGCAGTCATCTTTGGGATCGCGCTGGCCGCCGCCGGGCTGCTGGCCCGGCCCGCGCTGGCCGATTCGCAAGCCATCTACCACGGCGGAACGTACTTCGGCTCGGTCGTGGTCGAGCCGGGGCAAGTGGTCGACGGCGATCTCACCGTTATCTTCGGTGATGCGACGATCGCGGGAATCGTCGAGGGCAACGTCAACGTCGTGGGTGGGAGTTACGATCCTCGGCCCGGCGGCGTCGTCACCGGGCAAGTCAATCAGATTGGAGGCGCCGTCACCCAGGCGGTCGTCCCCTGGGCGCCGGCCGACTCCGGGTATAGCCCCTTCGTTCCCGATCACCGGCTGCTGTGGCGGCTCTCGTGGAATCTGCTCGCGCTACTGGTCTTCTTGATCTTCCCGGTGCGCACTCGAATGGTTTTGGACCGGCTGGAACGCCATCCCAGCCTTAGCGCCGCCGCGGGTTTGGTCGGTTGCATCGCCGTCATCCCGCTGGCCGTCCTGCTGGCGATCACGATTCTGCTCATTCCGTTGATCTTGCTCGAAATGGTCTTTCTGCTCGCCAGCGCCTTTCTGGGGACGGCGGCGCTCGCGCTGTTGATCGGGCGGCGCCTCTGCGAGCTGGTCAGCCCCGCGACGACGCCCTCACCGCTGGTCGCACTGCTCTGCGGAATCGCTCTGATCACCGCGGCCGAACTCGTGCCGGTCGTCGGGACGCTGGTTTTGATCCTGGTCGGCCTGATCGGCTTAGGGGCGACGATCCTCTCCTTTGCGGGGGAATCGCTCGGCGCCCCAGCCGGCGGCCCGCCGATAAGCGGACCACCGATGACCGCCGCCTAAACTAGAGTGCCCCTGTCACATGAGGATATACAGTGCCGCTAGGTTTTCGGGATGAGATGTTAGAGGCGAGCGGCCCTTCGGGTCGCGGGCACGGCCGATGACCACGATCTCGCGCGCCGCAAAGTTTGCCGAGCGGACGGCTCGCTTGCGAGCCTCGACGATCCGCGAGATGCTCAAAGTCACGCAGCAGCCCGACGTCATCTCCTTCGGCGGCGGTCTTCCGGCGCCCGAGCTTTTTCCAACGGAGGCGATCGTGGAGGCCGTACGCGTCGTGATGAGCCTTCGAGGCGCCGCGGCGCTGCAGTATAGCGTCACCGAAGGCATACCCGAGATGCGTCAATGGGTGGCGCAACGCTTGAGCGGGCGTTTCGGCAAGACGATAGACGAGCACAGCGTAGCGATCGTCAACGGTTCGCAACAGGGCCTCGATTTGATCGGGAAGATCTTTCTCGATCCGGGCGATCACGTCGTGCTCGAAAACCCCACCTATCTCGGCGTGATCCAGGCCCTCGACGCCTATCAAGCACGCTATCTTACGGTCGATACCGACGAAGACGGCTTACTCCCCGACTCGCTCGAGCGCGTGCTCGAACGCGCCGACCCATTTCCGAAGCTGCTCTATCTCGTGCCGAACTTTCAAAACCCGACCGGCCGCACGCTCTCGGGGCGGCGCCGCGAAAGCGTCGTGCGGATTTGCGAGCGCTTCGGCCTGCCGATCGTCGAGGACGATCCCTATTGCGAACTGCGATTCGAAGGCACCGACTTACCCTTGCTGATTTCGTATCAGACGACGGCGCCGATCATCTACTTGGGAACCGGCAGCAAGATCATGGCGCCCGGCATGCGCATCGCGTGGCTCGTCATTCCCGACGAAGAGATTCGCGAAAAGATCGTGCTAGTCAAACAAGGGGCCGACTTACATAGCGGCACCTTCGCACAATACGTCTTCCACCAGTACGTGAGCGACGGCGCCGCCTTCGACGCGCACGTGCGCGAGATCGCGCGAACGTATGCTCGCCGCCGCGACGTCATGTCCGAAGCGCTCGCCGAGTTCATGCCGGAGGGCGTTCGCTTCACGCGGCCGGCCGGCGGAATGTTCCTCTGGGTAACGGTACCGAACGTCGATACGTCCGAGTTGCTGCGCATCTGCGCGGCATCGAAAGTCGTCTTCGTCCCGGGCGTCAGTTTTTATCCCGGGCGCGACGTGCACGACGGCATGCGCCTCAACTTTTCCAATGCGTCGGAGAAGAATATCCGCATCGGCGTAGAACGGCTTGCCGACGCAATTACGGCATACAACCGCTAAAGGAGTCCGCACTCGTGGCAGCAGGTTTGGTCATCGGCATTTGTTCAAACTCCGACGTAAAAGCGCTCGACGACGCCCTTTCGGCGCAACAGATCGACCTGGAAAAAATCAAAGTTTTTGCCGGCGACGGCGACGATTTGGAAGCTTCGCCGATGGACTTCATTGAGGTTTTTAGCGAAACCGAATACGTTAGCGGGCTTTCCGACGATATGACCAGAGGCACCGGCGTCCTGGCCGACTCGGGGGGAACCAACGTTCCCGGACTCACCGGAGAACCGCGATTTAAGGCGTTCTTTCCGGAGGAAGGCGAGTCGAAGCATTATCTCGATGGTTTCCCGGTGCCCGGCGATGAAGTCGAGAACTTCGACGACGCAATCGCCGAGGGTCACGCGGTCGTGCTCTATCCGGACGCCGGGGCCGATGCGCCGAAGATCGCCGCCGCCTTTAAAGCCGCCGGGTTGCTGAACGTTCGATCGTTCTGACGAGTCGATCGCGTAGGGTAGAAAGGTCTCGCACGACTTCGCCGGCGCCCAGCGAGCGAAGATATCCTGCGCTGCGAATCCCACAACTTACGAGGTAGAGCCCCGAGCAGCCCAACGCCGCCGCAGCTTCGGCGTCGATTTCGGTATCGCCGATCCACACGCAATCAGCTGGATCGCTTCTTCCGACGTCATCCCTCGCAGCCGCCGCTTTCCCGGTACTGCCGAGCTCGGGATCGCAGACGGCGATGCGGTCGAAGAGGGGTGCGAGCCCCAGGCGCTCGAGCTGCGCCCGCGTCGCTCGAGCCTCTCTTCGCAGCGTGACCAAGACCAGCCGCCAGCCCGCGCCCTTCCAAGCAGAGATCGCTTCGGCTGCTCCCGGCTGCGGTGCATCAAGCGTGAGATAGCGCGGCTGCTCGATTAGATCGATCCACGACCTGCGCAACTCGGCCTCATCTGCGCGGACGCCGGCGGAGATCAAGAGGTCGACCGCGCTGACGCGGCGGCGGCGAAACCGCCAGTAACCTTCCGGTGCCCGCGGCTTGCGCCCGTACCGCGAGCAAAGCTCGACGTAGCAGGCGTAATGCCGGTCGCGGCACTCCAGCACCGGTCCGTCGAGATCCAAAAAGATCGTGGCGCCGCCGCGCCTCACCGCGTTGCGAACTCCGTCTCGCGAAAGTGCGCGACCTCTCGAGCCAATCCGTCGGCGAAAGGCACGAATGAGTGAATCCCGAGCCTTTGCTTCATCGCGCCGTTGTCGAACCGCAGCGAATCGCCGTTGCCTCCGGAAAAGCGAAATGCCCCTTCGTAGCCCGTGAGCGCCGCGACGTGCTTGGCGACGCCGAGAATTGAAATCGACTCGCCTCTGACGATATTGATGGGATCGATCCCATCGGGCCGCGCCGAGGCCGCGACGATCGCGCTGACGGCGTCGTCGACGTACAGGTAGTCACGTTCGGTCGTACCGTCTCCGCTAAGCTGCGGCTCGGCACCGCGCAGCATCGCCCGGATAAGGCTGGGAATGACGCGCTGGTAGCGTTCCTCGCCGGGACCGAAGACGTGTCCAAGCCGCAAGATGCTATAGGCGCAGCCGGTCGCGCGGGCGTAGGTTCGCACGAGCTCCTCGCCAAAGAGTTTCGAGGCGCCGTATAACGTCGCCGGCCCAACTTCGCTGGTTTCGTCGATCGTCCGCCCGCTGACGCGCTTGTACACGTCCAACGAGCTCGCAAAGAGCAGATGACGCGGCGTGTTCGGAAGGCTGGCAAGGAGCGCCGCGGTACCGTTGACGTTGCTCGCCACGATCGGATCGATCAGATCCGCGGAGGCTGCGTCTTTGGGCGTATAGGCTCCCAGGTGGAAGATGACGTCGATCGTGTCGGCGTGCAGCTCTTTCCAATACGCAGGATCCAGCGCCTCGAGTGCAACGCTCGAGCGTTCCAGCGACACTATTCGCGCATCGCCGGCTGCGCGCAGGCGCGCCGCCACGCAGCGGCCGATGAAACCGCCGGCGCCGGTCACGAGGATCGTCGTCACGGCGCCGCGGGCGCGGCCGCCTCGCCCGAAAGCCGCTCCACTTCCTCGACCGTCGTCAACACCGGCTCGACGTCCATCCCGCGGATCCAGAGCAGGCCGTCGGGCAACGGGTTCACGCGTTTTGCGAGCGCGGGACGCTCTCCTAAGAGCGCAAGCCGGCAATAGATGTCGGGCATGTTGAGCCCCGCCTTGGTAAAAAAATAGTGGGTCGTAAAGAAGCGCGCGATATTGATTTCCGTGACGTAGGGCAGGCCTTCATGCCCGTACGTCATGTCGACGCCGAAAATTCCGTGTGGGACGGAGTCTACCGCACGGATCGCCTGCTCCGCGAGCCTATCCGCTTCGGCATCGGCGAACGTTTCCGCAACGCCGGTAATTCCCGTTACCCCCGAAAGCGTACGGTTGCCGAAGTTCCAACTCCAACGGCGACGGCTTTGGGCGACGATGAGCTCACCCTGGTTCCAAATGGAGAGCCACGTCGTCGTCTTCGCGCTGAGGCACTCGCTTGCCGTGAACGAACCCCATCCGTCGTGATGCTCGATCCAAAAGCGCGCGAAATCGTACGACTCCGTCGGCAGCGAACCCGCGCCTCCGGCTCCCGCGATTGCGCGCACCCACACCTTCGGTCCGAGCTGCGCGAACGCCGCTTTTAAATCGGCGGCGTCATGCAACAGCATGGTTCGAGGCACCCGCACTCCCGCGTGCTCCCAGACGGCGTACGAGCGGTACTTGTCGAGACAGATCTCGACGGTCTCGGGGTTGGGCATGAAAAGTACGACGCCAAGCGACCGAATGTCGTCCCGTAGCCGGGACACGGCTCGTACTTCGTGATCGTTCTGCACGTGCAAGAGCGCCGGCTTCGTGCGGTCCAGCAAGCGGAGAAGCTCTTCGCGAAACGTTGGAGCCACGGCCGGCGGGATCACGTACCGTTCGTCAACGTCGGCCAGGAAGATGTCGGTCGCACTCGCGCAGCTTCCGATCAAATAGTACGGATGCGGCGCCTCGCGAAGCGAGCGAATGAAGTTGTTCGACGGCGCGCCGCCGGCGCCGCCGATCTGCACTCTCGTTACGCTATCCGACATCAACTCACCACGCTCCGATTGCGCCCGCTCACACGCTGCAGCGCGACGAATACCAGTTGCTTCCAAAACTCAAACGCGAACGCCGCGCTGACGAACGGGTGATAGAGCCACTCCCGGCGTCCGTCGCGCGCCCAGCCGTAAAGGGCCGCCGCCGCCGGGAAGATCCCCGTTGCCGCGTAGAACGGCCACAGATAGGCGCGAAACCGCCGCATTCGATTCGCGGCTTGCAGGCGATGCCAGACCGGCTGCTCTCCATCGGTCATCCGCTTGCGGATGCGCGGCCCGAACTTCGCAAGAGCATCGCCAATGCCGCTCACCGTATGGTGCTCGACGTACGCTTCCGGTACGAACGCGATATCGCATCCTTGGAGAATGAGCGATCCCACGGGCGCCACGTCATCCTCATCCGTACCGGCAGGCTTTGCATAAGGCAAACGCACGGCGAAGGCCTGGGCCAGCGCGATAAGCGGTACCGGACCGTTGCGGAAATCGTACACGACGTAGCCCGGCTCGCGCCGTTTGACACGGTAGGTGCGGCGGTAGGACGCAGGCGACGTCGCGCCGCCGTAGACGAAGTGGTTGAAGGGGTCGGTAAACGCATTGATGTACCGTGCGGTCGCGCCGTCTTCGCGCGTGCTCACGACTGCCGGGAACGCTGCGGTTATCGTAGGATCGGCGAAGGGTCGCGCGAGTCTGGCGAGAGCGTGCTCGTCGCCGAACCGGTTATCGGCCGCCATTACGATCGCGACGTCGCCCGTCGCCTTCCCAAAGAGCATTCCGACGCCGGGCTCGGCACGGCGCATTGGATTGTGCAAGACTTTCGCGCCAAAAGATTGCGCGATCGCGACCGTGTCGTCGGTCGAGCCGCCGTCGGCAATCAGTAGTTCGATGCATTCTCGAGGGTAGCGTTGGCGGGCAATCGAGTCGAGCACGAGGGGAAGCCGCGCCGCTTCGTTGAGGGTCGGCAGGATGACGGAAAAACGAAGGGTGGGCTGCGTCATTTATATCTCGACTCGTCGTCCGCCCAGACTCGCCGAGCGGAGCGCCGTCTCGATGACACGAACGACCCCCGCGCCAAAGGTACCATTCGAGCGCACCTCCGAGCCATCTCGAATTGCGGCGGCAAAATCATTGACGAGTTTTCCAAGCGCTTCGCGGTTGTCGACCAGCGGAACGTGGAGATCTCCCAAACGGTACGAGACCATTTGTTGCTGCAACGTCGTACTCGACGGGTCCAAGACCACGCCCTTATCGTAGATGTAGATCTTTTCGGTAGGCTCCACGTCATCCCAAACCGCCATCTTCAAGCTTCCGGAGATTATCGCGCGCCGCACTTTGACCGGTGAGAGCCAACTCAAATGCACGTGCGCCAGGCAGCCGCTGGGATACCACATCGTCAGAAATGCGACGTCGGCCGTCTTGGCATGAACGCACGCGCCGAGTTGCAGGGCCACTGCGAGCGGCAGCTCGTCGAGGACGTAGTTGATGATGGATACGTCATGCGGTGCGAGATCCCACACGACGTTGCTCTCCTGAAAGAGTCCGAGGTTGACGCGCACGGAATCGATGTAGTAGACCTTGCCCAAGGCACCGCTCTCGCGCAAGGCCCGCAGTTTCTCGACCGAACCGGTGTAGAGAAAGGTGTGGTCGGTCATCAGGCAAACGCCGGCGCGGCGCGCGCGTTCGCAAAGATCTTCGGCGTCGCTGAAACTCTCCGCTAGCGGTTTTTCAACCAGCACGTGCTTGCCGGCATCGATCGCGCGGATCGCAAGCTCGCGGTGCGTGCGCGGCGGCGTCGCCAGCGCAATCGCATCGACCTGCGGATCGGTCAGCGCTGCTTCGATCTCCGCATGTCCCTCAACGGCTGGATAGAGCCGGCGCAAGCGCTCTAGTCGAGTCCGATCGCGCTCGACGATGCAACGAACCGACCACTCTTCCGAAGCGTAGAAATTTCGCACGAGGTTCGGTCCCCAGTAACCGGCCCCGACTACAGCGACGCCGAGTGGCGCACGTTCCATGAGGTTCCTTAGACGAGCAGGGGCCGGCAGCTCGCAAGGGCATCGACCACGCAGACGATCTGGTCGTCCGTCAGCTCGGCAAACATCGGAAGTGAGAGCATCCGCGTGGCGCTGCGCTCCGTGCGCGGAAACGAGCCGGGGCCGAGGCCGAGATCCGAATAGGCGCGCTGCAGATGGATTGGAATCGGATAGTGAACGCCGGTGGCGACGCCGCGTTCTTTCAATGCGGCTTGCACGCGATCCCGGTTCTCGACTTCGATAACGTAGAGATGATAGACGTGACCCTCGTGGTGCAGGCTTACCGGCGGTTCGATGCCGATTTCGCGGAGAAGCCGGTCGTATGCGGCGGCATGACCGCGGCGAGCCTCGTTCCACGCATCGAGGTGGCGGAGCTTTACGTCGAGCACCGCGGCCTGCAACGAATCGAGGCGGCAGTTTTCGCCCTTGACGACGTGTTCGTACTTCTTTGCTTGACCCAAATCGTGCAGCAAGCATACCGTCTCGTACAGACTCGCATCGTTGCAGACGACGGCGCCTCCGTCTCCGTAGGCTCCGAGGTTCTTTCCCGGGTAAAAACTGAAACACCCGACGTCGCCGAAGCTACCGGTACGCCGGCCTTGGTACCGCGCGCCATGTGCCTGGCAAGCATCCTCGATCACCCGCAGGCCGTGGCGCCGGGCGAAGGCCAGTATGGCGTCCATTGGAACGGCTTGACCGTACAGATGCACCGGCATGACGGCCTTGGTCCGCGGCGTGACCGCCGCTTCGAGCAGCTCAGAATCGATCAGGTACGCACGATCCATCTCGACGAGCACCGGGCGCGCTCCGACGGCCGAAACCGCGAACGCCGACGCGATAAACGTATTGGCCGGAATGATGACCTCATCTCCCGGCCCGATCGCTAAGGCTCGCAAGGCGAGCTCCAGCGCCGCGGTCCCCGACTCGACGCCTACGCAATAGCGGGTGCCGACATAGGTCGCAAAGTGTTCTTCGAAGAGCGCTACGTCGGGGCCGAGAATGAAGCTCGCGCTCTCCATCACCTGCATCATTCGAGGAACGACCTCTTCCGATATCGCGCGGAACTGCGCTTTGAGATCGACAAACGGAACCGGCGTCGCTAACGTCACTCAAACGCGCTTCGTCGGCTCGCGGACGAGCGCCTTCAGCAGCGAAAGCACGCAAACTACGCCGGCCAGTTCGGCAATTTGCTGCAAGAGTGCGGCGATTTGCACGAGGAAGACGTCGCGGGACGAGCGATCCGTAAGCATCCAACCATTGGCCGCAAGCGTGAGGCGAACGTGAGGAAGCACGTGCCATGCGCGCAGCGCCATCCACCCGGGATCGTAGCGCTGGTTTAAACGCACGAACGCCACGGCATCGGCGATGCCATGCACGCGATAGAGCCACGGCGCGACCTGGTCAAACGGCAACGCGGTACTTCGAGCGCTGCGTTGATGCAGCGGAATCGCCGGAAAGAACCGGGACTCCGCGACTAACTCGCAGAGCCCCGCGCACGAGACCGAGTCGACGTTTGGCGGAATCGAGATCCATGTAAAGGTTCCAGGGCCGGCAGCAACCGTATGGCCGTCCGAAGCGGTCAATCGTCCGCGCACGTAGGCGAGCAGCCACGCACCCGGTGTGACTGGAGTTGCCACCCTCGACTGCGTGAGCACGCCGCCGATGCCTTGGGCGAGCGCCGGCACTCGAGCAAATGCGAGGCGCGCGTCGATCCACGCCACCGCGGGGTCGATCGAATCGCTCGGACCCTGCAACGGAGTAACGCCCGCATAACCCGGTGCATCGCCAAAAAAGATATCGCAGGCTCCCAAGCGGTCGACGGAGGCGACGATGCGCGCATTCGCGCAGGCAGAGATCAACGGCGCGGCACCCGCGACTTCGGCGCTGCGCTCCGCCGCCGGTTGCCGCGGTTCGCCCAACGACGAAGCCGCGAGACCGATCGCTCCGTTCGATCGCGACACGAGCCAGGGACGAGCGACGATCCGGCTGACGCCGAGGGCACGCAAGGCAGCCGAGTCGCCGTTGCGCTCGTACCGCGCCAGCGCAACGTCAATCGGATAGGCTGGAAGATACTCGTTGAGTGCGGTAACGTGACCGGGATAGGCGATGGCGTCGGGGTCCGCGCCGTCGCCGGCGCCGGTGCGTAACTGCAACGGCTGGAAAGCCGGCAGAAGCGCCACCCGAGAAAAAGGCGGCGCTGAAATGACCGGATGCGGATAGGTTTGCGCTCCGACCCAGAGATCGCTAGGCGGATGGATCAGCCAGGTAACCGGTAAGACGCCACCCGCTAGCAATGCGAGATACCCAAGCGCTCTCGCGCGACCGGTCGCCGCCGTTGCGAGTACAATCAGGAGCGCCGCAAAGACACCGCCGAAATCGTACAGCTCGCGGAAGACGCCGCTTTCGGGAATCGAGCGGACCGTCCATTCATATGCCGCGTCGAGCGGGCCGTGAACGCCCAGCGCACAGAGATAGACCAACCCGGCCGCAGCGGCGGCCCATCTGACCGCCCGCCGGCGGCGTGCCGCGAGGACGCCGGCCAGAGCCAGCGCGCAGAGCGTCCAGACTGCAACCTGCGCCGCTGGGCCCAGCCGCTCGGCATATCCCGGGAAGTAGCCGCCTAGTGAGAGCAGCGCAACGGGGGAGAGCGATTGGTTTGCCTGCCATTGCACGCTGTAAGGAGTCTGTAACAGCGCGCCACGGTCGGCGATCAGGCCGACCGCCGTCGGCAATGCTACGATCGCCGCGGCAGCGATCGGCAGCCATTTCTTCGTCACCAACGCAAACGCGATCGACGCGGCCGTCGCGACGATAAAGAACTGCAGTTGTGCTTCGATCAAAACCAGCCACAACGCCAAGCGCACCGGCGATGCATCGCGGCCGCGCACCATTTCGGCCAGCAGACCGATGAGGCCGCCATAAGCGAGCACCATGACGAGATGCCCGGCAACGACTTCGTTATAGACCCACGGATTGAAGAGCGCGAAAATGCCCGCGCCGATCGCAGCCGGCGCAGCATTGCCCAACCGTGAGGCAATATTTGCCGCGGCGCGCATGCTGCAATAGCCCGTCGCGAAGGCCAAGAATGCCAAAGCGATCAGCGGGCCGGCTACCCACATCGTGGCAGTAAGCGGAAGCGCGATCAGATATGTCGTTGGATGGGTATTGGCAACGCCGAACCCAACGGGTAGCCAGCCGCCGATCGACTCATTGAAGAACGACGGAATTGCGAGCCGGTCGATCGGCCAGTTCCAGTCGTGGCGCAGCGTCGGAGTTCCTTTTGCGACGACGAACGCCGCGAACGCGAGTGCGGCCGCAATCGCGGCGCTCTTCACCGTGGATTCGAAATCGAAGTCGCGCGGCGGGAAACGGCGGAGCGAGTTTCGATTGCAACTCCAACGGTGGCGACGACGATAGCGACGTAGGCGCTAAAGGCCAAGAGCTCGCCGTTTTGTGGCAGGAGCGCGGCGGCGAGCAGCGCTGCTGCGCAGGCGTATGCCGCGTAGCCGATCATCCGCTCGAAGGTCATGGTCGGCCTGCCCTTAAAGCCCACCGTCACGCCTCTCCCAAAGCCGACCTTCCTTAGTAACGATACCGAAAGAAGGATCGCTACGGCGACGACGCAGCAAAAGGCGCCTTCGACCACGACGCCCCGCATCTCGGCGGGCAGCATGGTCGCCAGAAGTAGTGCGCCGATGCCGGCGAGCACCGCGTAGCGCGTAAGGGCGGCCGACACGCCACCGGCAGCGAGCGCGACGTGCAGTTCCCGAAAGAGACTGCCGCCCGAGAGTGCCATAAAGACGGTGACCGCGGCGCAAACAAGTAACGCGAACGCTTCAGCTCCGGGTTGCCCGGCAAGCGCGGCCCCCACGAAAACGAGGATCGTTATGAGCAGCACCGACTGCACAGCTGTGGGAAATGTAACGACCAAAGGCCGCTTCGTCTCCGCCGTCGCGCTGCCGGGGACAAACTGCAGTGCCGTTAGCGTCACGACCGCAAAGATCACGGCGAGATACGCGGTGGTCGCCAGGCGTTCGCCATCGCTCTCCGGGAGCAAGCCCGAACCGATGAGCGCGACGATTGCCGTCCCAACCGTGTAGCGTAGGGCGCGCCGGAGCGCCGAGACGACGGACGATTCCATCACGGATTCGACGAGCGAATCGGCCACAGCTCAGGCTTCAACGCGAGGGTAGTCAATAAACCGAGCGCGATCAGCGAGACGATCCCAGCGATGAGGTAGAGTCGCTGGCCCGCGAATCGCAAAGCAATCGTTCCGCCTTGCGGCAGGGCCGGCACGACCCATCCGTTGGAAACGCCATTGACGATAACGTGGTCGAGCAGCTTGCCGTCGACCGTCGCCTGCCACTCGGGATGGAATGCATCGCCGAATACCAGTAGGAAGGACGCCGCATCGGTCTTTGCGGGTACCGTCACGTCGACGGCCGTGGGAGAGCGCCGCTGCCAGCGCAGCGCAAAGGGTCGCGTCTTCGGTAGCGTTACCGGGTCCATGCTCAAGAGCCCGATCTTTACCTCCCGGTCGACGCTTTTCACCGAGTGCGGGCCTCGGGAGAGAAAGACCGGTTGCGTGACGAGCTTGCCGTCGACCCTAATCGGCAGCGCCGTTAGTGATTTCGGGTTATGTAACGCCCGTGCCGGCATTGCATGCAGGCCATAGTAGAGGCCCGAGAGCTTCAGGCGCGTGTTTCGCGAAAGGAACCACATGCCCAGGACGCGCTGATCTCCGTCGTACCAGTCGTTCGGGAACGCGTGCATGAAGTTGATATCGAAGTTTCCCTGCTGCGGCAGCGGGTAGAGACGATACGTCACGTTGCCCCGGACGCCGAGCGCGACCGCGAGCCACGGATTGCTGCCTCCGTTCGACGCGACGGTGCCGACGAGGTCCGGATCGCCGTGGAGTCCGCCGGGTGGGCCGGCGACCGCCTGCGCGTTAAACGCGCGGTCGCGCCCGACAGGCGATGCGCCGGGCGCCGGACCGATTTGAGTGAACGAGAGATCCGGCGCGACCGCCGCCGAAATCACTCCCGCGCCCAGGTCGCCGCGTTCACCCGTCGCCGACTTAAAAAGGAAAGTCACGTCGTTCCAGCCCGGTCCTAGGGTAAGGTTTACGGAGACCGGCACGGGTGCGGGACCCTGGAGCTGATTGGGCGCGTCGAACTCTTGCGAGTTGGCGTTTACGCCGGGGAGCGTCACCGTTTGCTGCACGCTGCCATCGACCGCGAGGCTCAGAACGCTCCCAACCTGGAGGCGGCTGATTTCCATCGCAGCTCGAGCGACGACGTTGCCGGAGCCCGGAACAAAGACGCGGACGTGCGCGCTGCGAGCGAAGAGAAACCACGATTCCGGGTCGCCTCGCTGCCAATCGTAGACCGTCGGATCGTCGTGGTACCACGACGACGGCATGAGTACCGCCGACGTCCCAACGACGCCCGCGTCGGAAACGTAGGGAAGCGTGCCCGAGAGATTTTTCGCAAACGTCCCGTGATACGAGGCGCCCTTGTCGAGGTGCGTCGCGGCCAATCCGTCAGGACCAAACGGACCGACTGCGCTCGCGTGGATTCGGTATCTCCCTGCGGACGGCAGCGTCACGGTCGTATCGAAGCCGTAAACCGATTCGGCAAGGGCAGTATTTTGTGGAAGAGCTTGCAGAAGAGCCGCAATTCGCGCTCGCCAATCCCGCAGATCGTCCGCCCTCACGAGCGCGACGTCCAAGTCGGGATCGATGTAACCGTCGGAAACCGCGTGGCGCCCTGCCGAAAGCGTAACCTCCCCGTATTGCGTCCAGTCACCCGTGCTTTGCGGAGTAAAGTTCTTGTCGTCTACCGAGAGCGTCTGCGGCGGAGCCAGTGAGAAGAGCAGCGACTGGTCTCGTGCAAAGACGTCGTAGACGCCGCCCAGCTTGATTTCAAAAGGAATCGACCAGTCGGCGGCCGCTGACGACGGCTGAATTCGAACGCCGCGGATCAACGCCTCGTTGACGGCAAGATCCCGGGCTTGCTCCGCCGATTCGGGGAGGATCGGTGAGAGCGCAAGCATCCCGGAGGAAAACTCGTCGGCGGAACGCGTTTGCGGATCGAAGCGAGCCTCACCGCGCGCCATCGCCGCAACGTTTCCGAGATAGCCATCCGAAAAGGTGGGATCGGTTCCAATTACCGGGTGACTGACGCCGTAGACGAGCGGCAGCGCTCCGCTCAAATGATAGACGTGCAGCGGGCCGTCCGAGCGTTGCGGTACGGCCCCGAGCACGCGATGGAGTAGATCGTGCGTCAAGGTCGTGGT
>PMTY01000033.1 GCA_003167155.1 Candidatus Cybelea tumulisoli
ACCTGGATCACGCCGAACATGTGCAACGACATGCACGATTGTCCCATCAGCACAGGGGACAAATGGGCCAAGAAAAACCTGCCCAAGCTCATCGATTGGGACGTGGCCAATAACGGCTTGCTGATCTTGACCTTCGACGAGAATGACGGCGCCGCGGGAAATCAGATCCCCACGATTCTCATCGGCAACGTAAACCCGGGACAGTATAGCCAAACGATCAATCACTACAGCGTTCTGCGCACCATCGAGGATATTTTCGGCCTCAAGCATCTCGGTTCGAGCGGTTCGGCAACTCCGATCCAGGGTGTCGTTAAGTAACGTTCGCTAGAGCGCTCGTCTTGGCGAGTCTCCTCGCTTGCGGTATAGCCGGGTGCATGGCGCACCCGGCTCCGCGCCGGAGCCCTCCAACGAGCGTTCGACACAGCGTCAGCTACGACGGCACGTCGCTGTCGATCGACAGACGCCCAACTCCGATCTGGGTGGCGCAACTCCACTACTGGCGGCTTCCCGGCTCCACTCTCTGGCGCGACGCTTTTCGGAAAATAAAGGCGGCGGGTTATAATAGCGTTGCGCTCGACTTTTTCTGGGGCTACCATTCACCGCGACCCGGAGCCTACGATTTCACCGGCGTGCGCGACGTCGACGAACTGCTCGACATCGCCGCGCAAGAAAACCTCTATGTAATCGCGCAGCCTGGCCCCTACGTTGACGACGGTGCCGAGGGCACCGGGCTTCCCGACTGGATCTTTGCGCGCAACGCCTCCGCGAAAATCGCGAGCTCGCGTTATCGAGCCGAGTTGCGGCAATGGCTCGCAGCGATCGACGCTCGTCTCGCGCGGCACCAACTGACCGACGGCCGCGGCAGCGTGATCCTTTACGGAGTGCAGGACGATCCGGCGGCGAGCGTCCAGGCTCGCGAGAGCGCGGCGCGCGCCGACGGCATCGACGTGTCGTTCACCTCGCAAACCTTCGCCGTCGCATACGACGGCATCAACTGGGGCTGGACGGGCGACCCGTTGGGCGCCTATCATTCGCACGGCAACGAGCCGTTCGCGGAGTCTCATGCGATTGCGTTTCCGGAAATTACCGGGTGGCGTTTGCAGCGAGACGACGCGGAGAGCCGGCGCGTCTTCGACGATCAGGCGTGGCCGCCGCTGCTTACCGCACTGCCGCGCGATTCCGACGACGCTCGCCTAAACCCGTCGCCGATTCCAAACCACAGCCTCTCGAGCAAAGAGTTTCTGAGCGTCGACGATTACGGGTTTCATCACGGCGTCGTATGGTACCGCGGCCACTTCACGGCGACGGGTTCCGAGCGCGCATTTTTGTTTCGCGGGATGGCCGGCCGCGCCGGCGCGGCCGCCGTCTGGCTCAACGGCGCGTACCTCGGAAGCGCCGTCGCCCGCGACGACGGTACGATCTCGGCAAAACTGCCGATCGCTTCGGCCGCGCTGCGGCCGAAAGCCGGTAACGTGATCGCCGTGCTCTTCGAAAACATGGGCCACAACGAGAACCTCAGCCGCGATGCCGGGCGCGCACAGTCGCGCGGGATGTTGCGGGCCGCGCTCTCGCCCGGGCGTGGTAGCATCGCCTGGCAGATTCTGGGAAACGGCGAGTACAACACCGATCCGATTCGCGGGCCGCTCGACTCAGGCGGCCTCGCCGGCGAAATCGCCGGTTGGCAGAAGCCGGAGTCTTCCGATGCATCGTGGGCGCCGGCGACGCTACCCGCAAAGCCTGCCGGCGCGGGCGTCACGTGGTATCGCGCGCATACCGCGCTGCAGGTTTCCATCCCGCCGGAAAGCTTCGCCGCGCTGCGCGTCGATGACGCCGCTCGATGCAACTATCGCGCCTTCATCTACGTCAACGGCTGGCTGGTCGGGCAATATCGCAGCGATCCCGGATTTCCACGCATCTTTCCAGTGCCGGCCGGTATTCTGAACCAAGCCGGCGATAACGTCATCGCGATCGCCGCATGGAGCCTCGACGGAAGAAGCGCGCTCGGCCGCCTCTCCTTTACAACCGTCGGCGCGCTGAACGACGCGCATCGCGCCCTTGCGGATATCCCGGAAGTCCACGCGGCCGGCGGCGTCGCGCGGTTGAGCCTCGACGTCGCCGGCGAAGGCAAGGCCGGCCGGCCGCATTTCGTCTACCAGGGCCGCGACGTAGCGCCGACGATTCGCGTTCGTCCTGGCGATACGATCGATCTTACGCTGCGCAATCGCTTACCAGTCGCGAGCGATACGGCCAATGAGGTCAACCTGCATTTTCACGGCCTCGAGGTTGCGCCTACGAGGCCCGGCGATGAGGTTCTGATGACGTTGGCTCGCCCGGGAGGTTCCCTGCACTATATCGTGCACGTCTTGAAGAGCCAACAACCGGGGATGTACTGGTATCATCCTCACGCGCATGGTGAGACGTACTGGCAAGTCACCAGCGGCATGGCGGGCGCGATTATCGTCGAGGGGCTGCGAGACCGAGTTCCGAGCCTCGCAGCGATGCACGAGCGTCTCATCGTCGTCCGCGACGTTCAAGAGACTCCGAACATCCTGGCGATACCCTGGTATGCGCGCAAGATGACGCCGCAATCGTATACGCTTGATGCCGACGACAACGCGGGCCCAAATCGCGCGTGCTTACCGGAGGTTGGGCTGCATCTGACCGTCAACGATTCCGCGCAGCCTGTGATCGGCATCGCCCCGGGGGAGCGGCAGCTCTTTCGCGTTCTCAATGCGTCGGCGAGCCGGGTTCTCGATCTTGCGATCGACAACGAGCGCCTGGGCATCGTGGCGATCGACGGCTATCCGGTCGGCGCCTATCCCGGGAACCCCTCGATAATGTGGGCAGATCACGTTATCGTTCCGCCGGCGGGGCGCGCGGAGTTCGTCGCAACGGGACAATCGGGTCCAACACTCCTGCGATCGCGTTGCTACGACAGCGGCGTGGCCGGCGATCGCGATCCGCAGGCGGTGCTCGCGATTCTTCGGCCTTCCAATCCAACGGCGGAGGGTGCGCTGGCAGCGCGCACTTCGACGCCGGCGAACTCGCGTAACGCGACCATTGCTCCAGCCGCGCCGGCCGTTCGGCGCACGATCACCCTCACCGAGAACGCTACCGGGTTCTTCATCGACGGCCGCGCTTTTTCGATGGAAGCTCCGCCTGCCATCGTCGCTCGCTCCGGAACGCTCGAGGAGTGGACGATCCGCAACGATACCGATGAAGTCCACGATTTTCATATCCACCAAGTGCACTTTTTGGTCGAATCGCTCGACGGCGCGCCAGTCGATCCACCGGCGTGGCGCGATACCGTGCTCGTCCCGGCGCAACGAAGTACCGGCGGCCGCCGCATCCCCGGTACCGCAAGAATACTCGTAGATTTCAGAAACCCGGCGGTTCGCGGAACCTTCGTATTCCATTGCCACATGCTCGACCACGAAGACGGCGGCATGATGGCCACAATAAAAGTCGTGTCACCCTAACCGCAGCACTGTCACCCTGAGCCTGTCATGTCATCCTGAGCGCAGTCGGACGAAGGGCAAAAAGCGGCCGTAAGAACGCTTGGTTGCACCATTTGAAAAAACACTGAAACACTTGTCCGCGTGCGACGGTCTAAACGAATATGTCAAACAAAATCACCATCGTGAAGCCACTCGCGCTTCGCCTCTCTTTGGCGACGCTCGCACTCCTCCTTGCGTTCGTGAGCCAGCCGATTCTGGCAATTGCGGACGACGCCGGCGGCATCGCCGGTGTAATTACCGATGCCAACACCGGGGCTCCGATTTCAGGCGTCCAAATACAGTTCAACTCGCCCTCTCAGAGTGCAACCGCAACGACGGATGCCAAGGGACACTTTGTCGTCCTTTCATTGCCGCCCGACAACTACACGCTGACCTTGGTAAAGCAGGGTTACGATACGCGAGCGGTCTCAGGCTACTCCGTTATGGCGGATCAAACGCAGCAGTACGACTTCCAACTCACGAAGTCCACGGCCGCGTCGTCGGGGTCGCCGTAAGCCGAAGCTGCTAAAGTCCGTAGAACTTTAAGCTCGGCCAGAGCTGCGGGAGCGGCGTATGCATGCCGCGGCAGAGGACGATCGGGCGCATCTGCTCCCGCGGCATCACGTACGGCGAACTTCCGAAGCGTCCGACAAGGCGTGCCGAATCGCACCACTGCGTCCATTGCATGAGGTCGACGTTGACGGCAATCACGACCGATCCGTCGAAGCCGCGCGGTCCCCAGAGATAATATTGGTTGTTGCCGCTGAGCGCCGGTGGAAGGTTCGTTCCTAAGACGTCGATAGCCGCGGCCTCGCCGTAGTGCGTCGCGAAAATCGCCGCCTTGGCCCGATCCGCCGGCGGCAGCGCCGCGTAGATGCTGCCGACTTGATTTGCCAGATCCTCCCAGCCGAACTCGTACGAGAAGATCTGCGTGAGCGGCGCACCTATGGTCGCTACCTCAACCGGCCGCTCCCTGAACCCCGAATGCTCGATTACATATTGGAGCCTCCCCGGCGTGTAGATGGGAAGCACGAACGGTAGCGCGAGCGCACCGTTGGCGGCGGCAAGCGTTGCCCAGATCGCGACCACTACTTTCGGCAATCGGGTGCAAGCCGCCGCACCCAGTGCAAACATCGCTGGATACGCCCCGGCGAGATAGTAGCTCTTTCCGTGCGTGGCAAAGACGAGCACGGCCGAAACGACGAACGCAATTGCGAGAAACCGAAACTGTGCGAGTCTCGCCGAAACGAACGGCACCACGATGCCGGCTACATATAAGGGCGCCAGGACCACGTTGAGCGCGATGAACTGATCGATCGCAAACTCACCCGGTGTCCCGGTAAGATTCCCCGCGCTGTCGTTGCGCATGACCTCCAGGAATGGAAGTCCGTTTGCCAGTTGCCACAACACGTTGGGAAGCGCGATCAGCGCGGCGATCCCCACGCCGATCCAGAGGTCGCGCGAACGAAACGCCGCGCGCGGCCCCACGACGAGAAGGCCCGCCGCCAGCCCGACGATCCAGATAAGGATGCCGTACTTCGACTCAAACGCGCATCCGGCAAAAACGCCCGCCCACCAGAATGCCCGCCCCTCTCCTCGCACCAACGCGCGCGTGACCAGATAGGCGACCGCGGTAAAGTCGAAGACTTCGAAGGTCGAGGTCGTGAGCGTCGAGGTCATCGCCGTCAGCATCGGCGCCGACGCGGCCGCGATCGCCGCCAGCCACGCCCCGCGCGTGCTCGCACCAAGCAGCACCGCGAACCAAACGACGAGCGGCACGAGCAGCGCCGCCGTAAGCACGGAGGGTAGGCGCAAGAGCCAGACGTGCGCGCCCGCGAACTGCGTCGCCGCCGCAATCAGCGGCACCAGCGGCGGCTGATCGACGTAGCCGAAGGACGGGTGGCGTCCGCAGACGATAAAATACAGCTCGTTGACGAAGAAACCGTACCGGCCGGCGGTCAAGAGGTGAACGATTGCCACGACGGCCGCCACACCCCACGCTGCCCACTGCATGCCTCTGCTCATGGGAGCGATAATATCACGCCTTGGAGATCAAGGCGCGGATTCGGGTAAACCCTGCCCGCCGGCGTCGAGCCCTTCGGGGTAGCGTACTACGCCGGCTTCCATATCTTTCCACGCTTGCGAAAGAATCGAACGCAGCGAGTACAGGAGATGCGTGCCGTCGGATTGCGAATAAAACGTCACCGGGATTCCGGCGTCGCGTAGAAAGATTGCCGTCAGGGTCGGAAAGAGCGTCCGAACGATGTCGTCTTGCGCTCCGGTCAACACGTAAAACTTGGTGCTGCGCATCTTCGTTTCAATCAGTTGAGACCTCGAGCCAAGGAGCGATCCCGAGATGCACATCACCCCCGCCCAATCCGCCGGATGCATCGGCGCGATGGTAAACGCCGAGAAGCCGCCCATCGAGTATCCTGCCAAGTACCGTTTATGCGGGTCGATGGTAAAGGCAAGACTTGCCGCATCGAGAGCGTCGTAGACATCGCTCTCCGCGCCGCGATAATCGTAGTAGCCGCGGCCATATGGCGCCACGACGATCGTGCCGGTGCTCTCGGCAATGTCCTCGATGAACTGCGGGGCTAGCAGACTCGACTCGGATTCCAGCCGCCCGTGTAAAAAGATCAGCAGCGGCGCCGGCTTATCCTTCGAATACCCGGACGGCACGTAGACCGCCACCGGCTGCATCGTTGCGTCCTTTGAAGAGCGCACGAACGTCTCGCCGAGACCTCGAATGGATGCCATCGGCTGATACGTCTGCGCCAAGAGCTGCGAGGCAAGGCTCAAGTCGAGCTGCGAGAATCCCTGCACCGAGTGCTGCCACTGCTCGGCGGTATAATAACTCGGCGGAGGCGCATTCAAGAAACCGGCATCGTCGAGCAGCCGCTGGTAGTAATCCATCGTCGCATCGCGCCCTGTTATAATCGCGATCTGCCCAGCCTTCGCGTAATAGGTCGCCGCCACGGAGCGCAGCGTATCGCTCGCGCTCGTCGTCGCGCCAATCGTAAAAGCAAGCAGTGCCGCACCCAACCCAATCGCACGAATCCTCAAAGTGCTACAATAACGCACCCCCGTCCCCCGCCGTGACGCTCTCTCCCTTTGTCACCCTGAGCGCAGTCGAAGGGCGACTCCCACTGTCATCCTGAGCGCAGTCGAAGGATGACAACGAACAACCCCCAAACGACCACCACATGAAGTGGTACTTTGAGCCCGGGCACTCGGCGGCGGAGTTTCGCGCGCGGCACATGATGGTGACGTGGGTGCGCGGGTCGTTCAAAAACATCCAGGGGAAACTCGACTTTGATCCGGCGAATCCGCGACAGCTCGCCGTCGAGACGACTATTGACGCATCGACGTGCTGGACCGGCGTCGATGCACGTGACCAGCATCTACGCAGCCCGGACTTCCTCAGCTGCGAGCGCTATCCACAGATGAGCTTCAAGAGCTCCGGCGTCTCGCAGATCGGTCCGGTCGATTACCGCGTTACCGGCGATCTCACGATCAGGGACGTCACTCGCCCGGTGACGCTGGACGTTCGATATCTCGGCTCGTGGGAGACGCCGTGGTGGGAAGACGGTGTGGACAAAGGCCCGAAGACGCGCGCCGGATTCACGGCACGCGCGCGCATCGATCGTTACGATTTTGGCGTCAGCTGGAACGATAAAATGCCCGACGGGGGCGTAGTGGTCAGCTCGCAGATCGACATCATCCTCGACGTCGAGGCAATCAGGGAAGACTAACCCCGCTTACTTCGGACATCCCGCGCCCTGCCAGCGCTTGAAGCGGTCGCACATTTCAGCGGTCCAAGGGGCTTCCCCGGAGGACGCCGGCGGCATCGCTCCGGTGCTTACGGTCCCGTAGATCGCCTCCGCGTGAGCCATTACATCGTTTCTGTCCGAAAGATCTACACCCAAGGCTTTCATGTGCGCGACGTCCATATCCGTGAACATCGGGCGAATGTCGCCTGCGAAACTTAGTTCGTCTCCGTTCGTCATTGCAATGCCTCCTCCAAGCGCTTAAACGCTAGTGATCTATAAAACCGGATGCTTCGTCCATCGTCGGATCGCGGCGCAACTCTTCGTAGGCATATTTACGAATCTCGTGCCCCTGCGTAGTTTGAACGCGAACGACGACTTCGTGTGGATGAACCTCTTTGACGATCCCTTCCTCCTTGGTCCCGTCGATGAAGACTTTATCGCCCGCCTTGAGCATTGGGGTTTCCTTTCATATTGAATCCGCCGTACGTCAAGTAGGCGCCGAGAGCGAGCGTTACGCCCGCGTAGAAGTAAAAGAGCTGCTCGTAATGCATTGCCGCCAGGTACGCGGCGGCGCCTGCCGGCGCCAGGAACGTGAGAAACAGGCCCTTGAAGAGCGTTAACCAGCCGACGATCGTAACGACGATCGGCAGCGCCCCCGCGGACCAAACATTATGCCCCAAAACCATTGCGATTCCAAGGCCCAGCACGACGACGCCGAGGACCAACAGGGCACCCGGCTCTGCGACCAGCGCGCTAACGGCGCTCAAGGTCGTCTCCCGATGCGCGAGCATCGAGAGCGAATAGAGAACGCAAAAGAGGCCGATGAGTTTGCTGAGAAATGCCGTACGCTGCCACATACTCTATGGTGATTCCACGATTTGAGTCCTTTTTCCTTAGCAGGAACGCAATCGTCTTGGTGCTCGCGTTCGTAATGCTGAGTGCCGCGCTTGGGCTCATCGTCGTGCAAAGAGTAGCTTAAAGGTAGCGCATTTGGTTCACGAGGTCGGCCTCCGAGAGGCCGCCGGGAAGTCTCAGTTTCCGATCGGCAGCAAACGTGCTTCTCGACCAGCCGGCATCGGTGATGTCGTAGACTTCGTCGACGTACGTGCTGAAAAACTCCCACGTCATCTTATAGAGCTGGCCCCACGAAATAACGATTGCGCCTTGGGCATCGTAGCCCGGTAGAGCGACGGCGTGGCCGCCGACGATCTGCGGGTTACCGGGAGCGACGGTCCACGTTTGCGGCGGAGCTTCGCCGGGCGGCATGATGTTGGCGGGAACGTTGAACCCGATATAGGCGATCCCGCTGTTAAAGATCGCCCGCTTCACGTCGTCGAGCATGCGCGGATCAACTTCGACGAAAGCCAGAATTTTATCGACCGGCGGTCCCGTGGGCCCGATCGGCGCGCCGGTCTTATGAATGTAGGTTAGAACGTGCTGCTCGTTTCCGCCCGGGCCTTCACCACCTTGACTCGGGTTGTAGCCGCATGCATCTTCGTACAAGAGTTCGACGTCGCCGTCAGGCGCCGTCTGCGTGGCTCCGGTCGAGTGGAATGTCCAGACCTGCCGCGCGTGATAGAAGGCCGCGCACGTGCAGTCGCCGAGCGTGTCGTTGAGCATCATCCCGAAATTATTTGGGGCCTGCGGCATCCCGGTCGTGTAGTCGACCTGTGGTGGCGGCGGCGGCGACTTACCCGCGAGGATTGCGCTAAGGTGTGGGATTGCCGGGTCGAACGTTCTCGGGTTGCGCCCAAGTTTGTAGCTTGCCATGATAGCTCTCCATTAGCGTTGCGTTTATTGCCAGGTTTACTTCGTCAGTTTTCCGGAAGCCAGAGGCCCACCAAACAGCCGTGCAGGTTGAGGACGCTCGATAGCTCCGGCGCGGAATCCGTCGGGAAGACAAATTTCTGACAGAGCCCGCCAAGCTCCGACAGACGCGCATCGATGCTTTTTGCTATGAGGATGTTTTTCTGCCGGTCGGCGCTGGAGATCGAGAGATTTCTCGACGAGCCGATCAGGTATTCGACCTCTTGACCCAGGAGGAAGGTCGCCGCTACGCGGCGGTCATCGTACTGCGCGGACATTGCCGCATTCGCCAGGTTGCCGGGGCTCAGCTCATCGCCGTTATTCGCGGGACTCTCGTACTGATCGCGTGTTTCGAGGGTACGCCAGTCTACCGAGTTTTCAAGTACGACGCGTGCGAGCGGATTGAGCTTCGCGAAATCCGCTAAGCGCGTCGGGTGCTCGCACGTCAGCGTGCTCGGCAGTTTTGCGCACAGAAGCAGGTGTTCGTAGTCGCGGGCGAGCGTGTAGCTTCCGAACAGCATACGGTTTTCCGCTTGAACGGCCGCGGTGTGCTCTTGGTTCAACTGATGGGCGAAGACCCAGCCGCTCAGGAGAAGCGCTGCCACGGCAACCGACATGTTGATGACGTCGAGCGCCTTTAGGTTTTGAAACATCAGCAGGGATTGGCGGTGGAGAAGGGGTCCGACGGCGTTGGACAGGGCACCATCGTCGGCGTCGGCGTAGGGGCCGCTGCGAGCGGGGCCGCGCCCGACCGCGCGGCCGCCGAACTGAGCAGAGATACCGAGAGCCCGAGACATGAAACGAGCAGCGCGAATGCGAGGATTGCGCGCCGCAGCGCCAGGGACGTTGGGTCGCCGATGCCGGGTCGTTTCAAAGGAACCCCCCTACGCAACACCCTGACGCCCGCTTGCCACGCGCGCTAGCTAAATCCTGCCACCGAAACGGACTACTTTCAAAGCGTGCACCCTGGCCCATGCAGGGGGGAAGGCTCCGGGCCACCGGAAATTTTAGCGGCCTAAGGGTTGGCAGGCTCACTAAGTAGTGGTAGCTTTTTTTGATACTAGCTATTTTTAGCTAGCTTACTTCTCGGCACCTCCGAGCTCGCTCGGAATTAGGAGGCTCCCATGGCCCTATTTTTCGCCTTTCTGGTCGCCTTGTCGTCGGGCGGCTTCTTCCATGCGGCGCAGGGCGCTGGAATCGTCCAGCCGCTGGACAGCACCGGAGGAATGGACGGTGACTGAGCTCTAGCGCAGCAGCGGGGAGGGGGTCGAGAGACTCCTTCCCCGAACCCACGCACAATGGCTGCAGTTAGAAAAGCGTCCTCAAACGAGCGCGGCTGGCGAAGCGAGTTTGAGCGGGCGTTTACGGAGGGCCGATATAAGGATGCGGCCCATATCTACGACCTTTCCGCTGGACCGTCCGAACGAATCGACGTTACCCTTCGCGGAGCACAAGCGCATCTGCGCTTCGATCCGCCGAAGGCATTGCGGTTGTTGTTAAGTCTCAAGATTCCGGCTTCAAAAGCGCGGGAACAGGTTGAGCGCGACACGCTACTCGCTGAGGCATTTGCTCGAACGAATGATTTTGAATCGGCTGATATCAGATTGAATACCGCTTTGGACGCGGCTCGGCGGCTGAAGGACGCAGAGCTGGTTGCGATGGTCGGCTACCGCGCCGTGCGACGGCACCTCCAAGCCGAGGATCCGGCGACGGCTCGTCGCGCCCTGGAGTTGGCTCGAAAGGGTCAGTCGCGCAAGGCCCAGATCCACGCCCTTCACGCCGAAGCGCTAATTCTCTCCTACGAGGAGCGCGTTAAAGATCAGGCCGACCGGCTAGTCGAGCTGCTGCGCTCGATCGATTCCCAAACGGCCGACTTCATCAACCTGCGAGCGTGGGGAACGCACAACCTCGCCGTTCTGGCACGCGAACTCTACCTTCCCGATGCGGTTGCCGAGATCGAACGGCAGCTCGGCGGCCTTCCGTGGCCGGCCGATTTCGACCATAATCGCTTCCAAGCGCTCAAGGCGCTCGCGTGGGCCAAGGCGCTGCAAGGAGATTACTTCAACGCGTTTCGCCACCTCAAAGCGGCGACCGAAGCCGCCGATACGACGGCGTGGAAGGTCGTAGCGGGCTGCGATCGCGCCTATCTCGCGCGCGCCTTTGGCGAGCATCGCTGGTCCAGAGTCGAGCTCGACGAGGCAGAGCAACTCGCGAACGGCGTCGATTGGCATGCGACGCTCTCCGAGGAGCGCATCGGCCTGCTGTTGCTTGCCGAGCTTTTCGGCGAGATCGATACGGCTCGAGCGGCGATGTACCTCGCCCGGTATCGCGAACTCGGAGAGGTCAAGTCTCCACTATTCTACCGCCACGACGCGCGTCGCAATGCCTTCGCCCAATACTCGACGGGCGTCGTTGAACTGGGACTCGGGAACAAGAAGCGCGGCCTAGCCGAGCTTCGCGAAGCGCGCAAGGTCTTCGAGCGTTTCGGCTACGATTCTCGCGTCGCGCGGTGCCTGGTGGACGAGTACGGAGCCACCGGCGATCAAGCGCTGCTCCCGGTTATTGAAGAGAAGCTGCGCAACTATCGGCAAAGCTGGTTGATGACGCAGCTGCGCACGCGACTGGACCGTCCGGAAGTTCCGCTCCCACCGATGCAAAGGAAAGTCTTCGCAGAGGTCTGCGCGGGGAAGTCGACGGCGGAGATCGCGAACGCGTTGGAACGCAGCGAGTATACGATCAGCAACCATATCAAGCAGATCTTCAAAACCTTCGAGGTACGAAGCCGCTCGGCACTCGTGGCCGAAGCGGTACGCCGCGGCTTGGTAAAGACCGGCTAACGCTGAGCCGCGCCATCGTTACCGGGGCCTCCGGAGGTCTGGGTCTTGAGTTTGCAAGGTTGCTCGCGGCCGATCGATACGATCTCGCGTTGATCGCGCGCTCGGGCGATAAGCTCGAGGCGATCGCGACAGAACTGCGCGATCGCCATGGCGTGAGCGTCGAGACGCTCGCGATGGACCTGAGCGGGCCCGGAGCGGCAGCTGCGGTGCTCGCGCGCGTGCCGGCGTGCGACGTGCTGATCAACAACGCTGGTTTCGCGACGAATGGGCGTTTCGACGAGATACCGGAAGAACGGATCCGCGAAGAGGTGATGCTCGACGTCTTGACCGTTACCGAACTCACGCGAGCCTACTTGCCGGGCATGCGCGCTCGCGGAGCCGGCCGGATCCTCAACGTTGCTTCGACGGCGGGGTTTCTACCGGGCCCCTTTATGGCCGTCTACTATGCCGCCAAGGCATATGTGATCTCGTTCTCGCAAGCAGTCGCTGAGGAATCGCGTGGCACCGGCGTCACCGTGACGTGCCTCTGTCCGGGCGCCACGGCGACGGGGTTTGCGGAGCGCGCCCACGCGAAGGATACACTGCTCTTTAAGCGGCACGTCGCCGATGCGGCGTCGGTCGCGCTGGCCGGTTATCGCGGCATGATGCGCGGTCGTGATCTCGTGATCCCAGGCATTTCGAACAATCTCGTCCCGCTCGCCGCGCGGTTCAGTCCCCGCCGTTTGCTGCTTTGGATCTCCCGCAAAACCGTGGAGTAATCCTTCGACAGGCTCAGGATGACAAAGGTACGTTAGTAGTTCAGCGCGCGGTCGGAGGCCATATTCGCCAAGTGCCAGCGAACGTTTTCGAAGAGGGTCTGCTGATTGATGTCGCTCGCCCATGTGCGAAAAGCCGGGTCGGTTTGGTTCCAATAAGCGATTAGCGACGCGGCATAAGCGTATTCCTTGACGATGTCGGAGTGCTCGACGCCGTCGGCATCGGTGCCCAAGAGGCAGCGCACGCGAGCCTCGAGCAAATATTTCAGCGACGCATCGCCCAGAATGCCGCCCACTTGCGCGACGTTGCTCGGATCGTTGACGAGGGTGCCGAGAAGATTATTCAGCTCGAAGTTCGTCGCGGGGTTTTCCGCTACTGGATCGATCTCATCGGCAAGGATCCTCGCGCCGCCCAGCGGCATTCGTGCGATCGGATATGCCCCGGTTGCCACGTTGCTCTCGAGGTTGACGTCGGCCTCGACTCCCTCGTCGTGCATCGTCTGCGCTTGAGCTTGTGTCGCCCAGGTATCGTGCGCCAAGCGAAAGAGAACGTAGTCGTGCACGTCGGGATGGGCTGCCTCGAACTGGGAAATCGCCGCCAAGAGGATCGAGATATTCGCCTGCGCTTGCGCCGAGTTGGTGCGCGTCGACGGAAGTCTGGAGAAGAGCGCTTGGAACGTCCATGGTTGCGCCGGCGGAGTCGGCGCATACGCGATAGTGGCACCCTCGCCGACGTGCGTGTGCACGAGGAGCTTGCCGTGCCACCCTGTCAACCGCCGGGCTTTGGCCGCGTCGTACACCGCCCCGATGAGTTGCCGGTAGTATCGCATTCCGTCGGACGTGAAGCAGGTCGTCTCAGGAGCCGCCGTGTCGATGCCGACGACCGTGTTGAAGTACGGCGCCGCCGCTGCCCCGGAAACGACGAGCCGCCCGGCGCTCCAACCCATCAGCCCGTCGTAGACCATCTTTGGCGTCGTCACCAGCGCGCGCGGCAGCAAAACGGCGGCGCACGCGCCGGTCTTCGACCACTCGCTGTATTGCGCGCCTCCTGGGAGCGTCGCGAGTTGCGCAGTGTGCGTCATGAGCACGACCTTGACCGTCGGCATCGGCTTGGCCATAGCGTGCAGCGCCGCGGCGAGGCCCGCATCGGACGGTGCGTCGATCATGCACTCGATCGAATCGAGCGGCTGGGATTTACCGTCGGCAAAGTTCCATCCGCCGACGAAAGGCACCGATTGTTCCGAAACGTCAATGTGCGTCGCGGCAAGATCAAGAACGGTCGCCCTGCAGAGATCCGCGTTGAGCCGATCGTCGCTTCCGGCATAGAAACGCGACTGAAGATACGACCAGGCCGGTCCTCCACGGAAGGCATACGCACTGTCGAACTCCGACCACGGCGTCGCCGTCAGCACTCGCTCCAAGGTACCGTCGAGCGCCACCGCGCTCCCAGCAACTTGGCTGCGGTAGACGAGCAGCGCGGCGCGTGCGCCTAAGGCGAACCGCTGCCCGTCGGCCGGAGAGAAGAGCTTGTCGTCGAGTGCGACGCCTTTCGACGTATACCAGACGTCGGTCAGATAGTTGTAGAGCGCCAGGCGATCTTCAACGCTCACTTGTTTGCGCGGATTGGAAAGGCTTTCGATGAATGCGGGCAGGTCCGCGTAGGCGTAGTACGGGAGAATTCCGCTGAGGTGATTGTGCGCGTCAAAATAGCTGACGCCGTTTGGCGCNNGCCAGCGCAAACGCGTTGCTGCCCGCGCCAAACGGCGATCCCGTGACTGCCGTCAGCGCACCGCTGGTCGGGTTGATCTTATAGCCGGAAACGTTGTTAGAACCATAGTTGGCGACGTACGCAAACTTGCCGCGATTATCTGCCAACACGCCGCGAGGAGACGTGCCCGCGCTAAAGGGCGACCCGGGGACCGCAGTCAATGCACCGCTGGCCGGGCTGACCGTATAGGCGGAAACATTATCGGAGCTATAATTGGCGACAAAGGCAAACACGTCGTTCTTCGAGACGTTCACGGCCCAGGGGTCCGTACCAGCGCCAAATGGCGATCCCGACACCGCCGTGAGCACGCCGCCGGCGCCGATAGAGAAAGCATCGACGCCGCCAGTAAGGTCGGTCGTATAGACAAACTTATTATGAGAATCGACTCCTAAAGCGTCGTTATAGCCGCCGGCCGAAAATGGCGAACCCGCCACTTGCGTCAACGCGCCGCTGCTCTGGTTGATCGTGTATGCGGAAACGCTGCCTCCATTGTTTCCGCCATTACTGACGTACAGGTATTTGCCGTTGGGAGTGACGGCGATTCCATCGGGCAACTGCTCCGATCCGAACGGCGAACCCGAGATCTGCGTCAAGCTGCCGGTACTCGGGTTGATTGTGTAAGCGGAAATGCTGCCTCCATAATAGTTGGCGACGTAGAGGAACTTACCCGTTTTGTTGATCGCGATGCCGAAGGGCTCGCCACCCGCACCGAATGGCGATCCCGACAACTGCGTGAGCGCGCCGTTGCTGACATTGATGCTATAGCCGGAGACATTGTCGGAATCTTCGTTCGCCGTATAGAGGAAGTTATTTGCGGGAGCGATCGCCACAGCGGCCGGCTGGGTTCCCGCCGTAAAGGGCGAGCCCGTCACCGCCGACAGTGCGCCGGAGGTCGTGTTGATCGAGTAGGCCGAAATGTTGTCCGAACCATAGTTCGCCGCGTACAGAAATTGCTTGGGAACGTTGGAGATGACCGCGCCGTGCGCCAGGCGCGTCTGCACATTGGGGGTGGTTGAGATTGGGGTGGTGCCGTTGCCCGTGCTGCACGCACTCAGTAGAATGGCAGCCGATAGGGCAGGCACGAAAACCTGGAAGCTCCGCATCGCGACTCCTGTTCTGGCAGGGCACAATCCTCGTCAGGTTTACGGGCACCCGAACGAATTGGCCCGGGGGTAATCGTCCTTTCGCAAGGCCGCTTGCCTTCCTGCCGCCAAAGCTACACGCTTACTCCCCTACTGAAGCGCTGTAAGGCGCTTAAGCATTGGTAAGCGTGCGCGGAGACCGACTCGATCTCGGCAATCTCATCCGAGTGCGCGATCGCATTCCCCTGAGCGATCGCCGCCTCGCGGGTGGCCGCCTCGACCGTGGAGCAGATCGACACCGGGCGCGTGCCACCGTAGACGAGTCGCTCTCGCTCTTCGCCTGCCCAACGCTCAACCTCGTGCATCAAAGTTACAAGCTCTTGCGGCGTCATGAGTGCAACGGTATCAGCCCGTCCTGTGAATGACCTAAATAGCTGCGAGCCGGTGTGAAACCAAACGCGGATTCGAGGCCGTCAACGACTCCATGAGTACGTCACAAAATCTCACACGGACCGACCTTCGCCCGGCAGCCGCGAGCGGCAGTTTTGTCATCGGCGGCGACCTTCCGGTGCATCGCCTCGGCTTTGGCGCGATGCGCATTACGGGGCCGGGCATTTGGGGCGAGCCGCCCGACCACGACGAGGCGCTTGCAGTCTTGAAAGCCGCCGTCGAGTTCGGCGTCACGATCATCGACACTGCGGATTCGTACGGGCCCGAAGTCTCGGAGCGATTGATTGCTGAGGCGCTCTATCCTTATCCAGCGGATCTCGTCATCGCGACCAAAGCCGGTCTCGTGCGGCCCGGACCAGACGACTGGAAGCCCGACGGGCGGCCCGAGCATTTGCGCGCGGCGGTCGTGGGAAGCTTGCGCCGGCTGCGCCTAGAACGCATCGACCTCTTGCAGTTGCACCGCCCCGATCCGAAGGTACCGTTTGACGACCAAATCGGCACGCTGGTCGCGCTGCAACGCGAAGGGAAGATCCGTCACATCGGCCTCTCGAACGTGACGGTGGAGCAGATCGAAGCGGCACGCGGCATGGCGACGATCGTCTCGGTGCAAAACCTCTATAATCTAAGCGATCGCAGCGCCGAAGCCGTCGTCGAGTACTGCACGCGCGAGAACCTCGCATTCATCCCGTGGTTCCCGCTTGCGACCGGCGATCTGGCGAAACCCGGCGGACCGCTCGCGCGCATTGCGCAACGTCACGACGCGTTGCCGGCGCAAGTCGCGCTCGCATGGCTGCTCGCGAAATCGCCCGTGATCCTGCCGATTCCGGGCACGTCGAAAGTAAAGCATCTCAAGGAGAATCTCGAGGCCGCGCGACTGCATCTTTCCGAATCTGATCTGCAGGAGCTGCGGTGAACGAATTCACGTTTCCCGGCACGTCGCTGACGGTCCGGCGCATCGGCTACGGCGCGATGCAGCTGGCCGGCTCCGGCGTGTGGGGACCGCCCAACGATGTGGGGGCTGCCGTCGCCGTTCTTCGCGAGGCCGTCGCATCCGGCGTGAATCATATCGATACGTCCGACTACTACGGCCCGCATGTCACCAATCAGATCATCCGCAAGGCTTTGCAGCCGTATCCGAGAGGGCTGGTGATCGTGACGAAGCTTGGAGGCCGCCGCCCTTCCGACAAGTCGTGGCAGCCGGCCATCTCGCGCGAAGAACTGGTCGCCGGCGTCCAC
Source organism: Candidatus Cybelea tumulisoli (assembly GCA_003167155.1). Classification (GTDB taxonomy): domain Bacteria; phylum Vulcanimicrobiota; class Vulcanimicrobiia; order Vulcanimicrobiales; family Vulcanimicrobiaceae; genus Cybelea; species Cybelea tumulisoli. Next base: position 17,205 of record PMTY01000033.1, read on the forward strand.
GACAACCTTCGCAACCTCGGGCTCGGCGTGCTCGAGATCGCGAACTACCGCGTGATGGGATCGGGTCACGGAACCGAGGAGGGGTCCATCGCCGAACAGGTGAGCGTGCTCGCCGATCTCAAACGCGAGGGATTGATCCGCCACATCGGCGTGAGCAACGTTACGGCCGCGCAGTTAGCCGAGGCACAGTCGATCACCGACATCGTGTGCGTGCAGAACAACTACAACCTCGCTTACCGCCGCGACGACGCGTTGATCGACGACTTGGCTCGACAGGGCATCGCCTACGTCCCATTCTTCCCGCTCGGCGGATTCACGCCGCTGCAATCGACCACGCTGTCATCGGTCGCGGCACAACTGGGGGCCACGCCGATGCAGGTCGCGCTGGCGTGGCTGCTGCAGCGGTCGCCGAACATCTTGTTGATCCCCGGCACGTCGTCGGTCGCCCACCTTCGCGAAAACGTGGCCGCTGGCGAGTTGACGCTATCGCCGCAAACCGTGGCGGAGTTGGACGGAATCGCCTAGAGCGGCGGTGGCTTACAGACGCCCTTCGCCACTTCACAGATGGCCATCCACCCCGGACCCGAGCCCGCGCCAAACGGCGAACCTGTCACGGCGGTCAGCGCACCGCTTGAACCGATCTTGTACGCTGAGATGTTGCCGGCGCCATAGTTCACCGCATACCCGAACTTGTTCGTGGAGTCGACGGCGAAGGCGGTCGCTTCACTTCCGGCGGGCCAGCCATCGCCAACCGGAGTTAAAGCGCCCGTCTTCGCACTAATCGTGAAGCCCCAAACGCTCCCTAGCGTGTAGCTGGGCACGTAGGCAAACTTGCCGGACGGCGAGAGAGAAATCCCGCCGGGCCCATCTCCAGCAGATCCGAACGGAGAACCCGCGACCGCCGTCAGCGCGCCGGTCTTTCCGATCTGGAAAGCATAGACGTTGTTTGAGGTGTCACAGGAAACGTAGAGAAACTTCCCATTGGGGTCGATCTGAGTGCTTGTCGGCCCACCTCCCGCCGCAAAAGGCGAGCCCGTCACGGCCGAGAGTGCGCCCGTGGTCGCGTTGATCTTATACGCTGAAACGTTGCCCCCGCTGAAGTTCCCGACGTAGACGAACGTACCGGCTGGATTGACGCCGACGGCGACGGGATTAGATCCGGCCGCAAATGGCGAACCTTTTACCGCCTTTAACGCGCCCGTCGAGGCGTCGACCGAAAAGGCAGAAACGTTTCCGCTGGAATAGTTCGCAACGTAGAGAAACTTGCCCTTAGGATCGGCCGCGACCGCAATCGGAGCGGTACCGGCAGCGAACGGGGATCCCGTGACGGCCGTCAAGGCGCCGCTAGTCGCGTCGACGGTAAAAGCCGAGATCGTCGTCGTGCCGCTGTTGGCAACATAAGCGAACTTGCCGCTGGGGTTGATCGCGACAGCTGTGGCGCCGGAACCTGCGCCAAACGGTGATCCGGAAATCTGTTTGAGCGCGCCGCTCTTCGCGTTGATCGAATAAGCCGAGATGTTGCTCGAGCTTGCGTTCGCAACGTAGGCGAACTCGACGGCGCCTGCGTCGGGGCCTCGTACCACTCGGCCCAACGGCGCCGAAGCCTCGCCGCCCGTGGCGGAGGGTACCATCACGTCCGGCCCGCTCTGGCTCGAGCATCCAAAGAGCGTCACAATCAGCGCAGAGAGTGCGACCGCCGTGCGAGAGCTGCAACTCATGTCCTGAATCCTTCCGCCTTCATAGGAGCTTGGGCCATCTGATGATGGCTCGCGGAAAGCGTAACGCCGGCTCGCGCGCGGCAGTATGGGGGGAACCCTACTTTCCAGCCGCCTTTTTTGGGTTGACTTTTGGCGCATGGCGCGGTTTAGTTAAGTTCACCCAGGTCGCCTATTTTAAGGAGCTGCCGTATGGCAAACGGAGTAGCTGGAATCCTGAGCGCCGGCGCCGCCATGGTACTGCTTTCGAGTTGCGCCGGCTCGCAGCCGCCGGTCGCACCAAGCACGATGCCGCTGGTCGACGCCACAACGCGCAAGACCTTCGACTATACCGGTAAGGAACGAACGTTTACCGTCCCGGCAGGCGTAACCGCTGTGAAGGTCGTCGCCTCCGGCGCCAGTGGGCCGAGCGGCAAGTTCTATTCTGGTTCCTATCAGGGCGGCAACGGCGGCGTCGTGACGGCGACGATTCCCGTGACCCCGGGAGAAACGTTAGCCGTCTTCGTCGGCGGCGAGGGCGGAGTTGCCGCCCTCGGTACCAACGGCGCCGGCGGCTTCAACGGTGGTGGCGCCGGCGGCGGGGTCACCCGCTATTCGATCGGCGGCGACGGCGGCGGAGGCGCCTCCGACGTGCGTCAGGGCGGCAGCGGTTTGTCGAACCGCGTTGTCGTCGCGGCGGGCGGCGGTGGCGGTGGTGTTGCACAAACTTTCTACGGCGGCGGCTTCGGCGGCGACGGAGGCGGCCAAATCGGCAGCGCCGGCGGGAGCGGAACTCCTGGCTCAGCCGAGGGCGAGGGCGGAACCGGCGGCAGCCAGCAGCGCGGCGGCCGACCCGGCAGCGGCGGCACGCGCGGTAGTGGTTACCAGCAGGGCGCCAGCGGTTATCACGGCAGGCGCGGCCGCGGCGGCGATGGAGGCACTGGCCAGGGTTCCGGCGGCGGTGGAGGCGGCGGCGGAGGCGGTGGCTCAGCGGCTGGTCCCCACCGTCTACACCCGCCAAGGGCTGGACTCCCTGATCCGGGCGGTCGATGACCGGTCGCCCCCGCTCGAGGTCCACCTCAAGGTCGCCACCGGTATGCACCGGGTGGGCGTCGATCCCGACGACGCGCCCGAGCTGGCCGGG
>PMTY01000045.1 GCA_003167155.1 Candidatus Cybelea tumulisoli
CCAACCGGAACTCGACTCATATTTCGACACGATTCGTTTCCGGTTTCACGGCCCGGATGGTTTTGAGGAAGATTATTCTGGCCTCAGCAACTATTTCAAGGCCATTCGTTCAGCCTTCGATGATCGCTCGATTCGCCGGGGAATCATTGTCGCGCAAGGCAACGACGTTGCTTGCCAAACCTGGATCGAAGGGGTGTTTGTCCGTGAGTTCACCCCGGTCACCGGCGGGCGCTCTACCTCCGAATGGGCAACGCCTCTGGGACCTACTGAACGTTTTTCGGTTTGACGATCGGGGTCGGATGGTCGAGGAGTGGGTACGGACCGACTATAGGAGTTTTCTCCGACAGCTCGGGGCCGAAGGAAAGTAGCTGGCCACGATCTGGTGTCTCGCGCTCATGTAAAAGGGCGACGACGCGCGTACATGACCGGAACATGGTCGCGCACATCGCGCCGGGACGAAGAGGCAAGCACAGGGCGGGATCGCGTTCTTCGAACCGAGATAAGGTCATGGCGGCTTATTAAGCCGCAACGCCGTATCGTGGTACCGTGCGTTTCCAGAGATCCTTCCCAATACCTTATATGCTCCTGCAAGTGCGGACCGATGACTTCCCGACGAGAGTGCCTCGATCGCGGCGCGAATTGTCGCGAGTGCCGCGCGACGATCGCCCGTCCCTAGGAGTGCTTCGGCTTCGAGCCGGAGCGACGTTCCGACGAGCCGCGATTTTCCGAGCGAGGCGTAGGCGCTCTTGGCCGCCCTTGACGCCTCCAACGCATCACCGAATTGCCGCACGCCGATGCTTGTCCTGGCGCTCGCCCTCAAAAACGGCGCCTCCAGGGAACGATTGCCGTGGACTAGCTCGACAGCTTCATCAAGCGCCTCACGCGCGCGGGCATAGTCGCGCAAATCGACGTGTCCGCTGGCGAGCTCGATCAAGAGCATTGCGAGGACGCGGCGGTTTCCCAGGACACGAGCTACGCTCAGCCGCGGCGTGAGTATTGCGATCGCGTGACCGGCATCGCGACCCAAGCGATAGAGCGCCGCAAGATTCACCGCCAGCAGAATCGACGATACGGATAAGCCTGCGTCCTGCGCGATTTGCATGGCCTCGCCGAGGCAGTCGGCGCTTGCGTCCAGGTCGCTTTCGCATAAAGCCTTAGAGACGAACTGAGCAAAGAGGGCGGCCATGCGCGAATCCGCATCCCCCTGATGCAGCGCTGGAAGGGCGGTGCGCATCTCGGCTACGGCGCGAAGTGCGGCCTCGAAGTCCCCGATGAATGTTGCAGCTTGCGCGCGCAGTGCGAGTGCCCGTACGAGAACGCCCGCTGCCGTCTGGTCGTAATGCGAAGAGTTTGCCGAACGAATGAGTGCAACGGATCGCTCCGAGAGCTCGACGACGAGTGGTTCACCCTGACCCTCATCCTCGAGGATCTGAGCTCGCGTTAGGGCGAGCTCCGCATCCACCACCGGGGAGCGGTATGTTGCATGTGCTGCGTGCCTCAACGCGATCTCGACGCACTCGTCAGCTCGCGTGCTGAAACCGGTTCGCGCGTGCAGTTCGGCCAAGCGAAGAAAAAGCCGCGTGCGCTCGAGCGCATCAGGTGATTCGAGCGCCCGTCGCTCGAGAACGTCAGCGGCAACGCCGCACGCGCCGTTTTCTTCCAAGGCTCGGCTTGTCTTGACCAATTGCTCGGTAGAATCGATTGATTCGACGAAGCGAATGGAACGTTCGCTGGGCAATGCAAGCAGCAGCGTCGAAAGCCGTTCAAAAATGCGCTGCCGCTCCCGGTAGAGGTGTCGTTCCGATATACCAAGCTCGGCCGCAACGATCGCGTGGATCTCCCGATTTAGATCGCAGCGCTCGATAATGTGGCGATCCCGAAGCGAAAGTCGGTCGAGCGCTTGATTGACCGCAGCCTTGAGCGAGTCGGACGCCTCCTTATTCGCAGGCGCACGCTTGAGGAGTGTCTGCGCGATTTCGTTGGAGCGCAGCCGCCCAGGCATCGCAATATTACGCACCAGATGGCGGCATTCGGCCGCCGTCGTGGTCGCGTCGCTTCTTGCCGTTGGTGCAGATTTGGGCACTACGATCTCTCTGACATTTTGAGGTACGTGTACTCTGCCACGCTATCGCGGATCAGTCCTTGAGAAGAACGAACGTTCCGTGTCATGTTACCTGACTTGCGGGGGCGTCCGCCAATCGGTAGACTCGGGCTACTCACCCAGTGAGAGGAGACTCTTCCCGCATTGAATTCAAAAACGATCGATCTCCACCGGGCCGTCACTGCGATTTGTTTGCTCGCTGGGTGCTCCGGTAGTCTTTCTCAAGGAACACCCTCAGGCGCAGTCTCAGTCCACCGCACGCTCGGTCGAAGTTGGGTCGACACGAGTGACCGGCCCGCAATTTTCGTATCTAGCCCCAATGCCAGCACGGTTTATGGCTACTCGCAAAAGACCGGGCGCGAGACGGAGGAGATTTCGGGACTGGCCGGGCCTGGCCAACTAGCCACCGATGTGGGCGGGAACCTGTACGTTTCGACCTCGGCCGATTCCCAGGTCTTGGTCTTTCTCGAGGGCTCCACAAAGCCGTCGCTGACGCTGACCGGTGCCGGTCCCAGCCCGGTAGGACTTGCGGTCTCACGAAAGGGTGAAGTCGCCGTCGTTTCAAGTCCAGACGGCGGAGCTGGCAACGTTGTGTTTTACGAAAAGGGCGCGAAGAAACCGTTTAGCACCATTCCGACTGGAGGCCTCGTACCGCTATTTGACGTCTACGATAGCAAAGGGAACCTTTGGCTCGACAGCGCTCAGAACGGAGCCTGGGCATTAGCCGAGGTCGTTGGCGGCGGCCGCGGTAGGCAACTCGTTCAGTTCCGAGTCAGCCCTAATTTATCTGAGCCGTCGGGCGTCGCAGTTGACGGTGCCGACCATATCCTCGTGGCCGACGGGGAGACGCTTTCCGTCTACCAATACCAGCTACCGAATCCGTCGCAGCCGACCGCGACGATCCTATTGACCGGTGCGATGCACCCCGTCGGCATCGCTCTGACAAAATCTGAGGCGTCGATCTACGACGCGGATGACTACGCGAATGCTGCGCAGCGTTTCGCATATCCAGCGGGCGGCTCAGCTACCCAGTCGATCTCCGTTAGTAAGGCGGTCGGCGTTGCCGTTATACCGGAGGCGAAACCATGAGCGTGCGGTTCACCACGAACTACTTTGCGTTGTTCGCCTTCAGCGCGTCGTTAGCCGGCTGTGGCTATAATCAACCCGCGAACCCAGGCGCCGGCGTCTCTGTGCAGGCTCACATGGCGTTTGCCTCTCTTGGCGCGCCACGCCGTTTAGGCTCCGCTGAGATCGGACCCTTCGGGCTTCCCGTTTCCAGACCGCGTCCCAAGCCGGTCGCACAAGTTCTGCCCGCTGGATCGGGCGCCCAGGGGCTGTACGTTGCTCAGGAATATTTGGGCACGCTCAACGAGTACGATCCATACCAGCGAAACGCCAAACCGTTTTGTCAGACGCCGGTGGGAGATGGGAACGTGCTCGATATCGGAGTTGACGTACGAGGGCACCTGTGGATCCCCGACGGTCGCCCCGGGGAGGTCCTCGCGTTCTCAACGGGCTGTGCGTCGGGCTGGCCACGAAAGGTCGTGAAAAAGCTCAGCGATCCTGACGGTCAACCTGCTGGCATCGCCTTCAGCAGCAACGGCACCGCCTACGTCAACAACATTGCCGGGCCAAACAGCTCGCCCGGAAGCGTCAGCATCTATGCGCCTGGCGCGAAGTCCCCAACGGGGCAACTCACGCCGCCGGCGGGCGCTGCGTTCGTTTTCAACGTCGCGGTCGATGCTAGCAGCAACTTATGGGTCACGGTTGGCGTACTGGGTGCCGCCGCGGTTGAGGAGTTTCCCGACGGCAAGGCTCCCGGCACGTTGCTGAGCCAGCAGACCATTGTCGAGCCCATCGGCATCGCCTTCGATGCTAACCAAAACATGCTTCTGGTCGATACGTACTGGTCGACGCTGTTCGTCTTCACGCCTCCCTACACCGGCGCACCCACGCGAAGCCTCGCACTGCATGACCGCTCGGATTCTTCGTATGCCTACGTTACGCTCAACCGAACGAACACGCGGATGTACCTAGATAACACGCGCGACTCGTCCGTTGAGGTGTACAGCTACCCCGCCGGCAAATACTTGTATAGTATAACCGCGGGACTTATCGGCCCTGGGGGACCGAGCGGAGAAGAGACGACCGGTGTTGCCATCAACCCCAGCGCACCCAACTAGACCGGAGCTTATGCAAATGATGTACACGGTACGGCTGGTCTTGATCGCGGCGCTCGCAATCGCCGCGGGCTGCTTCAGCGAGCGCGATGGAAGGCCGCCGGTGCTGTCCGTCGGACAGCAAATGCGCTCCATTGAAGTGCATTCGCTGAGCGCGCAAACCGGCGTAGTACAACGCTTCGAGAGTCGCTTGCTGCTCAACGCCGGCTTCCCAAATTCAGCGGCGAAGCCGCACGTAAGCGGGCTCTTCGTCGCAGATTTCGGTGCCGGTGCGGTCGAGGTTCTCAAGAACAAAACGTACGCCAAGCTCGCAACGATTACAACCGGGGTGAAAGGGCCCGATGGGGATTGGGTCGACGCGAAGGGCAACCTTTACGTTGCAAACTACAGGGGGCGCAATGTCACCGAGTATGCGCGCGGCAGCGCGAAGCCGACCTGCACGTACTCACGCCGGCTCATCGATCCCGTCAACGTAACAACTGATGCATCAGGCGACGTTTTTGTCGTCGATTGGAATTTCGGGGGTGATCGCGGTGCCGGGTATATCGACGAGTACAAGCAATGCGCCAATACCCTTGCGGAGCGCTATACCGTGGCCGGTGGGCCGGAGGGAGTGGCGGTTGACGGCAGCGGGAACTTGTTTGTCTCGTATCTCACGTCGGAAAACGGCGCCGGAGTCGGAGCCCTTGAGGAGTTTCCCGCCGGTTCGAAGACGCCGACGCCGCTGGGGGCCACGCTGGCCTATCCGGGCGGTTTGGTCGTCGACCGGAGTGGAAACCTTCTTGCGTGCGACCAAACGAGCGGCACGGTCGACGTCATCTCGCCGCCTTACACGTCGATCAACAGCCGATACGTTGGGTTTATAGCGCCGCTTCACATCGCACTGACGCGCGACGAGAAGCTCCTCTTCGTTGCGGACGTCGGTGCGCGCAACGTGGTCGTCCTCAGCTATCCAAAAGGTCTTCTCAAAGCAAAACTAGGGAAGGCCCAGGGCCTTTCCGACCCAGCTGGAGTGAGCGATGCTCCAAACGCCGTCTTTTGATCGATCCGTGTTCATACTTTCATAAGTAAAGGAGTATCCATGAATATCCCGCGTTTGGCCCTGTCTGCCTTAGTCATTAGTGCGCCGTTTTCGTTAGTTGTCGCCTGTAGCAACGGCGCGTCGCAGGCACCGCCTCTCGCCCTGAACGGTACGAATGGAGTACGCCTGGGCGAGCACCGACCTTGGATGGCTCCTGGCGTTAAAAAGAAAAATCTCCTCTACGTCTCAGAAGGCTACATCGGCGGTTCCGACAGCTACGTCCTCGTCTATTCGTATCCCGACGGTAAGCTATTGGGCACGTTGACTGGCTTTGACGACCCGGAAGGATTATGCGTCGACAAAAAGGGCAACATTTTCGTCGCGAACTATCAGGGGTCGGACATCCTTGAGTACGCTTACGGGGGGACGGCCCCAATCGAGACCTTGAACGAGCCCGGGAACTCCCCCTTCGACTGCGCTGTCGATCCGAAGACCGGAAATCTCGCAGTCGCAAACATCTACGCCGGTACTCAGGGAGGTAACGTCGCGATTTACAGTAAGGCGAAGGGCACGTCGAAGCTTTATTCCGATCCAGAAATCAGTGCGATGTTCTACTGTGCCTACGATAATGACGGCAATCTCTACGTAGATGGCGAACTCGTCGGTTCGCCGTCAGCCTTCGGATTTGCCGAACTTGCTAAGGGCAGCAGTACGTTCACCAACATCTCGCTGAATCACAGCATCGCATACGCCGGTGGCGTTCAGTGGGACGGCAAGTACGTCGCAATCGGCGATTCGGACACTAGCGAGATCGATCAGTTTAGCATAAGCGGATCAAATGCAACCCTCGAAGGGAGTACCCTGCTCAACGGCACCAATGCCGTCAATCAGTTCTGGATCCGGGGGCCGAAGGTTACCGCGCCGGATGTGAGCGCCGGCACCATCATGTCCTGGGACTATCCGGCCGGCGGTAATCCGACCAAAACGATCAGCGGCCTCGCTCACCCGAACGGCTCGGCGGTCAGCATGGCTAAGGATAGGTAGCCTCACCATTTTCGTGACTTACTTCGACTTACATCGGTGATATTCGGTGGCACCCCGAGCTTGCTAGTGTCGCTTGCACAGTTTCATCGGGGATTCCGACGTTACCACGACCGGGGTGGAGGACGTGCTGTACCGCTTCCAGGGCTTTTCGGACGGCGCATTTCCGTGGGGTAGCCTTTGATTGATTCGCGTCTTGGTCGTTACGCTGTAGCTGTCTGCGTGGCCGTTGCCGTGCTCGCCGGATGCGGCGGGAACACCGGTAACGGTGTCGTGCCGATGAATGCGACGCCCAACTCTTCTCCGTACCATAAAACTTTTAATTACACGGGCGGAGCGCAGAATTTCAAGGTGCCTGCGGGCGTGACGCGTCTCAAGGTCATCGCTCTCGGCGCTCACGGTGCGGGTCCCCCCAAAGCCTACGGCGGGCGTGTGCATGCCGTTATTCCGGTCACTCCTGGAGAGACGCTGGCACTATATGTCGGTGGCAACGCTTACGGAACGAGCGGCGGCTACCGACGTGCGTGAGGGCGGAACAAGCCTGGGCGACCGGATTATCGTTTCGGGCGGTGGAGGCGGAACAGGCGAGTTCGGCGGCACGCGAGGAAAGGGCGGCGGCAAAACCGGCGGCGCGGGCGGATGCTTTCTCGCATACGCGGGGTCAAGATGTGAGAAGTTCGGTGGTTACGGCGGCGACGAATATACCGTCGGAGAAAGCGGCGAGACGTTCCTTGGTGATGGCTCTGGTCACGCGGTTCTTCTGGGCACGGATCCCCACGGAATCGGACCGGACGGCAACAATACCTCTATGGATTGATCGCCGCGTAGGTTATGTTGATGACGCCGCTAGGCTGGGTGATCTGCTTGAGCTGCTTCGTCGTGCCGCCGGCGTACGCCGCGATCGTGTTGTTTTCGTAATCCGTAACGTAGTAGGTGCCCGAGGCATCGACCGCGACCAGCGGGTTGGCGCCGTCCTCCAACGCAAATGAAAGACCGTCGTTGGGGCACGAGTGCCCGGAATCGAAATCGAGGACGACGCCGGGAATGCCGTTGTTTTGATTGCCGGTGTAGACTCGCCCGTCCTTAGCCACGGCGATCGATACTCCGTTGTCTGAGAACAGCGGGCTGTCGGAGGTCGTGGTGTAGAGATGCTGCACCAGTTTGCCTTTTGAGAAGCGTTCGCCAAATTCGTTTCGTACGATCGTCCCCTTCTTGTCGACCACACACGACGTTTTATTCTTGAAATAGACGGCTGCGGCGTCTGGTCCATGGACGCTCCAAACGTCACCCTTCTGGTCAACGACCATTTGATTCACATAGCCGCCATAGCCGGTTTCATAAGCGACGACGCCTTTTTTTGAACCTGCGGCAAAGTATGTGACGCCCCCGCGGTTATCGCCAACGTAGAGGTCGCCTCTGGGATCGACGACGGCGTTCGTGGAATCCGTAATGCCGCTTTTGCCTAAATTTCCACCCGCAAATGTTGCGAGCGGCTTCTTAGGATTTTTGGTATCCTTCCGCGGCGAATATTCGAGTGCATTCGCCGAGCAATATTGGTCGACGTAGAAGTTACCGCGGAGGCCCGTCGAGAGCGTATACGCGTGGCAGGGTATGCCATAGAACTGCTCCTTCGCGGAGACGCTGCCCTTCGCGATCGGCATGAGATAGACGCCAAACGCGCTGGTGCCTTCGTCCACGAAAAACGGCTGACCTGTGGCGCTGAACGCGACTCGGCTTCCGAGGCCGTCGGCTTCACTCGTTTCCTGCAAGGAAAGATCCGGAACTGAGTAGCGCGCATATTCGCCGGGGATGCTTCCCGCAATGCCGACGTTATAGACGTACAAGTATTGCGTCGGCCCCATGCCGGCGCGACGCGTAGACTGTGCTGGGGAGTCGTTTGCGCCGAGCGTCGGATTCGCGCTGGAACCGGATGAACACGCACTGATCGCGAGGCCTACAAAGCCCAAAAAAGCAATTCGGGAAAACAGGCTGCCCATGAAAATTCTCCTAGGCGGCGACGGTGTGGTTGCAGCGCTTCTGTCACCACCCTCGGGCCTCCTTGCGAAAAGGCCCGCCCCGCGATTACTTCCAGCGGAAAAAGATAAGGGCACCGCGAACGTACGGAGCGTACAAATTTGCGGGGAGCATGCCTGATGGGAACTTTCGCTTTTAGCCGCTACGCGCTAACGATCGGCATTGCCGCTGCCTTGCTCGCGGGATGTGCTACTCAGCGTCTGGGTGACACGCCACCGCCGACTGCCGACTCCGGATTCGAGGCAGGCGCCGCTTCCGACGCGATCGCCAGGACGATGCCCCATTTCGTCGCGGGGCCGAAGCGGCCCGACCACCGTTCGTCGTGGATGTCGCCCGACGCAAAACGCGTTAAGAAGCTGCTCTACGTCTCCGATTGGAGCACCAACGACGTCTACGTCTACGACTATAACAAAGGGACGTTGGAAGGTCAGCTTAGCGGCTTAAACGATCCGTACGGCCAGTGCGTCGATAAGAAGGGAAACGTCTGGGTTGTCGCTTTCGGGGGAAGCTCCGTTTCGGAGTTCGCGCACGGAGGCACGCAAGCCATGAAGACGCTGACGACCGATTACCAGCCCATGGGATGTTCCGTCGACCCAACCACCGGAAATCTTGCGGTGGCTGCTTCGGAAAGCGTTGACGTCTTCGTTCACGCCCGCGGGAAGGCGCACGCCTATCAAAACCATGTGTGTTTCCCGTTTTGGGCACCGGGCTACGACAACGCCGGCAATCTGTACGTCGAAGCTTTGTTGTATGGATCGGCTAAACCGCTACAAGGATATTCCGATCCTCTTCCTTGCGAGCTGCCGCACGGAGGCAGCTCGTTACGAGGCGTGCACTTAAGCGGATTCGGCATCTATTACCCGGCGAGCGTCATGTGGGACGGCAAACACCTCACGCTCACCGATCAGGATTATTTGGACAACCACGAGACGGCAATCTATCGCGTATCCGAAGATGCGTCCGGCAATCTTACGTCAATCGGGCAAACCATTCTTACCGACGATTGCGACGGCAACGACGTCGAATTGCCGCAGCCGTTCATTGTCGGGAAAACCGTCGTCGGCGGAAACCTCCGGTGCAGCTATTACGGATCGCAGGCGAAGTTCGACTACTGGGCCTACACCGCAGGCGGTAACCCGACGCGATCGCTCCAGTCGCCGCCCGAAAAACCCGTCGGGCAGTCGGTCAGTATCGCCCCGTAAAACGCGTTTACGGTCACGTTTCCCACGCAAAGCGCGCTCTGCCGGTCGTGAGGCTCAGGTTCGGACGAATGGCCGGCTGCCTTGCCGGCATAACCTTGATGGGTGTCGCACCGCCAGCAGGCGACGTCTGGCCCAATCTCCACGCACTACCGAACCGAACTTTCCTCGATACGGTCCAAACTCGGGTCCCGCAAACGGTCGACGTGACCGTGACGCGTGGCGCGGTCGTTGTCGCGCACATCGTAAGCCGCCCCGATTCGGCGCGCGCGCTCGCCCATCGAATCGCAATTCCACCGCTGCCGGGCGGTCTCTACGACGTGCAACTGAAGTCCAACGACGCAACGGCGACTCAACACCTAAGCGTCAGCACGATCTCCGTAGTAATTGCGCGCGGAGCGACTACGAACGTATTGATGGCGTTCGATCTAAGAACGCTGCGTCAACGCCGTGACGTGCGCGCAATCGTGGCTACCGCGCGAGGTTCAGAAACGATCTCGCCTTCGAGCGATGGTCTTATCCGCGCCCCCAGCGGTATGCGCGCGACGGTGACGGCATCCGACGGATCGACCGTCGAGCTGTCGGCGCGCCGCTTCGATCCGACGGGTCCGTGGTATCTGCAAACCGACCGAGAGGTGTATCGTCCCGCCGATCGCGTTCGGTACCGATTCATCTCGAAGCGGCCCTCGGCGGCAATTTCCGGTGATTTCGGCGTCCGCATCGCGAGTACGAACCACGTCGGATGGGGCAGCTTCGTGATTCCGCCACAGACCGTCCCCGGCCGCTATCTGCGGGACACAATTACGGTGAGCGGCTCGTCCGAGCCGCCGTATCGGATCGAGGCCGCGCCGTGGCCATACGAGGCGGTCGCGCGAGAGCCGACTGCCTTTGTCGTATCGGCGACTAACCCGGACGGTTCGCCGGCGGCTGGCCTGGTGCTTCGCTACAACGCGAACGTTCTCGGTGCGCCGCGCGAAACGCGCCTCGACGCATCCGGTAATGCGATGCTCTGGGTGATAGCGCCGTACGGTCAGGATTTGGACTTTTCGGTTTATGAGCCGGGCACACAGCGCATTGCCGCCGAGAGTTGGGCACACTCAAACTGGCAGAAGGAAATGATCGGCGTTTATGCTCCGATGCTCGCCAATCCGAACACGTGCTACGCGATCGCCGTGACGCGCCAAGACGCGCACGGCAACCTCGTACCGAATCAGCCGCTCACGTTCGAGGCGTCGCTGATGCCGCGACCGTTGCTTGACGTGCCCGGGTCGATTCAACATCTCGTGACCGGGCCTGGCGGTTTGGCGATCGCCAGGTGGTGCGCTCCGGAGGATGCTCGCGCCTATCGATTCACCGTCAAGGACAATCCTCCGGGGCAACTCCAGGGCATCGGCTGGATGCAAATCAACGACAACCTGCAGAACGCCCAGGAGCAGATCTGGGCCTTTCCGGACCGGTCGCAAACGTCATTGGGAGTGCCGGTCAACGTAACGGCTACGAGTGTGCGCGATGCCGACGCGCTCGTGGCCGCCGGCAGCCCCAACGATCCCCACGTGTTCGTCGTGCCGTTCCGAGAGGGTGTCGCGCATTTTCTGCTCGCGCCGCGATCCGAGGCCGACGAGGTCGAAGCGAAGATCGAAGCGGGAACGCCGGGCGGGGAGGCGCCGGGCAACGTGTTTGTTGCCGTGCGACCGCAACGGCACCGGCTTGCGGTTAGCATCGGCTGCCTGCGCGAGCTCGCGCGAATCTGCGTGAGAGTCGCGAATGCGGGCGGTCACGCGACGCCGGCGCGTCTCTTTATCGATGTCGACCCGACGACGCTTGCCGCCGTCCTCAGTAGGCAGACCGGTCTGCTCCCCGAGTTGGCCTACAGCGCGGTCTTCGCCGTTACACCGTGGCCCGCGGTTTCAACGCCTTGGGGCGGTGGTTTGCTCACGCCCCCGGTTTCCTATCTGTATCCTTCGGCGGCAAATGCTGCCGCGCGCGTGCTGATCGTGCGCGCGAATACGCCGCCGCATAGTGAGCCGATGCCATCATTGCCGCCACTGGTATGGCTCAATGACGTGCCGACCGATCGCCGCGGCACCGCGACGATGCGGCTGTCGCCGAGTTTCGTCGCAGGTCGGCTCTACAGCGTACACGTGATCGCGGTGAATGACGACGGCGATGTAGGCGAAGCCTACGCGTGGTATCGCACTAAGCGNNCCCCTCACGAAGTCATCTGGAACTCCGCCCAAACGCACGTAGGCGAGAACACGGGTACGACCGACACGAAGGCCATCTTCGTCGAACTCAAGTGAGATCGCTGCAGAGCCTTCTTACATGACTCGCGTGCTTTGCGCGTCACGCGATTCGGAGCTAAGCGATTTCAAACTGCGCAATGCCCGGATGCCTTACATTTTACGAACAACAGGACCGTGACAAAATCTGTCAATGGAACGACGCGAAGGGTGAATCCGAAAGGTGCCTAGTGATTTGGAGTGCGTTAGCCGAACAACGGGCGCTTTTGTTGAGAGAACGGCCTGAGCTACAAGCAGCCTGCTGAGGGAAACGCCGAACGGTGTCAAAACTGCTCCGTTCTAAGGGCCCAGAGCAAAGGAGCAGGCGCTATGATCGGTTCTCGTTTTGGTCGCCATGCACTTACATGTTGCGTGGCTGCTGCAATGCTCGCAGGGTGCGGAGGCGGAAACGTCCCGTCCTCGTCAATGCCAACGTCCGTCGCATCGGTCCACACCCCGGGCAGTAAGGTCCTCGCGGTGTTCAACTACACTGGCGGAGCCCAGAGGTTCGTCGTGCCCACCGGCGTGAAGGAAGTAGCGGTCGTCGCAAGAGGGGCTAGCGGAGGCCAACTCGGCGGCCTCGGCGGTGTGATGAAGGCGGGGCTTACGGCGTTAGCGCAAAAACGGTTCCACATCCGTTGGTTCCGCATGTATTAGCGTAACCGCCTCTGTACGTCTCGCCGTACAAGACGTTGTTGACGTCGGTCAAATAGTCTGGCGTCGCCCCATCGGAACCACGAAACTTGTGCAAGTCCCGTTCATTCTTCCCGCCTGTCGTCATGCTGAAGACCGTTCCGCAGCTGAGACTATACGTGCCGTGGCCGCACGTAACATGCCCGCCGTATGACGTGGTGCCGTACAGCGTTCCGTTCATTTCGAGCAGGCTCGCTTCCGGACTGGAGCCATGGGACCATCACCCACGCACGGGAGGCCACCAGCAGATGTTGTGCCGTATAGCGTGCCATTTACGTCGATCAGCCCCGCCTCGGGAAGCGCCCCGTCCGGAGATCCGCTGAAACTGTGAAGCACCGTCTCTTGGCCCGACGTGGTTACGCTGTAAACGGTCCCGCACCCGTGGTAGCCGTAATCGCAAGATGAACCGCCGCCAAACGTGACGCCGTACAGCGTGCCGTTCACGTTGAGCAGCGTCCCGAGCGGCTCAACACCGTCGGTGCCGCCCTTGAAAGAGTAGAGCACTTTGTACGCACCGGAAGCGCTTAGGCTATAAACGGTTCCGTCGTCCGACGAGCCACCGCGCGCGGTCACGCCGTAGAAAGTGCCGTTTACGTCGATCAAACCCCCCGCCGCATTCCCACCAGAGGAATAGCAAAAACTATGCAGCACGGTCTCCCTGCCCGTCGTGCTTAAGCTGTAGACGGTTCCGTCGTTGCAGTGGCCGCCGGCCGAGGTCGTGCCGTACAGCGTACCGTTTACGTTGATCAATCCCTCGACGGGGCTAAAACCGTCGCCGTATTGGTAACCACGGAAAAGGTACAGGACCTTCGTCGCGCCCGTCGTGGTGATGCTGTAAACGACTCCGTTGCCGCCGTAGCCACCTCGGCCACCATTTGACGTCGTGCCATACAAGGTGCCGTTCACGTCGAGCAAGGGGCCCAAGGGATTGGCTCCTCCGCGACTCTGATCGTGGCGACCGAACCGGTGCAGCACCTGAAATGACGATGTAGCTGCGCGTAAAGCCTGCGTGCTCGTCGCCGGTGAGCCGATCGGCGGCACATCATTTCTGGCGGCGCAATCTGCAAGCAACACAGCGGCCAAGCCAATTGTAAGTGTGTGCTGAGCTAACCTTCTCACGTGACACCTCCAAGTAGCTGAGCGAATATGAGGCGGTAGGTTCGGTATGACCGAGCTACGTCCCGGGCGAGCAAGCCGGTCGGGCGGAATAGCCGCGGGAAAGCGGACGCCGGTGCAGAACCAAGCGCTCGATGTCTATCTCACGATACAGAGTGCCGCAAATACTGCGCGCACTACCGGTTACATTCGCGATCTTTCTCATCGCACGGGCCTGCTGTCTTGCCGACGATGCTGCGACCCTCGATTCGTGGAGAGATTCCTTCCATGCGGTTTGGCAGGCAGACCATTGTGAGGGCGAGTGGCAGAGTTGGAACAAGTATTGGGGGCAGGTGCACACATTTTATTTTGGCGCGCGGGAGTACGCCGGCTGGTTCTCGGATAGTAAAAAGGTCCTCGTTCATGTCACCGACCCAACCACAAACGCTGCCGTGGCCGCCCAGCTTACGTCGCTCGGGCGCCGGATCGGTGGGGAATGGGCCAAACAGGACGATTGCCGCAAGGTGAGGACCAGCGACACGTGGATGGAGCGAGCCACGGAAGGTGGCAAACCCGCGCTGCTCGCTTGGCAAGACCAACTCAACAAAGCCGCTGCTGCTGACTCCGGCAACGGAGCGTCCATTGAGACGGCCGTGAAAGCGATTAATTCTCAGCTGGACACAATCGGGGTCGCGCCGCTGACCGAATAGCCCCCGCCGACCGATAGGTCTGGTCGTGGCCCAAACGAAAAGCCCGCGAGTGGCCGAACAACGTCCGCACCTTGCGCGCGAGCTCAACGCATTCGACGCGACGCTCATCGTCATGGGCGGCATCATCGGAACGGGCATCTTCGTCAATCCGTCGGTCGTTGCGGCGCGCGCGCATACGACGCCGCTGATCTTCGCGGCATGGATCGTTGGCGGCATCGTGGCGCTCTTCGGCGGCTTCGTCTTTGCCGAGCTCGCGGCGCGTCGGCCGGAAGTCGGCGGCCTCTACGCGTACATGCGCGACGCCTTTCATCCGCTCGTGGCGTTCTCGTACGGCTGGACGGCGCTGCTCGTGTCTCAAAGCGGCGGTATGGCTCTGGCCGCCATCACGTTCGCATTGTACTTCAATCCGCTCGCGCTGTGGCATGTGCCCGCGATCGTTTCGGCCGTCGGCGTTCTCGTACTCTTCAGCGTCATCAACTGTTTCGGAGTGAAGGAAGGCGGCATCACGCAGAACCTGTTCATGCTGCTTAAGGTCGCGGTAATTCTGGCGCTGATCGTCGCGGGGTTCGTCGTCACGCCGGCCGGCATGCCGGTGGCGGCGGTCCCGTCTCCGGCGATTGGGCTGGGGATGTTCGCTCTGCTCGGCTCTGCGATGATCCCGGTACTTTACGCCTACGACGGCTGGCAGACGGCAAGTTTCATGAGCGGCGAACTTAAAAATCCGCGCCGAACGCTCTCGTACGGATTGGTGATCGGAGTTCTCGCCGTTATCGTGCTCTACGTTGCCGTGACGATCGTCTGCATTCGCGTGCTCGGTCCCGACAAGCTCGCGCTCTCCTCGGCCCCCGCCACTGAGATCATGCATTTGGCGGGCCCAGCGTGGGAGTGGATCATCGCTATGGGCGTGGGCCTCTCTACGCTGGGGTTCTTGAGCAACCAGATCCTCACGTCGCCGCGGATCTACTATGCGATGGCAGAGGACGGCGATTTCTTCGCAAGTCTCGCATGGCTGCACCCAAAAACGGAGGCGCCGATCGTCGCGATCGCGCTGCAGGGCGTCGTAGCTATCGCGATCACGCTCGCCGGTGCCGCCTTCGCGGCGCTTCGCCAAGGGTATCAATCGATTCTCGACGGCGTTGTCGCCATCGATTTTACGTTCTTTGCACTGGCCGCGCTCGCGGTCTTCGTGTTTCGCAACCGCGATCGTTCCGACGAAGGCGTTACCATCGAAGTTCCCGGACATCCCTATACGACGGCCATCTTCGGCGTTGTGTGTGCCGGAGTCGTCGCCTACTCGATGGTCGCCTATCCCAGGGACACGCTGCCTTGCATCGCCGCGCTTGTCAGTGCCGTTCCCGCCTATTGGCTTTGGCGATGCTTCAAGAAGCGCTAGAGTGCGACGCGCCGGAAGTCGTCGATTACGGAACAGAGATAGGAGAGGAAGCGCGCCGCGAGCCGTTACATGGCCGTCAGTTCTTCGAGCTGATGTAGCAACGCTTCCCACTGGATGACGCGCTCCCGACTGCGCATTTTTAGTCCAGCGAGTTCTTCGCTCAACGCCCTGGATCCGGCCGCGTCGGTATAGATCTCGGGCGACTCGAAGAGAAGCTCGATCTCGTTGACGCGCGCATCGAGGCCTCCGATCTCTCGTTCGATTCGCTCGATATGCCCCTTTAACTGCGAGCGTACGCGCAACGGCGTTTGACGCGACGCCTTGGCNNGCGCGACAGAAGATAGCGATCGTGCGAGACGACGACGATCGTGCCCTCGTAGTCGCATAAGACGCTTTCGAGTGCTTCGCGGCTGTCGATATCGAGATCGTTGGTCGGCTCATCGAGCAGCAAGATGTCTGCCGCGCGCGCCATCAGTCGTGCCAGCATGATGCGGCGCCGCTCGCCGCCGGAAAAATCGCGCACGGCTTTGTCGGCGGCGTCGCCGCTAATGCGCATGCGGCCGAGCAGTCCGCGCGCCTCCTGCGGGGTCAGTGCAGCGCCGTCCAGCACGGCTGCGAGCGCGCTCTCCCCGACGTCGAGTTGATCGTGCGAATTCTGGGCAAAGTACGCGACTTGCGCCGCGGGATTGAAGACAACCGATCCGGAATCCGGCTGCGCTGTGCCGGTGAGTATCTTCAGAAGCGTCGACTTTCCGGAGCCGTTTGGACCGACGATGCCGAGGCGCTCTCCGCGCCCGACGTCGAACGCTAGCCCGGTGAAGAGCTGTTGATCGTACGCTTTGCTCAAGCCCCGGGCTTCGAAAGCGAACCCGCGGCCGGCGCGCCTCGAAGGGCGCAGGCGGACAGAGATCTGGCGTTCGGCAGCCGCCGGAGGCGGGGCTTGCGTTGTCGCTTCGATGCGCGCCAGCTGTTTCTCGCGACTGCGCACTTGGCTGTAATCCGAGGAGGTGTGCGTCGCTCGCAGGCCGGCGATGGTTCTGCGCCGCTTGTCGCGTTCGACAACGAAGGTTTCGTACTCGCGCCGCTCCGCCTCGAGCCGCACCTCTTTCGCTGCGACGTACGCGGTGTATGCGGGCCGTTCGGGTGCGTAGGCGTGGAAGCTACCTCGCTCGATCTCCCAGATGCGCGTAGCTATCCGGTCGAGAAAGTAGCGGTCGTGCGAAACGACGATATAACCGCGGGGATCGTTGGACACGAACGATTCGAGCCAGCGGATCGTCGCGACGTCGAGATGGTTAGTCGGTTCGTCGAGAATCAGGTAGTCGGGCTCGTCGATCAGCANNACGCCCCACTCTTCGTGCGTCGCTCTAGCCAGTGCAGCGTCGACGAGGTCCTGCAGCGTCGACTCGGTCTCGTCGGCAACGCCCTGAGCGAGATACCCCAGCTTCAAGCCCTTTGCCCGTATGACGGTACCGCCGAATGGCGGGTCGACGCCGGCGAGGAGACGCAAGAGCGACGACTTCCCCGCGCCGTTGGGGCCTACGAGGCCGATGCGTTCGCCGTCGTTGAAAGCTCCACTAACATTCGAGAATACCTCGCGCGCCCCATAGTGGCATTCGAGATCGGAAAACCGCAACAATTCCACGCCGAGCCGTACATTTGCGCGGCCCTAGCCCGCAGGCCTTCGCGCCCGAAGCGGCTTGGTGTTTAAGCTCGCTCGGTCTCGCCTAACGGCCTGCTTGAGCTTGCCGGCATCATTCGGCATTTCGAACGGCGCTTTGGCGTTGATCGAGACACCCGACAAACCGATAAAAAAGGAAAGTATTAGTTGCTTTTCTCCGCCTCGCGTTTGTGCTATTGTTTAGGCGGAATCACACTTTCGATCGGTGGAGAACTTCATTAATGCCTATCCCATCGCGACTTGAGTACGTTTTAAGCGGAACCGTGGTTCTTGCACTTCTGGCGGGCTGCTCGGGCGGCGGCGCCGGAACTCCCGCGGCAACCTCAGCCTTTTCGCAGCAGTCCGTCGGCGCGCAGAGCACCAGTGTCCTGCGTCCGGGCGTTCCGGAACTGCACCCCAACCTTCCGCCTACTGCTTTCGTTAGCAATGAAATCAATGCGAAAGGCGGCGCGTCTATCATTGTTTCCGATGCCTCGAACAACGTGGTCGATATTTTCAACGCCGCGGGCAAGCAGACGGCGCAACTGACCGGCTTCTCGCAGCCACAAGGTCTCGCGCTCGATAAGGCAGGGAACCTTTACGTCGCCGATACGAAGAATAGCCGCATTCAGGTGTACGTCGCGGGCTTCACGGGTACGCCGGCGACGATTAACGATCCGGGCGAGTCTCCCGCCAGCGTCTCGATCGACAGCAAGGGTAATCTTGGGGTGGCGAACATCCTCACAACGGGCTCCGGACCCGGAAGCGTCAGCTTCTTCAATAAGGGCGGCACGCTGCTGACGACGCTTTCGAACGCCAATTTCTATAAAGTCATTTTCGACGCGTTCGACGACGAGGGCGACCTCTACATTGACGGCACGAACGCGTCCGGCGCCTTCGTCGCCGGAGAAGTCGTTGGCGGCGTTAGCGGCAAGGCGATCAGCATCCTGACCACCGGCAACTCCATCGGGTACCCGGGTGGCATCGCAATTTCGTCGACGGGCAAAATCGCATTGGACGATCAGGAGAACGTCTCGATCTTCACCTACAACGCTCCGGTGAAGGGCTCGCTCGGCATGCCGATTGCGACGACGCCGCTCACGGGCGCCGGCGATCCGATAAGCTTCGCGTTCACCGGGACGAACAAGCACATCTGGGTGGCGGACGCGGCCCACGGAAAGTCAACGGCATCCGCGCAAGTCGAGCCTGATAAGTTCCTCGTACCTTCGGCCGATAAGTATCGGTACTCAAAGGGCGGCGCGTCGAACAAGGATATCCTCTTCAAGCATGGGGCCCAGCCGGACGGCATCGTGCTGACCCGAGACGCGCAGCCCTAAAGACCGACATCGCCGCATGCGTCGCCTTGCCCACACCGTCGCAGTTTTCCTATTTGCTGCACTTGCGGCCGCGACTGCAAATGCACGCGCGGTTGGGATGCCGCAATTTGTGCCGGGATTTGCATCTCACACGGTCCAAGCCGGTGGTCGGACAATTTATTACCGGATCGGAGGGAGCGGGCCGACGGTGCTCCTTCTTCACGGTTATGGCGATACCGGACAGATGTGGTCGGCTCTAGCTCGGGTGCCCGGAAGGACGCACACGGTCATCGTTCCAGACCTCCCCGGACTTGGCAATTCGCGACCGGAAAATCCTACCGCGCAATATGACATGGCTTCAGTCGCGCGTTCCATCCACTCGCTCATGCAACAGCTTAAGCTGCATCGGCGCGCTCTCACGCGGCGAACGCAGTGCTGTAACGACGCCGCACAGCTAGCGCTCAGCTTTCCTTCCTTCTAGGGCAACAGTGGTACGATCGCTGGGGCTGGGGGAAAGCAGTACTCATGAAGCAAGGAAGAGCTCGCGTCTACGTCACGGTAGCGATGGGGCTTCTTTGCATCGCGGCGATCGCATTTTGGCAGAGACAGGCTTTGGTACGCCTGGCGATCGCGGACGCCGCGGCCTCCTTCGCGCACGTGCGCGTCTCGTTTGCCTCGATGCACGTGACGGCGCAGCAGGCCGTCTTCGAAAACCTTCGCGTAACCTCGCTGAGTGACGAGCCCATCGCGACGATTGCGCGACTCTCGCTGACATATGATCTGCGCGACCTGCTCCCGAGCGGCAAGCGCCTCTACGGATTGAAAAGCGTTACGGTCGAGTCGCCCAACTTGACGATCGTGCGTCACGCCGACGGCAGTTTTAACGTTCCGCGGCTGCAGAGTCCGGCGAACGACGTCCGCACCCAAAAACCGCTGATGCTGCGAGCAGTCGTTCGCGACGGCTCGATCGAGGTCGTCAACGAAAGCCCCCGTGCCAAGCCGAGTGAGCGGCGTATGTACGTCAGGGATGTCGATGCCGATGCTGATATCGCGTCGTCGGAGCGCTCGCAGTATGCGATCGCGCTGCAATACGGCGAGCGACTGGGGCGACTCTATCCGGTCCGCGGACGCGGCGAGATCGATCTGCAACGCGGTTATATCGATCAACGTTGGACCTCGCCGGAGCTCCCGATCGCCGCTGCGGCAAACTTCGTCGTCGACTCTCCCTCGCTTCGCCTCGATGCCGGGATGCTTCAAGCTGTCGATGCCCGGTATTTTGCGCTGGGGACACCCGGTGGTACGTTAACGCCGCATATCGCCGCGCGCGCCACGCTCTCGGCGGCGAGCATTTCGGTTGCTGGTCTCTCACAGGAGGTCACCGGCGTGCGCGGGCCGGTCGACGTCTACGAGAACGGCTTGCTGACGCCGGGGTTGACTGCGAGCGTTGGCGGCGCCCTCGCACGTATAAGTGGCGGAATCTACGCCGTCGGCGACCCGCACGTGCGAATCGCGATCCGCGGCGCAGGCGATCTCGCGCGGCTGCGCGAGGCCTTCCCGCAGGCTGCGCGCCTCCCGATGCGCGGACGGCTTGCGTTCGCGCTTCTCGTCGAAGGAAGCGCGACGAAGCCGCTGATCTGGATCGACTTGCGTGCTCCGGCGATCGCCTACGCTTCGACATCGCTGCAGCGCATCGATGGTTTGGTTGCGTACGACGGGCGCGAAGCCGACATCGTGGCCTTTAACGGGAGGTATCGCGGAATCGGCCTGACCGCGCGCGGCCGCGTAATTATGCGCAAGCAGCCCAACGCAATCGCGATGCTGCTTGCCGTGCACTCCGCGCCCGGCGACCTCCCCTACGCCGGCGCGTTGCTGCCACAGTTCGCGCTCGACGGCACCGTGCTCGCGACGGCGAACGATCCGAAGTCCATCGCGTTGCGCGGTATCATCTCGGGAGCTGGACCGAACGAGAACCTCGAAGGGATCTTCAACGTCGCGAGCAACGGCGAGGGTGCGGTCGGGCCGCTGCGCCTGCGGCACGGACACGGCATGCTCTACGCTCGAATCGCGCTAGATCGGCCGCGCGATCTTGCAGTCGGTCTGGCCCGCGTACGGAACTTTTCGATCCCGCAGGCGGACGGCTCGTTGAGCGCGACGCTCTTTGGCGGCGAAGCAAAGTCGACCATCGGGGTCCTGGGCATCGCGCGAATTGCGACCACGTTGGGCGTGGCGACGGCGCAAGGGCGGCTTGCGTCGCGAGGCGATGCGCTGCAAGGCGGGATATTCGGACAGCTTAACCACGAGGCGAGCTTCGGCGCGCGGGTCGATGGAACACTGCACGCGCCCAAGATTGCGGGAACCGTCGTCGTCGCCGGCGCGCGCTATCGCGACTTCGAGGTGAACGGCAGCGCGGGCCTGGCATTCGCCGGTGGAACGCTCGACGTGAGCGACGCGCAGGCCGCGCTCGGCCCGCTCTTCATCGGCGCGGCGGGAACCGTTACCGGAATTCTGCGCGGTACGTCCGCACCGCGCTACGATCTCGCGGCCGAGTTGCACACCTCCGACCTGAGCGCGCTCGTTTCGCAGTTGCAGCCGCGAGAGGCCGCGCTCCTTCAAGGCAGCGTGGACGCCGATCTGCACGTACGCGGAAGAGGCATGCGCCCCTCGTTCGCGGGCACTGTGAGCGCTCCCGAAGGCTTGGTCAACGGTCTCGCCTTTCGCGGCTTTCATGCCAGCGTGCGCGGCGACCGCGACGCACTTGCGTTAAGAAGCGGACACGTTACCGTCGGCTCTACCAGCGTCGCACTCGCAGGCAGCGCGACGACGTCAGGTAACGCCGACATCAAGGTACGAGCGCCGCAGGCCGACCTCGCCGACTTCAACGATTTCTTCGACCAGGGTGACACGCTTGCCGGAACCGGCTCGCTCGCGCTGAGCGCGACCACGAGCCGAACCGAGCTGATCGCCAGCAGCGGCACCGCATTCTTCACCCGAGCGCAGTATCGCCGGCTTGCGCTAGGAAACGTCGCCGCGAGCTGGCGCAGCAGTGGCGACTCGATCGGCACGAACGTGAGCCTGGGTGGACCGGCCGGGACCGTCAATCTCAGCGGTACCGTGACGCCCGCCGGGATGCAGGCGAATCTGCGCGCGCGGGCGACCAACGTCGATCTCGGTACGTGGCTTCCGATGCTCGGGCTGAACGTTCCGGTCACGGGGCGGCTCAACGCGCAGACCAGCATTTCTGGTCGCTACCCCGATATAGCGATGAATCTACGCGCTGCCGTTGCGAACGGCACCGCGGGGCGCATACCGATCGAGCGATTCGATGTTGCGGCCTCGGTTTCGCACGGGAGAGGAACGATCACTTCGGCGGAGCTCGATGTACCGTCGTTGGCGACGACCGCGTCGGGCACGTTCGGTTTGCGCCCGGGTGATCGGCTCGCGCTCGTTGCGCACAGCACCAGTCCAAACGTCGGCTATCTGCTCGATGAAGCGACCGGCAAAGACTTCAAGCTGGCTGGAACGCTCGACTCGATGCTGCGGCTAAGCGGCACGCGCGCGCAGCCGCAACTGGGCGATACGGTCACGCTGCAGGCGTTGCAGTATGCGAATCTCACGATCCCGCGCATCGCCGGCGTGATCGCCGTCGATCGTACGTCGGCCTCGGTGCGCGAGGGAGAGATCGACTTGGCGCGCGGCAAGGCGCTGTTTGCCGCGACCGTGCCCATTGCGATTACTACGGCCAAGGTCGCAGCGGGGCGCGGGCCGGTCGCGGCCTCCCTAACCGCCTACGACATCGAGCTCTCGAACTTCGTCGCGCTCTTGCCGAAGGGAACGCAGATCGAGGGTCGCATCGACGGCACCGTCATCGGCGGCGGCAGCGTCGACGCGCCGCAGCTCAACGGCACGCTCACCCTGCGCAACGGCCGCTTCACCGGACCGATGGAGCGATCGCCGATCGCGGGCGTCTTCGGCGAGCTCGCCTTTTCCGGCACGCACGCGTCATTGCGATCGCGCGCGTCGATCGGAGCGGGATCGCTCGCGGCGGAGGCGACGGCGGCGCTCGCAAGTTTGAGAGAGCCGGCGAGCGCGGCCTTCGACCTAACTGCACGGGTCCAAAACGCTCGCCTCGATATGCCTGCGTATTTCCAAGGCATACTCAACGGCAGCGTTGCGGTCACGCGGCTTGACGGCGCGACGCCGCAGATGAGCGGCGATATCGCGGTCTCTGATGCGCGTCTGCCGCTCAACGCATTTCTCGACGTGAAGGGCGGCGGCAAAACGTCGCCTAGCCTGCCGGGGATTGCCTTCGCGAACCTTCGAATCGCCGCTGGGAAGAACGTTCGCGTCCAAAGCGCCAACGTCGACGTCGGCGCGACGGGCGATGTGGCGCTGACCGGCACCTTGCGAGCGCCGAAGCTTACCGGCAGCTTCCGTTCGACCGGCGGAACGCTCAGCTTCTACCGCACGTTTAATTTGGAGACTGCCAACGTCGACTTCGACCCCTCGAGCGGTCTGGTTCCCGATGTCAGTGCGGTCGCGACGACCTACGTTGCGAATCCACCCACCGCCGTTCGTATGCACGTCTCGGGTCCGGTAACCAACATGAACCTCGACCTAAGCTCGGATCCGTCGTACGACAAGCAGCAAATACTCGGATTGCTCGTGGGCGCGCAACAGTTCGGCGCGGTCGCGGGCGTGAACTCGACCGGCGGAACGGGTTTCTCGGCGACCTCGGCCGCGCAGCAGGTTGCACTCGGTCAGGTCAACACGCTCTTTACCAGAACGATGCTGGAGCCGCTCTCCGCCTCGGTAGCGAGCGCGTTCGGCTTCACTTCGGTGCAGATCACGACCGACATTCAGACCGGCCTGGGACTCAATGCGGTCAAAGCATTCGGCAAGAACGTAAACGCGATCTTTGCCCAGAGCTTTGGATATCCAAAGGTGCAAGCCGTGACGCTCGAGGCGCACCCGGATCCGGCGACCGGTTATCGTCTGACATGGTACACGGCTACGGGACCGTCGCTCTTTGCGGCGCAGCCGCAAACGCAACCCGTCGCCTCCAACGTGCTGGACCTGAATCCTGCGACGACGCTGCTACCGGCCACCGGCACCAACGGCATTGGGCTTTCCTACGTGAGGAAGTTTCCGTGACGTCCGCGGCATCGCGCACTGTTGCAATGGTTTTGGCGCTGCTCTTGTTGGGCGCTGGACGCGGGGAATCGATCGGCTTTGCCGATCTGCCGCAGCTGATCGGCGCGCACCCGCTGTATGGCGTCCTTGCGCAATACGATCGTGAGATCGCCGCCCTACGCGGCACGCGAAGCGTCTCGGGTCTCACCGATCCCGCCGCGCGCGCAGAACGCGGCGCGGCGAAGCTGAAAAGCGATGCTGCCGGCGCCGCAACGCGTGCGCATCGAGCTGCATCGAGCGCCACTGCTGCCGATCGTGGTGAAGAAAGCGGGGCGCTAGCGGCGATCGCCGCGCTTCGCGTCGCGCACGAGCGCGACGTCGCCGCTTACGACTCCGAGCTGCAGCGCGAAACGGGCGCAAGCGTCACGGCCTTTGGGCAGGCTATGGCGGACCGCATCAAGCACGCTTACGAGGCTCGGCGTCAGCAGTTGCACGAGAAAGAACTGACGTTCGCCTACGACCTCGCGCGCCAAGACGCGCCGAAGCGGCTGCGCCTGCGGCTCAAGTTGGACGATGACGCCTACCTCAGCCATGCGACGCGAGCGGCGCTTCGATCGGAGATTGAGGCCTTCGATCGAAGCGAATCGGTCGCGCGCTCGCGGATGCGACGCGACGATACGGCTACGTTGGCGAACTATTTGAACGAGCTGAGTAAGCTCGGAACGGCTGCGAATGCACGGATGAGCGCACAGCTGCGCGGGAAAGCCGCTGCGAACCTTGCGATCCGGCGCCGCGCCTCGCAAGCCGAATCGAATGCAGGTGCTGCCTTTTCATCCCTCGATTCCGAGCTCGCATTTTTCCGCTCAACCTATCGCTCGCAGAGCGATGCGAGCGCGATTGCGAGTGGGTTGCAGAGCGCCGGCAGCGAAATCTCCGGCCGCTTCAGGCAAATTGCGCAAGCCGACCGCGAATCGCGCGCCGCGACGAACCGGCAGCTCGCGCGGCTCGAGAGCGATCGGCGCGACCTCTACCGCGCGATCGTCGCCCAGATCGATCGAACCGCCGAGAGGATCCGACTCCAGCGTCACCTTACCGGCGTCGTCGTGACCGGTTCGCGCCCGAAGGGAAGCGTCGACTTAACCGCCGCGGTTCGCAGTCAGCTCCTTGGGGTCCACAGTTAGATTCCACTCTAGCGTTCTGTCGACCAGACTTGCTTGAGCGCATCAAGCGTTGGACGGGCGGTCAGCTCGTCGACGGGGCCGCGGCCTTTCGAAATGGCGTTGAGGCCGTACCACGCTTCATCCCGAGCGCATCCGGGAAAATAATTCGTGAAGTTGAGGTCTCCTACGTGTCTGCTTCGAAACTCCCAGTTGTTGACGTCGGCCTTCCACCACTCGTCGGTCCATTCTAGATAGGTTCCGCCGGAAACGACGCCGTCGGTTTTATATCCGCTGTACAAGAGCGTCGCGCTGTTCGTCACATAGTCCACGAGCCCGGGCATGTTTGGATTCTTGTTCTTCTTTTTCGGCAGCTCTGCGGCGTCCCGGGTAAGCGGCACCTTTGTCGGTTTGAGCGGATCGCACACGCCGTTCTTATTCGGGTCGCCTTTCGGGTAACTGTAAGTGTTTGTTTCGGCGGTGTGATATGCGGCCGTCCCGCCGTATTCCGTGAGGATAACCGGCTTGTTCGTGGTGTCCCGGACCTGAGTGAACAGGTTTGGGGCTTCGGTAAACGAGCGCCCGCGGAAAGTGTTGTCGCCCCACACGTCGACCGCGGCGTGGTGCTTTTCGCCGTAGTAGATTTGGGCTATTTGTTTGATGCCTTTGTAGTCAAACCGGGTGAGGCCATCGTAGTCGGATGTCGTCACGAGCTTCTTTGCGCCCTGATCCTGGAATCCGCGCTTCGCCGCCGACGCGACGCGGTTGAAGTTCGCCCACCACGTCGCGTTATCCCAGACGTCGTCTCCGACGATCTCGTTGCTGATCGCTACGCCCATCACGGCCGGATACTTCGCGTACTTTTTGTCGAGTTCGTAATACTGCTTCACGAGGCTGCTCACTGAGCCTTCGTTCAATAGCTTATCGCTCGTGAAGTGGATGCTCATGAGCACGAAGATGGGATCCTTGCCGTTGTTCCAGGCAGCATCGAGGAACTCGTTGATCGTGCCGACGTGCGCGTCCGGGCCTTCGTCCCAAGGCGGCGGCGTGACGTTATAGACGTGGATCACGTTGACGCCCATCGCCCTCATCAACGGAAGGTCTCGCGACCAGATCTCCTTGTTGCTGTTGCGAAGCGGCGAGTTACACGCCGGCGGGTCCGAAAGGAAGCCCCCGATCGGCGTCGGCGAATAGCCGACCCCCTTGACGAAGAAGTTACGCGGCGATGCGTGCCCAACGCTGTATTGGATGTAGCGTCCGTTTACGGTGAACTCGGTATTCGTCGGCGGCGCGCTGCTGCCACCCTTGCCCTCGCAGGGATCGCCGCCCAGGCGGTGGAGGCGTGACGACACACCGCCGGCCGAGGTTGGGGTAAGAGCGGCGCCTGACTGAGATCCGCCGCAGCCGGCGAGAAGAAAAATGGCCGTACATATGCTAAGGCCACGGCGGCTAATAGTTAACGATCTCATTGTTTCTCTCCGATAGCAACTCCATGCCAAGGAATACTGCGTTTCAAAATGCGGCCCCTCTGCGGGCAAAGTGCGAGCAGGGGTACCTTCCTGCCGTAACGCACGTCGGATACATGGAGACCAAGAGCCGACGGCTGATGCACCGGTCTGCCCGAATCGCCGCGCTAAGTCTCGGGCTCGGCGTCAGCTGCATCGGGGCGGGTCCGGCCTCGCAAGGGACGATCGCAATCAACAGCTGCGAGACGTTCCGCGCTTGGTTCGCACAACAGCCCGCTAGCAAGATCTTTTCTGTCGGACCTCGAGATTCCGAAAACGGCGTTCACCCGTTGGCCTTCGATACTATCCTGACCTACCGATGGAATACGATGCGCCCGACCGATCCGGCGTTCCAAGCGATGCGCTTCTACACGACCAACGTCGGTGGAGGGGGCTGCATGGCGGGATACTATGATGCGCCCGCGAGCAGAGCCCTAATCTTTTTGGTTTACGGAACGGCAACCGATCTTGTGATCACTCGGACGACGAGCATTCCCGGCGGTCTTCCTAGGCGTTCGGTTCCCAGCGGCACGAAGCGCGGGGCGAACCTCGGCATGAGCCTTGCGCAAGTCCAAAAGATCGAAGGCCTCGGAAAGATCTACACCAAGAGCGGCGTCTCGGTTCTGTTTTACAACCAGAAGGTCGGCGATTCGCACGGAGGAACCCTCTACGGACACCTCGCCTTCCTTTTTATCAGCGGCAAAGTCGAGGCGATCAACGTGGGAGGCGGGCACTAAACCTCTTTCCCATGAGCACCGCTTCAAGAGTTGCCATCTACGCAGCGTCCCTAGTGGGTAGGAACTAACGTTTTGGCGATGCGCGCGTCCTTGGAACTGCCGCTCTTGCATCTGGCAGCTTTTGCTATAGCGGTCGGTATGCTCGTAGGGCCCGCATGCGGACCCGCATCGGTTGCCGCGGGGCTACCGCCCAGTCAACGCATCGCCTGGAGCTCATGCTACGAGCCTGCCAAAGCCCTGGAGTGCGCGCGAGTCGCGGTTCCGCTGGATTGGCAGCGTCCGCACGACGGCGACATCGAGCTCGCCGTGATCCGCCACCGTGCCAGCCGTCCTTACGAACGCATTGGCTCGTTGTTCTTCAATTGGGGCGGTCCGGGTGTTGCCGGCGTCCCGAAAGTGAGGGACGCGGCTCCGGAGCTGGATGCAATCGGTAGAGGTCGTTTTGACGTCGTTAGCTGGGATCCGCGTGGTACCGGCGACAGCGATCGCGTTGTTTGCTTTAGCAACGCGCAAAGTCGAAAGACGTTCTGGGGGCGCGACTGGTCGATACCGACGACGAAGGCCGAGTCCATACAGTATCTGCCCAAGACCGTGGAGTTCGTAAAATGGTGTACGTCGCTCAGCCGCGAGCTGCTCGCGCATATCTCCACGGTCGACACGGTCCGCGACCTCGACTACCTGCGCCAACTCGTCGGCGATTCCCAGTTGAACTATCGGGGAGTCTCGTACGGCACGTTCATCGGTCAAACGTACGCCAACATGTTCCCGCTCCGAGTCCGCACGATGGTACTCGACGGCGTGGTCGACCCGGTCGCGTTTACCGCCGGAACTGCAGAGAGCATTGCGAAGGGTATCGGCGACGCAGATCTGGTCCTGCGCAAATTCGAGTCGCTCTGCCAAAGTGCCGGACGGCCCCGCTGCGATCTGGCCGGCGATGGCCCGGTCGCGCCGCGTGTGCGGCGGCTGTTGGCGCGTTTGCGACGCGCGCCGATCGGCAAGTTGACCTACGGGGATGCCTTGATCGTCCTGTGGGTGCGGCTTGGCGCTCCCACACAGTGGCCGGAGCTCGCAGCCGATCTCGACAAAGCCGCTCGCGGCGATGGCTCCGCGCTCGAGAGCACGGCTCGAGACGTGAAGGCGTTTCTGGAGCCCGCACTCGATTCGGCTGTCGGACTTCAATGCGCAGATAAGCCGTTTCCACCTCGGCCCGGACCGCAGAACTGGCCCGAGGTCATCGGTGGGCTGAGCGACGTGAGCTTCATTAGCGGGCCCGTGAACGGCTGGCTGCTCTGGGCTCCGTGCGCTTCTTGGCTGGTGCGCAGCGCCGATCGCTACACCGGCCCGTGGAATGCGTTCACGAAAAACCGCATCCTCGTAATTGGTACGCGGTTCGATCCGAACACGGCATACGATAACGCCGTCCGCGCCGCATCGCGGCTTGGCAACGCGGTTCTTCTAACCCACGACGGTTACGGTCATACCAGCGACGCGGATCCGAGCACGTGCGTGGACCACGCGATCAGCACGTACTTCGTCGCTCTCATCACGCCGCCAAAGGGAACGAAGTGTCCCTCGAACCGGCGTCCCTTTGATTCGACTAGCCGGACGCGGTTCGGTGCGTGAAGCCTCCGTTCATCATCGTCATGACGACTGGGGTGGCGTGAATCTCGCGTGCTGGAACGTTGAAGAGATTCTCTTGCAAGACGGCCAGATCGGCGAATTTCCCGACCTCGATTGATCCGGTAGCTTTCTCCAAGCGCAGCTGGTAGGCGGCGTCGAGCGTGTTTGCGCGCAGCGCCTGCGCGAGGTCGATCCGCTCGCCAATCGGTGGTAGTGGCACGGCGTCCGGCTTTCCGATTACCTGGCGCGTCATAGCGCTCTCGATTGCATCGAGCGGCTTGTAGGTGCTGTAGTAACTCGCCGCCGGCCAGTCCGTGCCGAGGGTAACTCGCCCGCCTGCGTTTAGAATCGAATTGTATCGGAGAACGTAGTCGGCGCGGCTTCCCAGTCGCTTCGGCACGAGGTCGATGAAGGCCGGATCGAAAACCGCCCAATTCGCCGAAGATTGGGCGATGACGCCGAGCTTGGCAAAGCGCGTTAAGTCGGAATCGCTGACGAACGGCAGGTGCGCCAGGGAATGGCGGCGGTCGCGCGGCGGATTGGCCGCGATTGCCTCCTCAACGGCATCGAGCACGAGACGAACCGCGCCGTCGCCGATGACGTGGCAGTGCACGTCGATACCTTCGCGGTCGGCGGTGCTAATGATTTGCTTGATGCGGTCGGGCGGGATGAGCGTCACGCCCTTGGTATCGGGCTTGTCGCTATACGGATCGATGAGGTATGCCGTATACGGCTCGAGGCCGCCGTCGATGTTGAGCTTGAGTACCGAGGCACGGACGAGTTCCGTACGGTATTTCGCGCGGAGTCCCGTAATGATCGGGATCGGGTCGGTCTTCGGGTCGTTATAATAGTGTGTGCCGACGACGCGGAACGGTAGCTTGCCCGCGTTTTCCAGGTCGACGTAATGCTGGAACGCCTCGTCTTCAGACACGACGATCACACCGGCATCCATCACCGTCGTGATGCCGGCTGCGGACGCCTTGGGAAGCCAGAGCCCGAGGTTTGCCGCTGCCGTGTCGATCGTGAAAGGTTCGGCCGCGTCGAGCACCTGCACCATCGCGGGCGGCTCCACCAGAAAGCCGGTAGGTTCGCCCGTGGCCGGATCTCGCTCGAAGCGGCTGAAGCCGGGCACCGGATCTGGTGTATCCTTGGTAATCCCGGCGAGCTGCAGCGCCTTGGAGTTGACCCACGCGCAATGGATGTCTATGGCGCACAGAAAAACGGGACGGTCAGGCCAGATCGCGTCGAGATCTTCCTTGCGCGGGCCGGTCGAAGGAAACGCCATGTAGCGCCAGCCGAAGCCGCGCACCAGCGAGTTATTCGTAGTCGTCTTGGCGTAGGCGGTTAGCACTTCGAGGAGTTTCTCGCGCGTGTCGTACTGCAAATCGACGCCTTGGCTGAGCGTCGATCCGACGTACGGATGCGTGTGTGCCTCGACGAAGCCGGGCATCAGCATCTTTCCGCTTAGGTCGATAACCTCGGTGCGCCTCCCGACGAAGGCTTTAGCACCGGCCGTATCGCCGACGTAGGCGATCCGCCGCCCTTTGACGGCGACGGCTTGCGCCCACGGCCGTTTGGAGTCGACGGTGTATACCTTGCCGTTGACGAAAACGACGTTCGCGGTAGCGGTATCGGCAAGGGCGTCTCCGGCGCTCGCTGCCGCAATGGACGCGCCGGCCGCTAGTCCCGACGCAACGAACCTGCCGCGCGAAATGTTCGGCGTTGCTTGCCTCTTTGACGCAAACGCTTGGGCAAGATCACAAATCGTGCACATAGCCACCTCATCCGGGATTCTCGATATGCTCCGGTTTTCGAGCCACTGCCGGGCGATTCCGTTCCGGTCGAACCTCCGGCGGCCGAGGCTCAGACATTTTTCAGAAGTTCGGTGCAGAGTGGCCAGTGTCTCACCGCTCACTGGAAAAGAAGGGAGTCCACGTGCGTATACTAGCCCTCGCCGTTGCCTTTGTAATTATTGCGCCGCAAGTCGCTCGATCTGCGGAGAATCCGCAGCAGGTCACTCTCTCGGGAACGATCGTTTCCGCGAACGCCGCGACCCTGGTTATCGACACCTCATCCGGTCGGAAAAGCGTCTCTTACAATTCCAAAATTCGATTCTTCGTGGTTAGCCGCTCTGCGCTCGCCGACATTACCGCGGGGTCGTTTATTGGCACGACCGTAGCTCCGCAGCCCGATGGAACCTTCAAGTCCACTGAGGTGCACATCTTCGCGCCATCCTTGCGCGGCACCGGCGAAGGTTTCACGCAGATGAACGATAGCGCAAAGCATATGATGGCAAACTCCACCGTTCGAACGGTCGCAGTCCCCAACATGATGGCGAACTCCACGGTGCGAGCGGCCCATTCGACCGCAACCGGAACGACGATCACGATGATCTTTCCGAGCGGCACGAAGACGATCGTCATCCCCTCGGAGGTCCCCGTCGTCTACATCGAACGCGGCACCCGGGCTATGCTTACACCGGGCGCTCACGTTCGCGTATCCGCCATTGCTAACGGCGGCGCACTCGCAGCCAGGTTCGTGCTTGTCGGGAAGAATGGCCTAGTTCCGCCGATGTAGCGTTCTGCGCGGAGTAGCCACGGGAATCCCTAGTAGGAGAACTCCTGGAGTTGATCGACCTGTGGCCCGTTCACCCAACCCGTCCGTGACGTGGGGTTAATGGAGATGCGTACCGGAATGACGGTGCTAGAGTCGGAGAAGTTGAAGCCGTTGATGGACTCTTCGAG
>PMTY01000159.1 GCA_003167155.1 Candidatus Cybelea tumulisoli
TCGTTCTCGTCGATTCTCGCGGCCCATCTGCCGCATGCCGTCGGCGCCGCGTATTCGATCAAGTATCGTGGCGAAACCGGGCGGGCCGTCTTGGCGACTTGCGGCGACGGAACGACCAGCGAGGGCGAATGGCACGAATCCATGAACTTCGCCGCGGTGCACAAGCTGCCGTTCGTGATGCTGGTCGAAAACAACGAGTGGGCGATTTCCACGCCGCTTGACAAACAGATGGCGCAGCCCGAGATTTGGAAGCGCGCGGCCGGATACGGCATGCCGGGCCGGCGTTTCAACGGCTTCGATCCGATCCAAACCTACGCCGCGGTTAAGGAAGCGATGGATCGCGCGCGCACCGGCGGAGGGCCGACGCTCGTTGAGGGCACCTGCTACCGCTACCTCGCGCACTCGACCGACGACAACGACCTCACCTATCGCACGCGCGAGGTCGTGCAAGAGCGGCGCAAAGACGACCCGGTGCCGGCCTTCGAAGCGCTGCTGCTCGAGCGCGGCATCGTGACGGCCGGCGGCGTCGCGGCAATGCGCCAAGACGTCTTGCGGGAAACCAACGAAGCGACGGACGCGGCCGAGGCGCTGCCCTATCCCGAACCCGCCGACCTCTACAAGCACGTCTACGAAGGAGCGTGGGAACCGTGGCAGTCGTAAGCAGCACGAACTCGACGGTGATGAACAACGTCGAGGCGGTTCGCGCGACGCTCTACGAAGCGATGAAGAACGACGAGCGCACCGTGATCCTCGGCGAGGACGTCGGCGCGCGCGGCAACGTCTTTCTGATCACGAAGGACTTCATCGGCGAGTTCGGCGAGCGGCGCGTCATCGATACGCCGATAGCCGAGGCATCGATCGTCGGCATCGCGGTCGGCATGGCGATGGAAGGTTTGCGTCCGATCGCCGAAATTCAGTTTGCGGATTTTATCTATCCGTCGTTCAACCAGATCGTCGGCGAGGCCGCGAAGATTCGCTATCGGTCAAACGGCGAATACACCTGTCCGCTGGTCATTCGCACGCCGTATGGCGGCGGCGTTCGCGGCGCGCTCTCACACTCCGTCTCCATCGAGGCGCTCTTCTACCACGTTCCCGGCTTAAAAATCGTCGCGCCGTCGTTTCCCGACGACGTCAAGGGCCTGCTCAACGCCGCCATCGACGATCCGGACCCGGTGCTTTTTTTGGAGCACAAGAAAACCTATCGCCTGATCAAAGGCGAAGTGCCCCGCGGTCACTATACGATTCCGCTGGGCAAGGCCAACGTGCGCAAAGCGGGGACGCAGTTGACGGTCGTCTCGTACGGCCTCTACCTGCACTGGGCGCTCGAAGCGGCCGAACGCCTAGCGGAAGAGGGCCTCTCGGTCGAGGTGATCGATCTGCGATCGATTCGCCCGATGGACAAAACCGCGATCCTCAACAGCGTCGAGAAGACCCGTAAGCTGCTGATCATTCATGAAGACAACAAGTTCGGCGGCATCGGTGCCGAAATCAGCGCGATGGTCGCCGAAGAGGCGCTCTTCTCGCTCGATTCGCCGATCCGGCGTCTGTGCGGTCCCGACGTGCCGTCGATGGGCTACGCGATGCCGCTCGAGGAAGAGTTCATGTCGTCGCCTGCTGAAATGGCTGATGCGATGCGCGCGATGGTGAAGTTCTAAACATGGCAACGACGATAACGATGCCCCAACTCGGTGAAACCGTCACCGAGGGCACCGTGGCCCAATGGCTCAAGAGCGTCGGCGATTCGGTCGACAAGTACGAAGACTTCGTCGAGGTTTCGACCGACAAGGTCAACGCCGGCGTTCCGTCGCCGGTGACCGGTACGATTCGCGAGTTCTTGGTCAAGGAAGGTGAGACGGTCGCTACGGGCACGCCGATCGCCGTGATCGACGAAGTCGGGGCGGCAACGCTTGCTGCACCGGCGGCGTCGACCGCGCCGGCTGCGGCGACGGCCGCTGCACCCGCTGGCCCGGCACCGCAGGCTGCGCAATCTTCGCCGGCCGCGTCCTCGCCCAACGGTTCGCCCGCGCCCGCCGCCGCTGCCGTATCGGAACTCGAGCTCGAAGGCGCGCTACGCGGCGCATCGCCTGCCGTTCGACGATTGGCTCGCGAACATCGTATCGACATTCGCGCGATCAAAGGGAGCGGCTCGAACGGCCGGGTTACCGCCGACGACGTGTTGGCGGCGGCACGCACCGGCGCGCCGGCGCCTGCTACGCCGGCAGCCGCTGCGGCGATTCCGCCGGGCACTCGCACCTCGACCTACGCCCAGCCGATTCCGGGGACGACGGTGCCGCTCGTGCAAGCGCGCAAGATTATCGCCGAACGCATGGTCGAGAGCAAGCACACCGCGCCGCATGCCTGGTCGATGGTGCAGATCGACGTGACCAACGTCTGGAAGTGGCGCGCTCGCGAGAAGGAACGCTTCGAACGCGAGACGGGTTTCAAGCTCACGCTGCTGCCCTTCTTCATCCGCGCGGTCGTCGAATCGCTGGCAGCATTTCCGCTGATGAACGCGCGCTTTGTGCCCGCGAGCGCCGGCGGCCAGCCGAGCATCTATGTCAGCGACGAGGTGAACATTGGCATCGCGATCGGCCTGCCCGCCAATCTCGTTGTCCCAGTCGTCCGTGGTGCCGACAAGCTCTCGATCAAAGGGCTCGCGATCAAGGGCGGAGACCTGATCGACAAGGCGCGCAAGAACAAACTCGGCGTCGACGATCTCGCCGGCGGTACGTTTACCGTCAACAACAACGGCGCCAACGGCTCCTGGGCCTCGGCACCGATCATCAACGGCGGCCAAGCGGGCATCGTCACGATGGAGACGGTCGTCAAGACGGTCGTCGTGCGTGACGACGATTCGCTGGCGATCCGCTCCATAATGAACTGCTGCCTCTCGCTCGACCACCGCGTCGTCGACGGTTACGTCGCCAGCGGCTTCCTCGCCGAACTCAAGCGGCGCCTGGAAGCGATGGGCCCGCAAGGAGATCTGTAAGCGGAACTTCGCAAGCATTTCCGCTTCGAAGCGGCGCACGCGCTTCCGCATCACGAAGGAAAGTGCAAGCGCATGCACGGGCATTCATACCGTTTGGAGGTCGCGATCCGAGGCCCGCTGCAGACGCAAGGGCCGGCCAGCGGCATGGTCGAGGATTTCGAGACGATCGAAGGTATCGTCGAGCAACGCGTCGTCAGCCGCCTCGATCATCAAACGCTCAACGACATCGTCGAGAACCCAACCGCCGAAAACGTGTTGCTCTGGATCTGGCAACAGCTCGACAGCCACCTGCACGGCTTCGAAGAGGCCGTGCTCTGGGAAACCCCCCGAGCCTGCGCCATTCTCCGCCGCAGCGATTTACCATCGTGAATAGCGGATGCTTCAACTAGCTGAGATCTTCTACAGTATTCAGGGCGAAGGAATGTGGACCGGGACGCCGGCTGTCTTCGTGCGGCTGGCTGGTTGCAATCTTGCTTGCGATTTTTGCGATACCGATTATTCGACGAAGCTTTTCGCTAGCGCGGATGAAGTCGTCGAGAAGGTACGGGAAAGCGGCGGGGATTGCCCGATGGTGATCCTCACCGGCGGCGAGCCGCTGGCGCAAGCCGAAACGCCCGGTTTGATCGAGGCGCTGCGAAAAGACGGACGCCGCGTGCATATCGAATCGAATGGAACGATCTACGCCGACCTGCCCGCCGACGTCTGGCTCTGCGTCTCGCCAAAAGAACGCGTCGATGGGCGCATGGCCGCTCGCGCGAACGAAGCGAAGTTGATCGTCGACGAGCGCGTGCCCGAGGAGCATCTGCCGCTCTTTGCCGAGTTGCCGACGATTCTGTTGCAACCCGAAGGCAACCGCCCGGCGAACGTCACGATTGCGCTGGAGTATGCGAAGGCGCACCCCCGGCGTTTCCGCCTCTCGCTGCAGACGCACAAGTTCATCGGCGTACCGTGATTCTGCTCGCCTGCGCTGTCGACGCCGAGCTTGGCTTCTGGAAAGACCGCGACGGCGTCGACCGGCTCGCGTTCGGTGTCGGCCCAGTCGAGGCCACGGCAGCCGTTGCCACCGCGCTGGCGAACCGCGATTATCGCTTCGTGGTAAACGCCGGGCTCGGCGGCGCGCTTTCTGGTGCCGCGCAAATCGGCGCCGGCGTGATCGTCGGCGAGGACACGATGGAACTCGGACTCGAAACCGGCGAGCCGATCTCGCTGCCACCCGGCGAACGCGTCGTCGACCACGCACGCTCCGACGTAATGATCGTTGAAAAGTTGCGCGCACGCGGCTTTGCGGTGTTGAACGGCGTTACTGTTTCGAGCGTGACGGCCACCGACGAAACGGCTTCGCGACTGGCCGGCCGCGGCGCGCAGGTCGAATCGATGGAAGGTTTTGCCGTGCTGCGAGCGGCCGAACGCGCGGGCGTTCGCGCGATCGAGGTGCGCGGCATCTCGAATCGCTGCGGTGCGCGCGAGCTCAGCGGCTGGGATTTCGCGGCCGGCGCCGCAGGTTTGCAGCTTGTCGTCGAGGCGCTATTCAACGTGCTCGACGAAGACACGAAAACCTAGCCGTTACGCTTGGGATAGGCGACTGCGCGGGCTGCACCGAACCGCAAGCCGCCTAGATGTTCATGCTTGGGAGGCCGGTATTGAGAGTTTCAGGTTTCGGGGGCCGCGCGCTCAGCAGTTGCGCGGCCGCGGCAATGCTCGCGGCGTGCGGCGCGCCGATCGCGGCGCTGCAGGGCCTTCCCGCTCGACCCGGTAGCGCAGTCCCCGACCTTCGCATTTCGACCTGGCACGGAACACTCACCCAGCCCGTCTTTGGAACTTATTCTTTTAGGATCCACGTCCGATCGAGTTCTGGAGGCCAGATTTCCGGGACCTCGCGAATCCAGTACGGCGGCTCGGAATGGGCCATCATGTCGTTCACCGGCACCGCTTCAAACGGCACGGTCAACTATACAGAAACGGGGATATTGAAGCAGCACGGCGGCAACTGGTGCATCAAATCGGCGACACTCCAATTTCATCAGGAGCACGTCGTACTCAAAGGCCCGTGGACGGCGTCCGGCTGTACCGGCGGCGAGATCAGGGTAAGACGCGAGAAGGACACGCTCGACGTTTTTCCAGTGCCTCGGAGTGGTCCGTAATGCCCGCGTACACGCTCGCCTATTCACCGTGCCCGAACGACACCTACATCTTCGGAGCGCTAACCAACGGTCTGCTCCCCGATGCGCCGCAGGTCAGCGCACACCTGGCCGACATCGAAGAACTCAACACCGCCGCGGCCCAGGGGCGCTACGAGCTGACGAAGGTCAGCTACGGCGCGATACCATTTCTGATGGACCGGTATCGCATTCTACCGTCGGGCGGCGCGCTGGGGCGCAACTGCGGCCCGCTGCTCGTTGCGCGTCCCGCCGACTCGCCGCACAACTTCGCCGACTTCGCGCGAAAGCGCATCGCGATTCCCGGCGAGCGAACTACGGCATTTATGCTGCTCCAGCTCGCCCTCGGCTCGCGCCCGAAGACGGTTCAGATGCGTTTCGATCGCATCGTCGACGCCGTCGCAAAGGGCGAGGTGGATGCGGGACTCATCATTCACGAATCCCGTTTCACCTACCGGGATGCCGGCTTGATCTCCATTGCTGACATGGGCGAATGGTGGGAAACGATGACGATCCTTCCGGTTCCACTCGGCGCGATTTTGGTGCGCAACGATATCGGCGACGACGAAGCGAAGCTACTGAATTCGGCGATTCGCCGCAGCCTCGCCTTCGCGCGAGAAAACGAGGACGCGGTCATGCCCTACGTGCGGGAGCATGCCGTCGAGATGAGCGATCAGGTGATGAGGTCGCATATCAAGCTGTACGTGAACGAGTTCAGCGACGATCTCGGCCGTGATGGAAGAGTGGCCGTGCACGCGCTCTTTGCGCGCGCGCACGACGCCCGCATCCTGCACCGCCAAGTAGAACCGGTCTTTGCGACGTAGCAGGTTTCTTGCGGGGACGGCGGCGCTTGCCGCCGCAAGCCCGGCTCGCGCGACGCCCGAAGCGCTGCCGGCCGCGCGCGTCGAACTGGGCGACGAAGTCTTCCTGCGTCATGCGTGGCGCGACCTTGACGGGCGAACGATCGGATTAATTGCCAATCAAAGCGGCGTCACCTCGCGACTCGAATCGATCGTCGACGCGTGCATCCGTCACGGCGGCATTCGCGTGAAGGCGATCTATGCGCCCGAGCACGGCTTCCGCGGAGATCGCAACGCCGGTGCGTCGGTCGGGTCGTACACCGATCCCGAGACGCACTTGCCCGTCTACAGCCTCTACGGCGCGTCCCGTCATCCCAGCGCAGCGATGCTCGATGGAGTCGACGTGCTCGCGTTCGACATTCAGGACGTAGGCTCGCGCGCCTACACGTACGTCTCGACGATGGCGTTCGCGATGCAGAGCGCGAAGGAATACGGCAAGGAGTTTTGGGTGCTGGATCGGCCCAATCCGATCGGCGGAACGATCGAGGGACCCGTTCTGGAACCCGCCTTCGAATCGTTCATCGGCCTCTACCCCATTCCGATGCGCCATGGGATGACTGTGGGCGAGCTCGCTATGCTCTTCAACGATCACTTCGCGATCGGCGCGCGGCTGCGTGTCATTCGAATGACTGGTTGGCAGCGCTCGATGATTTGGCCCGACACGGGTTTGCAATGGGTGCAAACTTCGCCGAATATTCCGGACTGGCTAACGACGTTCGCCTACGTCGGCACCGGACTGCTCGACAGCGCGGGCATCAACAACGGCAGCGGGTTCACCAAGCCTTTCTTGCTCGCCGGCGCTCCGGGGATCGAAGGAACGAAGTTGGCCTCGCACTTGAATGCGCGCAATCTGCCGGGAGTCTGGTTCAGGCCGGCGGCGTGGGCGCCGATGGTCGGCTTTTGGAAAGACAAGGAGCTCACCGGCGTCGAGCTGATGATCTTCGATCCGCGCCGCTTCGTTGCCGTGCGAACTGCCGTCGAGATTCTCGTTGCGGTTCGCGATCTATTTCCTCACGCGATCGACATCGCGAGCGTTTCGCAGCTCGATCACGACTGGGGCACCGACTCGATTCGCCAGAGCCTATTGGCGGGCAAGAATCCCGAAGAGATTATCGCCCAGTGGTCGCCGGAAGTGGCGCGATTCGACTCGCTGCGCCGGAAGTATCTCTTGTATTAGGTCACCAACTGACAACGATCAGACCGTCGTCCGTCGCGTTCTTCCAGCCTTGCCACCCTCGGAAGCTCTTTGCGCTCGCCTCGATATA
Source organism: Candidatus Cybelea tumulisoli (assembly GCA_003167155.1). Classification (GTDB taxonomy): domain Bacteria; phylum Vulcanimicrobiota; class Vulcanimicrobiia; order Vulcanimicrobiales; family Vulcanimicrobiaceae; genus Cybelea; species Cybelea tumulisoli. Next base: position 7,271 of record PMTY01000159.1, read on the forward strand.
GGACGAACCACCCCCGCCGCCGGCGCCACCGATATAGCAGTAATAGGTGTAAGCCGAGGAGCCTGCTCCGCCGCCTCCGCCGCCGTAGTA
>PMTY01000117.1 GCA_003167155.1 Candidatus Cybelea tumulisoli
TCAAGTGGAGTACGACTTCTAGCGAGCGAGCAGGGCGGGGGTTCCTGAGCGTTCGAGTGAAATACCAGCGCCGTCATGGCTTCGACAATGATGGCGCTGGTCAAACCGGGCCCCGGGCCCGGTTTTAACTTGGCCGAGGTGCCGATACCCTCCATTGGCCCGACCGACGTGCTGATTCACGTCGAGAAGGCCGGCCTCTGCGGTACCGATTACCACATCTATGCCTGGGACGCGTGGGCGCAGCACCGCATCAAGCCGCCGCTCGTCGTTGGCCACGAGTTCATGGGCACGGTCGCCGCAATCGGCGATGCCGTGACCTCCGTTCGCGTCGGCGAGCGCGTTTCGGCCGAAGGCCATATCGCCGATCTCACCTGCCTTCTCTGCCGGACCGGAAACGCTCATATCTGCGAGCGAGTCAAAATTATCGGGGTCGATCGCGACGGCGCATTCGCCGAGTACATCTCGATTCCGGAGTACAACGTGTGGCGGCTCGATCCGGCGATCTCGGACGAATACGCCGCAGTCTTCGATCCGCTCGGCAACGCGGTGCACACGGTCATGGCAGCCGGCGTAAGCGTGAAGAGCGTCGCCATCACCGGCGTTGGATCGATCGGGCTGATGGCGATACCGGTCGCGCGTGCCGCCGGAGCGAGCTTCGTCTATGCCATCGACGTCAATCCCGCAAAGCTCGAACTCGCGCAACGGCTCGGTGCGGACGCGACGTTTCTTTCGAGCCGGACCGATCTCGTCGACGAAATCAAGCGCCGTACCCGGGGCGACGGCGTCGACGTCTTGCTCGAGATGTCCGGAAGCGGCGCCGCAATCGACTTGGGTCTCCAACTCGTGCGCAACGGGGGAACGGCGGCGCTGCTCGGCATTCCGTCCGATACCGTCAATCTCAATCTCGCAGAGCGCATCATCTTCAAGGGGTTGACCGTGCTCGGCATCAACGGCAGGCGCATGTTCGAAACCTGGTATCAGACCGAGGCGCTGGTGAAGAGCGGGCGCGTGGATCTGCGCTCGATCATTACGCACGTGCTGCCGTATCGAGAGTTCGACCGCGCGTTCGAGTTGATGCGCAAGGGTGAGGCTGCCAAGATCGTTTTGGATTTCAAAGGAGCAGGCACGACATCATGAATCAGGCGTTCGAAGGGAAGCTGCAAACCGATCTCGATGCGCTCAAAAAAGCCGGTACTTACAAGCATCTGCGCCATCTGACGACGCCGATGGCCGCGGAAGTCCATATGGAAGAGGCCGGGGACGTCATCGTGCTCTCGAGCAACAACTACCTGGGACTCGCCGACCTGCCCGAAGTCGTCGAGGCGGGAAAGCGAGGCCTCGATCAATTCGGCGCGGGCACCGCATCCGTGCGCTTCATCTGTGGAACCTTCTCCATCCACCGCGTGCTGGAGGAGCGGATCGCGGAGTTCTTGGGCACGCCGGCGGCGCTCTCATACGTCTCTTGTTGGAACGCCAACACCGGGCTCTTCGCGACGATCTGCGAGGCCGGCTCCGCGATTATTTCCGACGAACTCAACCACGCTTCGATTATCGACGGCGTCCGGCTGGCCTCAAAAGCTCGCCGCGAGCGCTTCAAGCACAGCAACATGCGCGAGCTGGAAGAGAAGCTGCAAAGCGTCGCGGATTGTTTTCCGGTCGTCGTCGTCACGGACGGCGTCTTTTCGATGGAGGGCGATCTCGCCAGGCTGCCCGAGATCGTCGAGCTGGCGCGAAAGTACGGCGCTATTGTAGTCGTCGACGATTCGCACGGCACTGGCGTCATGGGAAAGACCGGACGCGGTACGATCGAGCATTATGGTTTGACCGGACAGATCGACATCATTACAGGAACCTTGGGAAAGGCGCTGGGCGGCGCGGCCGGCGGTTTTGTCGCCGGCAGCAACGCCTTGGTCGACACGCTCATCCAGCGTTCTCGCCCGCAGCTTTTCTCCAACGCGTTGCCGGCCACGGTCGCCTGCAGTTCGCTTGCCGCGATCGAGTATCTCGAGTCGCATCCGGAACTGGTGGAAAGGCTGCGCGACAACACACGATACTTTCGCGACGCGCTCAACCGCATGGGCTACAAGCCGCTCGACAGCGAGAGCGCAATCGTTCCGATCATCGTCGGCGAAACGGCCTTTGCCATCGCGGTCAGCGACAAGCTTTTGAAGGCCGGCGTCTTTGTTACGGGCTTCGGCTATCCGGTCGTGCCGGAAGGCACCGCGCGCATCCGCGTGCAGATCAGCGCCGCGTTAACGAAAGACGAGATGGATCGCGCGCTTGCCGCATTCGAGAAGGTGGGGCGAGAGACCGGATTATTGAAGGTTTGAATTACAGCAAGCTCTTCGCGGTAAAGCCCGGCTCGCGCGTGCAGCTTGCCGGCGTCAAATCGGGCTTTACCGGCAAACACGAAAACAAGACTGCGGCGACTGCGGAGATGCAGCGCGACGATCGCCGGCTCGCAGACCTCCAGTACCTGCTGTACGCCGACCACCAACGTTCGCTGCTCGTCTGTCTGCAGGGCATGGATGCCTCCGGAAAAGACGGAACGGTCCGGCACGTCTTCGGCGCGCTCGATCCCCAAGGCGCGCGGGCGCACTCATTCAAGGTGCCGTCGCAAGAAGAGGCCGATCACGACTTCTTGTGGCGCGCCCACGTTCACGCGCCGGCAAAGGGTGAGATCGTGATCTTCAACCGCTCGCATTACGAGGACGTCCTCATCGTGCGCGTGCACGATCTCGTCCCCGAATCGGTTTGGTCGAAGCGTTACGAGCTCATCAACGAGTTCGAGCGAAACCTCACGCTAGCGGGAACGACGATCCTCAAGTTCTACTTGCACATTACCGAAAAAGAGCAGCTCCGCCGCTTTGAGAAGCGCCTCGACGATCCGACGCGCCAGTGGAAGATCAGCGAAGCGGACTACACCGAGCGCGGCTATTTTCCGGAGTACGTCAAAGCCTACGAGGACGTGCTCGCCAAGACCAGCACGGCGTACGCGCCCTGGTTCGTCATCCCCTCGAAGCGCAAGTGGTTCCGCAACCTCGCGGTGTCGAAGATCGTCGTCGAGACCTTGAAATCGTTCGACATGAAGGTTCCGCCGCCGACAGTCGACGTCGACGAGATTCGCCGCAAGTTCCACGCCGACGAGGCGAAGGAGAAGAGCTCTGCATGAACGCGTCCGAAATCTTCCGCGGAAAGCCATTCGGTCTCGGCGGCGTGCCGTTCGGCAACGAGTTCGCATATGTCTCCGACGAAGACGCGTACGCCACAATCAAAGCTGCGTGGGAAGCCGGGGTGCGCTATTACGACACCTCTCCGTGGTACGGCCTGGGGCTCGCGGAGCGGCGCCTGGGAACCTTTTTGCACAAACAAACGCGCAGCGAGTACGTCCTTTCGTCGAAGGTTGGTAAACTACTCACGGCATCGCGCGACAACAACGCGAAAGAGTACTTTCCGTTCACCCCCTCGCCGAACAATCTCCGTTACGATTATACCGCCGATGGCGTCAAGCGCTCGATCGAAGACAGCCTGCAGCGTTTAGGCGTCGACGCGCTCGACGTCGTCTTCGTCCACGATCTCTCACCGGATAATCCGTGGCTGCCGGGACCCTGGGAAGAGCAGTTCGAGATCGCGCGCAAGGGCGCGTTTCCGGCGCTGGGCAAGCTGCGCGACGAAGGCGTGATCAAAGGCTGGGGGCTGGGCGTCAACTCGCCCGAACCGATTCTCAAGCTGATGGAAGTCGCCGACGCGAACGTGTGTCTCTTGGCGCGTCAATATTCACTGATCGATCACGAGAAGGCGCTGCATCAGGTCTTTCCAAAAGCGCGCGAGCGCGGCATGATGTTTGTCGTCGGCTCGTCACTCAACGCCGGCTTCATTAGCGGCAGCGCACGCTTCAATTACGGTAAGGATAATTATAAGATTCCCGCTGAGGCGATCGCGAAGCGTGAACGGCTGCGAGCTATTGCTGCGCGGCACGGTGTCGACCTTCGCACGGCCGCCCTGCAGTTCTCCAGCGCACCCGACGTCGCGGCGGCACTCGTCGTCGGCTGCGCGAATCACCATCAGGTGCTCGCGGACTACACGTCGCTCGCGACGAGGATTCCGCAGGAGTTTTGGTCGGATTTTCGATCCGAAGGTTTGATCGAAAACGACGCCCCCGTCCCAAGCTAGGGCGGGCAGTTATCGCGCTGCCACTGTTTGAAGCGCGCGCACATTTCGGGCGTCCATTGCTTCCCTGTGCCGGGCGGCGGCATCGTACCGTTGCTCACGGTTCGGTAGATAGCTTCCGCGTACGCCTGGACGTCGTCGTAGCTCGAGAGATCGATGCCGACGGGCTTCATGTGCTCGACGTCGATGTCGTTAAACATCGGACGGATATCTCGGGCGAAGCTCGTGGTGATCTCGTCCGCCATATGCGCGCCTCCGGAAATGTGCCACAGGAGTTGGTTGCGGGGGGTGGATTTGAACCACCGACCTTCGGGTTATGAGCCCGACGAGCTACCGGACTGCTCCACCCCGCGGCGACCGACTTACTTACGGCGAGCCCGGTTTTGCCCCTGCCGGCGCCGAAAGCGGGGCCAATGGTCCCCAGTGCGCTTGCTAAACGGATTCCGAAGATCCACCTGCATTGCCATCTCGAAGGAACCCTGCGCCCGGCGACCTTTGTCGAGCTGGCGGACAAGCACGGGGTGCCGTTGCGGTACCGGCCGCCCTTCGACTCGGCTCAGGGCGACACGGGGAGGGGTCAGTCCTTCGACTGCGCTCACTCCGCTCGCTCCGCTCAGGATGACACGGCCTATCGGTTCGAGGGGCTGCAAGAGTTTTTGTACCTCTTCGCGGCTGTCAGCCGCTCACTGCGCGCGCCCGAAGATTATGCGCGCCTAGCGGCGGAGTTCGTCGACGACGCGCTGGCCCAGGGGGTCATCTACGGCGAGCTGTTCGTTTCGCCGTCGGTTTGGACGTTCTTCAATCCAACGCTCGACGTGCGCGCGACCATGGAAGCAGTAGTGACGGAGCTGCGGCGAGCGCGGCCGCGGGCGATCTTCAGACTCTTGCCGGACCTCACTCGAAACTTCGGCGAAGCCAGCGCGACGGAAACCGCACGAGCGATGGCGACGATGACGGACCTCGACGTCGTCGGGGTATCGCTAGGGGGCGATGAAGTACGCTTTCCGGCACGGCTCTTTGTCGAGCCCTTCGCTTATGCGCGCTCGCAGGGATTGCATTGCGTTGCGCACGCCGGGGAGGCCGGCGGAGCGGCAAGCGTTCGCGATGCCGTCGAGCTGTTGCGTGCGGAGCGAATCGGCCACGGCATCCGCGCACTGGACGACCCAAGCACGATCGAGCTGCTCGCGACGCGCCGGATACCGTTAGAGATTTGTCCGACGTCGAATCGGCTTACCGGTGTGGCTCTGACCGGCCATCCCCATCCGTACGCCGATTTCGATCGGTTGGGCTGTGTGGTTACCATCGATAGCGACGATCCGGCGCTTTTTGAAACGTCGATTACGCGGGAATACGAGCTCGTCGAAAGCATCGCAGGACCCGCCGCGCTCGAACGCTACGTGCGAAACGCGATCGAAGCGACGTTTGCCGCGCCCATCGAGAAGCAGGCCATGCGCACGCAACTCGAGGAAGCCGTCGCGGAACTTCACGAGCGGTCGAGTAGTTAGAGCTGATATGCCCGGGCACTCGCACTCTCACTTTGCCGAATCGTTCGAAATGTATATGAAGGCCATCTATCGCCTCGAACGAGAGGGCCCCGGCGTGACGACGTCGGCGCTGGCGACGGAGCTCGGCGTTGCGCCGGCGAGCGTTTCGGGCATGCTCAAGAAGCTCGTCAATGATGGATATGCCGAACACGAAGTTCGTGGCGACATCAAGCTCACGCGAAAGGGTTTGGAGGTTGCCGTCGGGGTCGTACGGCGCAACCGGTTGGCGGAGCGCCTGCTCACCGACGTTTTAAAGATGCCGTGGGACGAAGTTTACGCCGAAGCCTGCATCCTCGAGCACGCTATTACCGAACGCGTCGAGGAGCGTCTGGTGGCGGCGCTGGGCAACCCGCGCACGTGTCCGCACGGCCATCCGATTCCGCCAAAAGATCTTACCGAGCCGGTGCGAACCGGCATTCCGCTGGCGCAAGTCGAGCCCGGGAAGCGCGTAACCGTTTCGGGCGTGACCGAGCAGATGCCGGAGATTTTGCGCTATCTCGGTCAAGTTGGATTGCGCCCCGGCGTGAAACTGCGCGTGATCGACAAGGCGCCGTTGGGCGGCCCGATAACGATCGAGGTCTCTGGAGAGCGTCACGCGATCTCGCTCGAGCTGGCGCGCACGGTCATGATCGCGTGATCACTCGCTTTTTGATCGTCGTCAACTTCCTCGGTTTTCTTTGGGAGTTGTCGGCCGGCGGTCCCAGCGTGCTCGGCAGCTTCGACAGCCCGGGCGCCCAGCGCGTTCTCGAAGAGGCCGCCTTGATTCCGGCTGCGGTGCTGCAGTACGGGCAATGGTGGCGCATCGTGACCGGAGCCTTCATGCACGGCGGGTTGATTCACATCGGCGTCAACATGCTGTCGCTCTGGTTTCTCGGCCGCTTCATCGAGTACGCGTTGGGTTCGTGGCGCATGCTGCTCGTCTACATGGTATCGCTGGTCGTTTCGGGATTAGGGGTCGTCTACTTCAGTAATCCCATGACGCCGACGCTCGGCGCGAGCGGAGCGATCTTCGGCCTTTTCGGTGCGCTCTTCGCGATCGGGTTCAAACTGGGCAAGCCCGGAATGGACTTGGTGCGGTCGAACATCGGGATTCTGGTCTTGAACCTCATCATCACGTTTACGGTGCCCGCGATCTCTTGGCAAGCCCACGTGGCGGGACTCTTGGCCGGTTTCATAGTCACCTATGCGATCTACTATCCGCCGCGGCGCGTTGCGCCGGTTGTCGTTGAAAGCGCGACGGGCCGCACCTTGGAGTCGCAGTACGAGCCGCCCCACGATCGGCAGCATTGGACGCAATGACGCTGGATCGGATCTTCGGATCCGACGGGCCCTTCGCGCGCAATCTCCGCGACTTCGAACTGCGTACGGGACAGGTGCAGATGGCGCAGCTCGTGGAGCGCGGCATCTTGGAGAGCATGCACACGATCGTCGAAGCGGGTACCGGCGTTGGGAAGTCGCTCGCATATCTCGTGCCGGCGCTGCGCAGCGACAAGAAGGTCGTGCTCTCCACCGGGACGATTGCTTTGCAAGAGCAACTGGTTCAAAAAGATATTCCTTTGGTGGAAGCCGCTCTCGGCATCCCGGTGCGCGTCACGCTGCTCAAGGGTCGCTCGCACTATCTCTGCCGGCAGAAGTTCGAGCGAATGCGCGAAGACCGGCCGCTCGCGCCGTCGCCCAGCCTGCAACGCGTATCGGAATGGGCCGCGCGCACGCGAACCGGCGATCGCGCGGAGTTACCGTTCGTGCTGCCCGCGGGCGAATGGGAGCTGCTCGATGCCGATGCCGACGAATGCGTCGGCGAGTACTGCCCGCATTTCCGCGATTGCTTTTACTTCAACAAGCGGGATCAGGCCAAGTATGCCGACATCGTCGTCGTCAATCACGCGCTCTTCTTTCTCGACCTGGCCGTCGGTGGCGGACTCTTGCCTCCGTACGACGTCGCCGTGCTCGATGAAGCGCATCAGTGCGAGCGATGGGCGACCGATGCCGTCACCGCGGTGCTTTCCGGCGCGAGCATCGGGCGCATGTTGCGCAAGATACATCGAAACTACGAGCTGCCCGCGGTCTTCGACGGCGAGTTCGATGCGGCCGTTCGAGGGNNAGCCTCTACCGTTTGGAAAACTGGTTGTTCGCGAACTGGATGGATGCGCGTAAACACAAGCCGGATGGCGAGACGCTCGCCGAAGCCGAGCGCCGGCGCGACCTGATGCTGCGACTCGTCGTAGCGCACGAGTCGGTAGTCGACCGCATCGAGGGTGGCTCGCCTGAGGCAATCGCTTGGGCGGAGCGCAGCGAGTCGGATGCGCGCTATTCGGTGCACTGCGCGCCGCACGAGGTCGCGGAGTTCTTGCGGACTACGCTCTTCGCGCGCACGCCGAGCGTCATCTTGACCAGCGCGACGCTCGCGACAAACGGGTCGTTCGACTTCGTGCGACGCACGCTTGGAATCGACGACGCGCAAGAGCTCGTCGCGACGTCGCCGTTCGATTACGCGCGCCAAGCGCGGCTTTTTATCGCGCCCGCGCACCTCAATCCAAAGTCGGCGGATTTTGCGCGCCTCGCCGCGCCTCTGGTCGAAGAGTGTCTCGACCGGACGCGCGGGCGTGCCTTCGTGCTGTTCACGTCGTACGCGCGTTTGCGCGAGGTGTACGCGCTGCTTGTGGATCGCCTCGCTTTTCCGGTTCGGCTGCAGGGCCAGCTTCCGCGCTCGCACCTCATCGATTGGTTTCGACGAACGCCCGGCGCAGTATTGTTTGCGACGGGAACGTTCTGGGAGGGAATCGACGTTGTCGGCGACGCGCTGTCGTGCGTGATCATCGACCGGCTTCCCTTTCCTTCACCCAGCGATCCGCTGGTTATGGCGCGAATCCGCGCGCTCGAAGCGCGGGGTCTCGACGGGTTCGAGCACTATATGGTCCCGGCAGCTACGGTGCGCCTGAAACAGGGATTCGGGCGCCTCATTCGCAGCGGCAGCGACCGCGGGCTGATGGCGCTGCTCGACGGGCGCGCGATATCGACGCGCTATGGCGCGACGATTCTCTCGGCGCTGCCACCGGCGCTGCGGATCGAGCATCTCGACGACCTGGCACCCTTCTTTTCATCGGCCGAGGTTTCGTGAGCTTCCAGAGGCTAGGCATGCACCCGGGCTCCCCGGCGACGTGATGCGCTCGACGGTCGGCGACCCCGGGGAGAGCTGACCTGCCGGGCGGTCGGCAGAGGAAGCTTTCGCGGTGATCCCATCATCGCCACCGAGCACGATCGCTCATCGTTTGGACCGAGACGGCCCGCCGCGTTAGTGTGGAGGGCCGTCTCCCCGCCTCGCCGCAAGCGAGACTAGTAAGGAAGTTGCGCCAGCGCGACGATGCGCGGGCCGTCCATGAGGGCGAGCTGTTCCATGCGATGACTCTTGGGTAAATAGAGCATCGCGACCCGGCCGTGAGGCACGGTGTCGCCCAGCATCGTCTGCTGTCCGTCGTGCATCCAGGCAACCTGCAGAGCGTGCGACGCCCCGCGCACAACGATTACGTACCACGAGCCATCGGGAGGGTACATAACGTTGGCCGCAAGCGCACCGCTCGAAGACCGGAAGCTCGCCGTGTGATGCGCGGTTGCGGCAAGACGATCCATCGCGGCACTTTCAGAGAGTACCGCATCCTGCATCGCGCGGTTTCGTTCCCACAGGTAGGCCGACGGAAGAACCCCAATGAGAAACGCCGCGGCGATGGCGGCAAAGCGCGGCCAGAGCATTCGCTGCGGAGGCGGCGGCGCAAGAAGGCGTTCGATGCGTTTGGTCAGTTCTTGCGGCGCTTGGCGGCGCGTTTGCAGCGAGGCAATCGTGTCGATGTCTCGTTCGGCCTCGCCGACGAGTTTCGCGCACGCCGCACAGACGCGCAGGTGAGCTTCCAGCGCGGCGGACTCGGCGCCGTCGAGCGCGCCTAGCGCGTAGAGAGCGGCGCGCTCTCCGAAGTGCGCGTCGTTCATCGGTCGCCTCCCTCGGATCCAAGGATCGCGGCGATCTTGCGCAGGCCCAGGCTGATACGGCTCTTGATCGTACCGAGCGGCGCGTTGAGTTCCGCGGCGATCTCGGTGTGGGTCTTTCCGTCGTAGAACGCGAGCTGCAGCGCGGCGCGCTGGTCTTGCGGAAGTTTAGCGAACGCGCTGCGAACCCGATCGCGCTCGATGGGGTCGCCGGCCTCGAGCTCTTGGTGTTCCACCGGCATCGCGGCGAGCCGCTCCTCTAAGCGAGCGCGCCGGTTCTGGCTGCGCTGGCGTGAAATGGCTTCGTTGCGCACGCAGACGACCAAGAAGCTGCGGACCGAGCCGCGCTCCGACGAATAGGCCGAAGGCGATCGCCACACTCGTGCGATCGCATCGGCAACGCAGTCTTGCGCGTCTTCGCCATTGTGGAGAACGTTGTAGGCGACGGAATAGAGCAGCGACGCGTACTCCCGATACGCGCGTGAGAACGCCCAGCGCTCGTGTGCCGCGAATGCTACTGCCAAAGCCTCCTCGTCCCCGGGCGCCCGTGCCATAGGCTCCCGATTTTCGACGCTCCTCCAAGGAACGCCGCCAGGCTTCCAAGCGGATGAAGATGCGGGCTACTCTTCCTGTGCGACCTCGGCCTTGGCCCGCTCGGCCAGTTCGTGGACGATCGAAGAATCCGCCAGGGTGGTCGTGTCCCCAAGCGTGCGCCCCTCGGCAATGTCGCGCAGCAAACGGCGCATGATCTTGCCGCTGCGCGTCTTGGGAAGCTCTTGGGTAAACGTGACGTACTTCGGGCGCGTGAACTTCCCGAGTTTGGATGCGACGTGATCGCGCAGCTCGTCGGCAAACTCCGGCGTTCCGCTAAGGCCGCCTTTAAGCGAAACAAATGCGTAGATCGCTTGGCCCGTCATCTCGTCGAGCTTCCCGCAGACTGCCGCCTCGGCGACCCGCGGATGGTCGACCAGCGCGCTTTCGATCTCCGTGGTTGAGATGCGGTGGCCGCTGACGTTCATCACGTCGTCGATACGACCCATGAACCAGTAGTTGCCGTCGGCATCGCGCCGCGCGCCGTCGCCGGCGAAGTAGCGGTGAGGAACCTTCGACCAATAGGTCTGCACGTAGCGCTCGTCGTCGCCCCAAATGCCGCGCAGCATACCGGGCCAAGGCCGGGTGAGCACGAGATACCCCCCGCCGCCCAGCGGCACGCTCTCGCCGCGATCGTTCACGATGTCGACGCCGATGCCGGGTAACGGCCGCGTCGCGCTGCCCGGGAGCAGCGTCGTGACGCCGGGAAGCGGCGCGATCATGATACCGCCGGTCTCCGTCTGCCACCAGGTATCGACGACCGGCGTCGTGTTCGCGCCGATCCATTCGCGATACCAGATCCAGGCCTCGGGATTGATAGGTTCGCCGACCGTGCCCAACAGCCGCAAGGACGAAAGATCGTGCCGGGCCGGATACTCCGTTCCCCACTTCATGAAGGTTCGGATCGCCGTCGGTGCCGTGTACAGAATCGTGACGCCATACCGTTCGACGATCTCCCAAAAGCGGTCCTTATCGGGGAAATCGGGCGTGCCTTCGTAGAGCACGCTGGTCGCGCCGTTTGCCAACGGTCCGTACACGATGTACGAATGTCCCGTCACCCAGCCGATGTCGGCGGTACACCAATAGATATCTCGCTCAGCTTTGAGGTCGAAGACGAGCTCGTGCGTCATCGCCGCCTGCGTTAAGTATCCCGCCGTCGTGTGCTTGATGCCCTTCGGCTTGGCGGTCGTCCCGCTCGTATAGAGAAGGAAGAGCAGGGCCTCGGCGTTCATCGCTTCGGGCTCGCACTCCGTCGATTCGCCGGCTACCAGCTCGCTCCACCAAATGTCACGTGTCTCGTGCATGAAGACGTCGTCGCCCACGCGCCGGGCAACGATGCAGTGCGCAATCGTCGGCGTCTGCTCCATCGCGATGTCGCAGTTGCGTTTAAGCGGCACTTTGTTCCCACGGCGCCATCCGAAATCCGCGGTGATGAGCGCGACGCAGCTTGCGTCGTTGACGCGATCGACAATCGATTCGGGAGAGAAGCCGCCGAAGATCACGGAGTGAGCCGCCCCGATGCGGGCGCAGGCGAGCATGGCGACCGGCAGCTCGGGAATCATCGGCATGTAGATCGCGACCCGATCGCCTTTACCGACTCCGAGCTTGCGCAAACCGTTGGCGAACCGGTTGACGTCCTCGAGAAGCTCGCGATAGGTGAGCGTGCGGCGATCGCCCGGCTCGCCTTCGAAATAATAGGCGATTTTCTCGCCCTTTCCGCAGCGCACGTGACGGTCGAGACAGTTGACGGCTACGTTGAGCTCCCCGTCGCCGAACCATTTCGCAAAGGGTTCGTTCCATTCGAGCGATACGGTGAAGGGCTTGCTCCATTCCAGCTTGCGCGCCCAGCCGGCCCAAAAAGCGGTGTAGTCGCGCTCGGCTTGCTCGTAAAGTTCGCCGGTCGCGTTGGCTTGAGACGCAAACTCGGGAGAGGGTGGAAAGCGGCGGCGTTCCTCAAAGAGCGCCTCGATGGCGGAACTCATAGGCGCATCGACTTACGGGGGCCGTACGGACAGGCCTGCCGAACGTCACGTGTACCTGCAATGCTGGCCGCACTCGTCTTGGCTGCGCTGACCGTCCCGGCGCAAACCGGACTCGCAACGATTCAATACGACGCGCCTCCGCCGAACTTCGCGATCGAGACGGCGCGCAAGACGACCTATCTTTCCGATCTGCGCGGACGAGTCGTGGTGGTGGATTTTTGGGCGACGTGGTGCGACGTTTGCACCGCCGAGCTGCACGACTTCGTTCGTGCCGCCGACGTCTTCGGCAAGAGCATCGCCGTGGTGACCGTCTCCGACGAAGTACCCGGGGTTGCGTCGAGTTATTTTCAGACTTGGAATATCACGTTGCCGCTGGTCGAAGACGAGCAGGGCGCAATCTTTCGCATCTACTCCGTCTCGAAGATTCCGGTGACGCTGGTGCTCGATCCGGCGGGGGCGGTTTCGTACGTTTCCGTTGGGGGGCTGAGCTGGCAAGAACTGGCCCAAGCAATCGACCGGGCCCAAGGTAACGCCCCGGCTGGCACTCACGCCGCAGGAGTGCTACAGTAGGGGGCGTGATAGAGAGCATCGGCCTGGACAAGCGGAAGGCCTACATTTTGGCCACGGTGGTTTATGAGTACATCGCCACCGCCGAGCCCGTCGGCTCGCAGGTCTTGACCCAGAAGTACAATCTCGGGATCAGCTCGGCGACCGTACGAAACGAGATGGCCGAGCTTGAGGCCGCCGGTTATTTGGTGCAGCCGCACACCTCGGCCGGCCGGATTCCCTCCGATGCCGGTTATCGGACCTATGTCGACCGGTTGATGCAGCCCGAAGAGCTAACCGGCGACGATCGTCGGCGCATACGCGACGAACTGAACGACGCCACCCGCGAGCTCGACGAAATTATCGATCACACGACGCGCCTGCTCGGGCGCCTCTCGAATAACTTGGCTTTCGTGACCAAGCCGCAGCAAGAGACGCAAACCTTCAAACATATCCAGCTGATCTGGCTCTCACCGCACACTGGAGTCGGGATCGTGGTAACCTCGCTCGGCGTCGCCGCGCAGAGCCTCTTTGAGTTGGGCGCGGAGGTCCAGCCCGACGATTTGACTCGTTTCTCGAACGCGCTCAACGCGCGCCTTGCAAACCGGTCGCTACGTGAGGTCACGGAGAGCGAAATCTCGCACGCGGCACGCGAAGTGGGCGTTTCGGAGGATCTTCGCGGCGCCGTGGTCACCGCGTGTCTCTCGGCGCGGTCCAACGAACAACCCACCATCGCCGCGGCCGGCGCGCAGAATCTCCTCGATCAGCCCGAGTTTCAGGACCTTCGCAAGCTGCGTTCGATCTTGCGCATCGTGGAAGAGCAGAAGACGCTCTACCAGATCGTCGCGGACGCGATGATTGCCGATACCGCGAGCGTCAAGATCGGTCACGAGCTGGGCAGCGAAGAGCTGGCGGATCTCTCGATCGTAACGGTGCCCTATCATTTCGGAGCGCACGCCTTTGGGATGCTCTCGATCCTAGGGCCCAGGCGCATGCCCTATGCGCGGCTCTTGGCGCTCGCTTCCGGCACCGCCGAAACGTTGAGCCAACGCCTCTCCGACGTGGATCACTTTCCAAGCTCGTAGCATGTCGGTTACGGACTATTACGAAATCCTCGGCGTTGCCCGCAACGCTTCAGGGGAGGAGATCAAGCGAGCTTATCGCGCACTCGCGCGGCAGCATCATCCCGACGTCGCGCAAGATAAATCGAAAGCCGAGCATCACTTCAAAGAGATCAACGAAGCCTATGAGGTGCTCTCCGATCCGAAGAAACGAGCGCAGTACGACCGCTACGGCTTCGTCGGCAATGGTGCTTCGGCGGGGCCGGGCGACTTTGGCTTCGGAGGCGGATTCGGGGACATCTTCGACATGTTTTTCGGCGGGGTGCATGGCGCGCCGCCGCGCCGCCAGGGTCCGCAACGCGGTGCGGATCTTCGCTACGACCTCGAGATCAAGCTCGAAGAAGCATTCGCAGGCACGACCAAAGAGATCGTTTTCGACCGTCTGGCGCAGTGCGATGCCTGCAAAGGGACCGGCGCCAAGCCCGGGACGGTCATTACCCCTTGCGATCGCTGCCACGGCAGCGGAAGCGTGCGCATGACGCGACAGACTCCGCTCGGGCAGATGGTCACGCAATCGGCGTGCACGCGGTGCGGAGGCGAGGGGCACGTCACCGCACATCCCTGCGAGACTTGCGCAGGCAGAGGCGCTCGAGAGACGGAGACGCGCTTGACCGTCAACGTCCCGGCCGGAGTCGACGATGGTTCGAGGATCCGCATTGGCGGCAGCGGAGAGGGAGGCACGCGGGGCGGAGCAACCGGCGATCTCTACGTCTATTTGAACGTCTTACCGCATTCACTCTTCCGTCGGGAAGGTCGAGAGACGTTCGTGGACGTTCCGGTCAGTTTTCCGGCGGCGGCGCTGGGCGCGACGATTGACGTTCCTTCGCTCGGCGGTCAGGTCGACGTCACGATTCCGCCTGGGACGCAATCCGGCACGACGTTGCGGCTGCGAGGATTAGGCATGCCCACCATGCGAGGCGGCCAGCGCGGAGATCATCACGTGACCGTTCACGTTATGGTTCCGGAGAAAATGAATAAACGCCAACGCGAAGCGCTCGACGCCTACGCACTTGCCGGCGGCGATGAGATCGACGATCGGAGTTTCTTCGAGCGCGTGAAGGACGCGTTCCGTCCCGAGTGATTGCGGCGCGCCGATTTTTCGTTGAGGGCGCGAAGGAGGTTGGTGGATCCGTCGAGATCGGCGGAGCCGACGCCCACAAGATTACCAACGTCTTGCGATTAAGCACCGACGATCGTATCGTCGTGATCGACTCGACTGCACGAACGTTTACCGCGGCGATCGCCGCCATTGGACGCGTCGTGCGCGCGACCATAGAAGAGGAGACGTTCGACGATCGTGCGCCGTCTGCGGCGATACGGATTGACGTCGCGCAAGCCGTGCCGAAAGGACGCCGAATGGACTTCGTCGTCGAGAAAGGCAGCGAGCTGGGTGTCGAGGCGTTCCTTCCGTTCTATTGCGAGCGCAGCGTTGGTCGCGATGTCGGCGCCGAGAAAGCGGCGCGCTGGCTGCGGATCGCGCGCGCCGCCGCGCAGCAGTGCGGGCGCAAAAGCGTTCCTGACGTCCTCGAGCCGATTCCGTATAAGACGCTTTTGGAACGATTTGGCGAGTACGATGCGGTGCTCTTCGCGTGGGAGCTAGCGGCCCCGGCGCCATTGCATCGCCGCCTAGCCGAGGCTTTACCGGCCTCCGGCCGGGCGCTGGTCGTCGTCGGCCCGGAGGGCGGTTTTACGCATGCGGAGGCGGAGCTAGCGCAATCCCGCGGGGCCGTAATGCTCTGGCTCGGCCCGCGCGTTTTACGCACGGACACGGCGGCTCTGGTGCTGTTGGCGGTGATTGGCGCCGTCACGTCGTAAAAACCCCGATTGGCCATGCCACTTCCCTTTTCAATCGTCATTCCGACCTACAACGAGGCCGCCGGCATCGAAAAGCTGCTCCGAGCGCTGGGGGCGACCTTCGATGTAAATGGCCTCGATGGAGAGATCATTGTGGTTGACGATAACTCTCCCGACGGCACGGGCGACATCGTCGAACGGCTTTCGCGAGAGCTGCCGGTGCGCTGCCTGCATCGCGCCGGAAAGTTGGGGCTCTCCAGCGCCGTGATCGACGGTTGGGCGATCGCGCGCAGCGACTCTACCGTGCTGGGAGCAATGGACGCCGACTTTAGCCACGACGTCAACGCGCTTCCCAAGATGGCGCAAGCGCTCGAGTCGGGAGCGTATGGACTGGCGATCGGAAGCCGCTACGTACCGGGCGGCGGAATCGCCAACTGGCCGAAACGGCGCATCATCGCTTCCCGCGTTGCGTGCTGGCTGGCGCGGCCGCTCACGAACGTCAAGGACGTGACCAGTGGTTTCTTTTTGGTTCGGCGCGATGCGTTAGCCGGCGTCGTGTTAGATCCGATCGGGTTCAAGATCGGGCTCGAAGTCATTGCCAAGGCGCACTATGGAAAGGCGATCGAAGTTCCGTACGTCTTTACCGACCGCGTTGCCGGCGAATCGAAGCTCAACGAACGAGAAATCTTCAACTATCTCAAGCAGCTCGGCAAACTCTATTCCGCATGGCTGCGTCCCAAGCGCGCGAAGGAGCGAGTCGCCTAGTGCCGCGGCCCGAGTGGTTGCCGGCCCGCCGCAGCAAAGAGAGCCACGTTTCGGATGAGGCGCTGTGGAGCAAGTGTCCGAAGTGCGGCGAGGTGCTCTACCGGCGCGATTTAGCGGCGAATCTCTTTGTGTGCACGCGCTGCGGGTATCACTTTCGCATGAGGGCCTACGATCGCATCGCGTCGATCGTCGACGGTGAGTTTACCGAGTTGGGCGCGGACGTATTACCCGGCGACCCGCTGGACTGGTCCGACCGAAAAAGCTATCCGGCGAAGCTCAAAAGCGACCGCGAGCGCAGCGGCCTCTCGGAATCGGTCGTCTGCGGCACGGCCTCCCTTGGCGGGCACCGCATTGCATTAGGCGTGATGGACTTCCATTTTCGCGGCGGGACGATGGGCCAAGTCACCGGCGAGCGGATTACGCTGCTGCTGGAAGAGGCGCGGCGCGAGCACGTTCCCTGCATCATTTTTGCCGCCTCCGGCGGCGCGCGGATGGAAGAGGGGATGCTCGCGCTCATGCAGCTCGCGAAGACGACCGCGGCGGTGGCGCGTTTCATGGCGGACGGCAACTTTTACGTCGTGGTGCTGACCGATCCGACCAGCGG
>PMTY01000052.1 GCA_003167155.1 Candidatus Cybelea tumulisoli
GGGCGCATTCTGCCGCGCGAGCTGCTCGCTCTTCCTCGGCTCGGAGCGCTCAACGTTCACCCCTCGCTGCTTCCGAAGTACCGCGGAGCAACCCCGATTCAAAACGCAATTCTGCATGGCGAACCAGAGACCGGCGTCTCGATTATGCTGATGGACGCCGGACTGGATACCGGCGATATCGTCTTGCAGGAGCGCCTCGCCATAGAGCGGGATGAAAGTTACGGCGAACTTCACGATCGCTTGGCGGCGCTGGGCGCGCAGTTGCTGGCGCAGTGCCTTGTTTTAGCGGAGCGCGGCGAACTTGCCGCGCATCCGCAAAGTGGCGAGCCGACGCTGACGCGACCGATCGTCAGGGAAGACCTGCGAATCGACTTGAGCTGGGCGCCCGAGCGCGTCGTGCGCGCCGTTCGTGCCTACGCTCCGCAGCCGGCGGCGCGCGCCGAAATCAACGGCGAAATCGTCAAGATTCTTCGCGCGCACGTCGGCGATTCCGGAGAATTGGTCATTGACGAGCTGATCGCGCCAAATCGCGGAAGGATGAGCGGCGCGTCCTTCGACAGGCTCAGGATGACAAAAGCTAAAGGTGGCAACGGGTGAGTGCGCGTGAGTTGGCGTTGCGGGTCGTTAGTGACGTTTTTCCTGCTCCAGGCGCGAAACCGGGGGAGAGTGCACGTAGTGCTCATGCGGCTTTTGATTATCGCGTGCGTCGCGCCGGTTTGAGCGCTCGCGACGTCGCATTTGCCGCCGAGCTGGCTTATGGCGCGATCAAGATGCGTCGCACGCTGGACTGGTATGTAAGCCCGCTGCTGACGAAGCGGTTGTCTGAGCTGCCGGCGGTGATTGCCGAGATTCTTAGGCTGGCCGTTTACGAGCTCGTCTATACGCGCGCCGACGAACATGCGACGCTCTTCGAGTTCGTCAACCTTGCCAAACGCTTTGGCCATCGCGGCGTGGGGAACTTGGTCAATGCGGTGCTGCGACGGTTTCTTCGCGAGCGGCCGCCGGCGCCGGCGCGGGAGCTTTTCATCGATGAGGACGAGTATCTCGCAACGCGCTACTCGCTTCCCACCTGGCTCGTGCGTCAGTGGCGCCAAACGTTTAACGGACGGCTCGAGGAGGTCTGCCTGGCGGTCAACGCGCCGGCGGGCCCGGCGCTCGTCGTCAATGCGCTTCGCGCGACGGTGGACGAGGCGGCCGTCCAGCTTGCAGAGGCGGGCGTAGAGACGCGCCGGTCACCCTTCGTAGCGGAGACGTTGCTGGTGCAGCGCGGCCAGATCTCCGAGGCGATGGGTGACGGCCGTTGGTGGCCGCAATCGGAGAGCTCCGCGATGGCTGCCGACGCGCTCGATCCGCAGCCCGGCGAGAGCGTCCTGGACGTTTGCAGCGGGCGTGGAAACAAGGCGCTGCAAATCGGCGCGCGGCTCGCGCGCACCGGGACGCTGCTCTGCGTCGAACGCGATCCGCGCAAGGCCGCCACGCTGGCGCAGCGCTTGGAACGAGGGGACGTTGTTGCCGGAATTCTCACGGGCGACGCGACGCAAGCGCTGCTTCCCGTAGAACAGCATTTTGACCGAGTGCTGCTCGACGCGCCGTGCTCGGGAACCGGCATCGTCGGGCGTCAACCCGAGGCGCGCTGGAAGAAGCAGAGTACCGACGGCGAACGCCTCGCCATCACGCAGCGAGCGCTTCTCGAGCAAGCGGCTCGTCATGTCTGTCCGTCCGGGACGCTGGTCTACGCGGTTTGCTCGACGGACCCGCGCGAAACGACCGAAGTGATGGAGTGGTTCTTGGCCCGAGAGAAGTTTGAACGCGGCCCGATACCGGCGGCCTACGAGTCGCTGCTGACCGATGCCGGTGACGTGCTCGTGCCGCCTGGGATCGACGGGCGTGACGGATTTTACATCGCGCGGCTGGTGCCCCGGTCCTGAGCGCAGTCGAAGGATGAGCTTCTTGGCGAAGATCGAACAGGCGTGCGCGCAGTTTATCGAGCGGGCTTTTGCCAAGACGTTCCCCAGCGACGTGGAGCCCGCGCAGATCGCACGNNCGTGAGCCCCGAAGATTTCGAACGCCTCTCAGAAGACGCGGAGTATTTGCAGCGGGCGTGGGCCGAACTCTTGCAAGATCTGGCAGCCAAAGTCGGCGTTACTTTCACCGGTGGCGAGGCGCGGGTTGCCATGGCGGCCCGCGCAAGCGTGCCGTTGGGCGCCGTAGCGATTGAAGTAGAAGAGGCGGCCGCGCGCGACGCGCACTTTTCTTTGCGGATGGTCAAGGGCGTGCCCCCCGATAGGGTATATTCCATCGAAGGAGCGATCCGCGTGGGGCGCGGCGATGAGAGCGAAATCGTCCTGGTCGACCCCAGCGTGTCGCGCGCCCACGCGATCGTTGAGGTTGACGGTGCGCAACCCGTCGTCCGGGATCTCGGCTCGACGAACGGAACGTTCGTCAACGGACGGCGAGTGAGCGTCGAAGCCTTGCGTGATGGAGACGAGCTGCTATTTGGAAACACGCGAATGAGATTTGAATCGGCATGATCGCCCTGGGCGCCGTTGCCGGCTTCACGACGCAGATGCGCGTGGGATCGCTGGAGATTACCGCGGCCCTGGCTGCCGTGGCGCTGCTCGCGGCGCGTCCGCGGGTGCGCGCGGCCGCCGAGATCGGCACCTTGACGCCGATGCAGGTTGACTTCGACATAGTGCAACGAGGCGGGCGGCGTCCGCAATGCGTGCGACCGCCGGTGGAAATTGGCCGCTCGAGGGATGCCGGCATCGCGTTGCCCGATCCCGAGGTGAGCCGGCAGCACGCGCGCTTGTCGAGTTACGACGGCGTCGTCTACGTCGAAGACCTACGCAGCCGCAACGGCACCTTTCTCAACGGACGTCGCGTCACCGAAGCAATCGAAGTTCGCGAAGGCGATGAAATCGATGTAGGAACGACGCGACTGGTCGTGACGGCGGTGCGCGCGGGATGACGCTTGCAATCCGGGGCGACCGGACGTCGTGTTTGAGTTTGCAACTGGGTGCCGGCACGTGGCTCCTGGCCGTCGCGCGCGGCTTTGGACAGATGGGCGGCCTTCCAATCGAGTCCGCGCTGCTCGCGCGGATTCGGAACGAGTGTCATGGCCGAATGCGCAGCCCGCTCTTCCGGCGCGCCATCGACCGGCCACAGGCGGCCGCAACGGCAATGTTAGCCGTTTTGGCGCGAGTAAACGGCGCGCTCTACGCGAACACGGCCAACCACGACGACTACGTGAGCGCGGCCGCATCGCTGACGGCGGTGATCGTCGTGCAGGGCTTTGCCTATGTGATCCATGCCGGAGCGACGGCGGCCTATCTGGCGCGTGCCGGCGCGATCGCGCCGCTGTGTAATGACGACGTGATGGAGGAGCGCCCGATCCCCGTGCTGGCACGCGCATTTGCCGCCGCACCGGTGCTCGACGTCGGCGTCTCAAACGTGCGACTGATTCCCGGCGACGCGATCGTGCTTCTCGGACGGCGCATCGCGGGGGCGAACGAACGGCGAACGCTCCTGGAACGATTGGAAGCCAGCGAGCTGGGGGAGCAGATTCTCGTCGCGCGCTTCGAAGACGATGCGGGAGCAATCTTCCCGACGTCGGGCGCTGCGGTCTTTGGGGCCCCGAGATTCGCACGCGCGGTGGCCGGCATCGCGGCAGCCATCGGGTTTCTTGCGGCCGCGGTGCTGACGCACTGATCGCGTTACTCGTTCGGCGGTTGCTGCCGATGAGCGTCGCGCTGGCCGTCGCGGCGCTGATGCTCTCGTTTGCGCCGGCCGGGGCGATTGGTCCGCCATGGATGCTCGTCGCGTTGTGCCTGCTTGCGATAGCGTGGGTGCTGTGGCAGCCGGCGACCAGCGTTCGCGACGACGTCATACCGGCGCTGGCGGTCGTTCTTGCGGCCTTCGGCCTTGCGATGGTCGCGCGGCTAAAGCCGGAGTTAGCGCATCGCCAGCAGCTTTGGCTGCTGGTCTCGTTGGGTTTGGTTGTGGTCGCGGGACCTGCGTTCACGCAGTTTCGTCGTTTCGCGGCGTTCAAATATCTCTGGGTCGTTGCGTCGCTCGCCCTCTTCGCGATGCTGATTCTCTTCGGTGTCGAGATTAACGGTGCGCGCCTCTGGATCAAGCTGGGGCCGATTCAATACGAGCCGATCGAGCTGATCAAGCTCTGCATCGTGCTCTTCTTGGCAGCCTATCTTGCCGAGATGGCCGACGTCATCGCGGCGTCGCGGCCGTGGTCGTTGCGGGCCAACCTAAAATATCTGGGGCCGCTCTTTATCGGCTGGGGTGCCTCGATGGCGATCTTGGTCGTGCAGCGCGATCTCGGCATGGCGACCCTGCTGCTGGCGACGTTTGCCACGCTGCTCTTCGTGGCGACGCGCCGGATCGACATCGTGGTATTCGGCGCACTCTTGTTTGCCGCCGGCGCATTTTGGGCCGTGCATCATTATCCGTACGTGCAGACGCGCATCGCCGTTTGGTTCCATCCCTTTGCCGATCCGCTCGGCGCCGGATTTCAATCCTCGCAATCCTATTATTCGCTTGCGGCGGGCGGTTTGGCGGGAACCGGTTATCGCCTCGGCCATCCGCAGTTCATTCCNNTCGTCGTCTTGGCGATCTTTCTCGATCTCGTACGGCGCATTCTCGCCGCGGGCCTCGAGCAGCCCGACCTTTATACGAAGCTGCTCGCCGCCGGGCTCGGCGCAACGCTGGGATTTCAAGTCGTCATCATCGTGGCCGGGGTGGTCGGCCTGCTGCCGCTGACCGGCATTACGCTGCCCTTTATCTCGTACGGCGGAAGTTCGTTGGTTGCCAATTTCTTGCTCGTGGCGCTCGTCTGGGCGATGAGCGCTCGTCCTCGGAGGCCGGCATGAGAATCGTCGTTTCACTCGCGCTCTTGGTAGCGGCAGCGGGATGCGCCAAGAGTTCCAACGCTACCAGCGCGGCGGCCTCGGCGTCGGCCGCGGCGATGAAGAATCCGGCCTCGGCCAGCGATGGCGCGACCGTTTATCTGACCGATTGCTCCAGTTGCCACCAAACCAACGGTCAGGGCGTCTCCGGAGCGTTTCCGCCGCTGGCCGGCAACGCCGTCGTTACGGGCAATCCGGTCGCGGTGATTGCCATCGTCAAGAACGGCCTCGAAGGCCGAGTAACGGTAAACAGCGCCGCCTATAGCGGCATCATGCCGAGCTGGAAGGGGCAGATCTCCGACGATCAGATCGCTGCGGTCATCAGCTACATTCGCAGCTCGTGGGCGAATCACGCGGGCGGCGTGAGTGTCGCGCAAGTAGAGTCGATCAAATAGAGACGACCTTCCCGAGGTCGAGCCGCTCGCCGAACTCGTGCTCGAAGAGCATTTCGACGTAGTCGTGCATGCCGGGGTCCCCGTGGCGCAGGCGCGCCCGCGTCGCGCGCGGCCACGGGGAGGCGCAATCGTTGGCCTCGACGTACGCGCGCAGCGATTCGGCGAAGTACTCGTCGACGCCGGTTGCGGCGTAGGGCGTGACAAACGTTTGCGCCCCGGCAAAGAGCGCCCGAACCTGCGGATCGATGCTGCTGCGATAGACCCCGCCGCCCAGCGCGCAGTCGAGCGCGTGACCGAACTCGTGTGCCACGGTCATCGGACTGCGCGACCGCAAGAAAAGCGCGCGTTCTTCAACGACGAAAAGCCCCGCCGGCGGCGCCGGCCAGGCATCCACGTCGATTCCCAGGCGCGCCAGAGCCGGCGAGGCCTCCCGGTAGAGCTCGCCCGCCCGCAAGAGCAGGATGCGGATGCGGCTGCGCAAGGCATAGGAGAGGGCGCCCTGGCCGAAGCGAAGCAGGGTCTCCAGCACGTGCGGTTCGGCGGCCCGGCGGCGGTCGCGTTCGAAGAGGCGGCGGGCTGTGGCCAGTGCATCCTTCTGCATCAGGCCATCGTCGCGCTGGAACGTTGCGGAGGGGTTGCGGCGGCGTTTTCAGAATTTTTTCACATCCCCCGCTTAGCGTAGAGAGATGAAACGAATGAAACGAATTGCAATTGCGACCATTGCCGTACTGGCCGTAGCCGGCTGCGTCGGCCGTTCCAACCTGGTGCCGGGCGGATCGATGTCCTCCGCCGTTACCCCCGCCGGGCGCCCCATCCGCGAGGACAACACTTCGCTCTTGAAGCTGCTCAAGAAGCAAGTGGTGATCGGCTCGACGATCGATCCGAAGTTCGGGCAGCTCAACCCCTACGGACTGACGGTGGCAACCTCGACCGCAGGGGATTTCACCCAGGGCGATCTCGCCGTCTGTAACTTCAACGCTAAGAAGAACGTGCAAGGCACGGGCTTTACCGTTGTCGCGCTCCATCCGAAGCCGGGATCCAAGCCGCTGCTGGTCTCCTCGAGTAAGACGCTGCTCGGATGCTCCGCCCTGGCATTGAGCCCGTCCGACGACATCTGGGCCTCCGCCTTCGCTGCCAACGACGTTCCGATCATATCTTCGTCCGGCAAGGAGGAAGGGAACATCAAAGGCAAGCCGTTCGACCATCCGTGGGGGCAGACGTTCGCGGCGCCGACTTCCGGCAGCCCGGTCTTCTATGTCAGCGACGCAGGTAACGGAACGATTATCCGCATCAACCTCGGAACGACGTTTACCTACGACGTGATCGCCAAGGGCTTTGCCGTCAACCACGGCAAGCCGGGCAGCATCTTCGCGCCCTCGGGTTTGACCTACGATCCCAGCGTCGATACGCTCTATATCGTCGACGGCACGAACAACACCGTAGTGGCCTTCGATAACGTGACGTCGATTATGAGCGGCGGCATCATCGTCGAAAAGGGCGGGATGACGTTCAAAGGTCCGTCCGCGGGCGACGCCAAGCTCGTCTCCTCCGGTTCGCCTCTCGACGGTCCGATCAGCGCCGCGCTTCTGCCCAACGGCAATCTCGTGATTGGAAACACGGGCAATGCCAGCGGGTCGAACATCATGGTCGAGATGACGCCGAGTGGAACGATTCTCGATACGCGCAACGTCGACACAGGCGCCTCGGGTTCACTCTTCGGCATCGTCGCAACGGGCACGGACGACTCAAATACCAAGATCTATTTCAACGACGACAACGACAATAATCTACAGGTCTTAGAAAAATAACCCGTGCCACGTTCCCGTTGGCTCGGGATCCAACTCCATGCATTCGCCGTCGCAGCTCTTCTCGGAGGCTGCGCCGGCGCCGTTTCGACCTTTCAAGCCTCTCCGGCGCATCCGCCGAGCGCCGGCGTGGCACGGCACAATTCGGCCGGCTTGGGCGTTGTGCTGACTTCCCAAGGGGGCCAGATCTACGGATTCGACATCAACCAAAGCGGCAGCGACGGCGTCTTGGCGACGGCCGCCAACGTTGAAACTTTCGACGAGAACAGCGGCAAGATCACCAAGTCGTTTCCAAAGAAGACGCCAAGCGGAACGTCCTACGGCGCCGACGGCATCTTCACCGGCGACGTTGCGCTGATCACGCGGTACGTCGTGCCGAAAGGAAAGATCTACGCCAAACGCTTCTACGACGTAATGAGTCCCGCAAGTTCGGGTAAGTTCACCGGGAAATGGACGCCGCCGATCAAGGATATCCAAGTCGAGCAGGCCGGCCCCAATCAGACTGCCGGCGAGACGGCCCTCTTCGCAATCGAGCTGAAGAATCAAGACGTGCCCGACGTGATCGTTTCGAATGTTGCGCGGAACCAGTTTGGAAAAGTCTTTCACCTCAACCCCAGCAGCTTCTCGTTGGGCGATCAGCCCCAGTTCGGCCAAGAGACGAAGACGAATCAGGCGGTGATTGCCAGCTCGCCGGATGGCGGCAGAGTCGGCGGCGAGGCACCGGTTAACCTGCTCGTCGACATGAAGACCGGCAAGCAGATCGAGTTCAACGGTCTCAACAACGGTCCGTTCGGTTCGGGTTTCGTCAACGGCTTGGCGGTCGATTCAGCGACCGGCATCGCGGCGACGACGACCGAACTCAACGCACAAGTCGAGTTCTACAATCTTGCAAAGAAGTCTGGAACGGCCGTTCAGCTTCCGTGCACCGGCGATTCCTCGCAGACGCTCAGTGGGAGCGGCATCGCCAACGACTCGACCAACGGCCTCTTTCTCGTGACCGAACAGTACTATTGCACCGGAAGTCAGGGCAGTGCGATCGTCGTATACGACGAGACCGGGAACCTCGTCGAAACCATCACCGGGTTCACGTTCTTCGTCGGCGAGCCGGCGCCGGTTCTCAATCCGAGCGAACGTATGGGCTGGGCTTTTGGTCCCGCTGCAAACCAGCTGCAGCAGTTCTTTTACTGAAGAGGGCGGAGGATGGCGGCGCGGCTAACTAGCCCGTAAGATGATGACGTTACGCGGCAGGCGTTGTGCCTTGGTGTTCGGAGCCGTCATTGCGGTGCTCGCGGGCTGCGCCGTTCCGTCCGGACAGACCCCGCAAAGCTCGATTCAAAACAACCGGTCGAGCGCACAGTCGCTGTTTCTTGCCTTCTTAGACCGTATGAAAGAGGCTCCGACTCGTCCGGATCGTCGCGCGTCGTGGATGGCGCCCGAAGCGAAAAAGCAGCGCCTGCTTTATCTATCGGACGGTGGTGCCGATGAGGTTCTGATTTACTCGTATCCTGCCGGCAAGAAGGTTGGAGCGCTGACGCAACTGCGGGATCCCGCCGGTGTATGCTCCGATGCGGCAGGCGACGTTTGGGTTGTGAACTCGGCTTCATTTACGATTGTGGAGTATGCTCACGGCGCGACGAAGTCCGAGGCGACGCTCAGCGATGCCGGCGCGTCGAACCCTCTGGGCTGCTCCGTCGATCCGACGACGGGAAATCTCGCCGTAACGAACTTGGGAGCTTCGACCGGCGGAGGAGATCTAGCGATCTATACCGGCGCGAAAGGCAGCGCCAAGAAATACCAGGATTCGGATCTGACGTACCCCTATTTTTGCGGGTACGACGACCAAGGAAATCTCTTCGTCGATGGCCTCAACAGTTCGTATGGTTTTGTCTTCGCCGAACTCCCCAGCGGCAGCGGAAAGCTCCAAACGATCGGGCTCAACGGGACCGTTGATTTCCCGGGCGGTGTTCAATGGGACGGGTCGTACGTAGCAATCGGCGACCAGTACTATCAAGGCAAACATACGTCGGCGATCGACCAAGTCTCGGTCTCGGGGTCGGCTGGAACGGTGGAGGGTACGACGACGCTCACGAGCAGTTGCAACGTCCTTCAATTTGCGATTGCGGGGAGTACCGTCGTTGCGCCAGATGTTTGTTCGAGCGATGCGAGATACTATCACTACCCCGCGGGCGGCAGCTCGACCAAGACTCTTACCGGGCTCACGTATCCCGTCGCTGCAGCCGTCAGCCTTCCCCAATAGGAGGACGGTGACTTCGATCAACAACTGCCCGAAGGATAGGGTTTCGGCGAGCCCGCGGGGAACGGCGCCGCCCATGTGCGTTAAGTGGTTTCTCGTCGTCCCGTTGGCGCTACTGATCGTGCCGGCAGGATGTTCTTCAGGCAATACGTCGCCGTCGGTTCCGGTTTTGAGTCGCGCGCTGCCGCAGAGCGGCTCGCCGAGCCAATACATCAAGAACGTCGTGGTTATCGTTCAGGAGAACCGCAGCCTTGAAAACTTCTTTGCCGGATATCCCGGCGCCAACGCGCCCACCTCGGGTTGCGCGATTCCACACGGAAGCGCAAGCCCCAGAACGATCCGGCAAGTCGCACGCCAAAGCTCCAGCTCGGGCTGTCCTTCCGGAGATATCTCGGTTCCGCTCCAACAGGTTACCTTCGACGGAGTTAATGGGAAAAACATTGACTTGCAGCACGACTGGTACTCGTCGAAGGTCGATTACCACAAAGGACTGATGGACGGTTTTTCCAGGTGGGGCAAGGGGAACACCTATCCGGCATACTCGTACGTCGAAGAATCCTTGATCGCTCCGTACTGGGACATGGCGCAACAGTACGTACTCGCCGACGAAATGTTTCCCACGGAGTGGGGCGGGAGTTTTACCGCGCATCTGACGCTGGTCGCCGGTAACGACACGATCGACCAATCGCCGCTCGAATCCGAGGTCGATTTCCCGAACAAAGTCCCCGACGATTGCGATTCGCCCCCGGGTACCCTGAGTTCGTACATAACGTCCAATGACGTCGAGCACCGGTTCCAGGGCCCGTTCCCCTGCTTCGACCAATGGAACACGATGGCCAACGTCCTCGACGGCGCCGGCATCTCGTGGAAGTACTACGCGACCAAAGTCCTGGACGCGGGTCTCTGGGAACCCTATGAAGCGATGAAGTACGTGAGGTATGGCCCCGACTGGAGCAGCGACATCATCGCTCCGCAAACTCAGGTATTGAAGGACGCAGCCGACGGAAACTTGGCATCGGTGACCTGGGTTAGCCCGTCCAAAGCCGACTCCGATCACCCCGCCTACCATAGTGATCTCGGTCCGTCGTGGGTAACATCGGTGGTTAATGCGATTGGACAGAGTTCGTACTGGAACTCCACGGCGATCGTCATCGTGTGGGACGATTGGGGCGGATGGTACGATAATTCGAAGCCGCCGCACCTCGATTATCGCGGGCTCGGTTTCCGCGTTCCTTGCCTTATCATCTCGCCCTACGCCAAGGATGGCTACGTCGATCATACGCAATATGAGTTCGGCAGCATTCTGAAGTTTATCGAAGAGGTCTACGGGACCGGAAGCATCGGACCGACGTCAAAAGGTTATACCGACCAGCGCGCAACGAGCCTGGACGCCGCCTTCGACTTCAACCAGAAGCCGCGCGCCTTTAGTACGATTCCCTCGAAGTATCCGGAATCGCACTTCCTGCGCGAGCCACCCTCGAACGAACCCGTCGACAACGAATAAGATACGTCGCGCTAGACTAAGTCTAACCTTTACTGGTCGCGCCCCTTGCGAAAGTAAAGCCGGGGCGGGCGAGCGGGGGAGGCACGACGCGAATTGTGACGCGATCGCGCTGCCGGCCGTCGGCGGCCTCGATTTGCCACGTTCCTAAGCGTAACGGCCAGAATGCATTCCCGCTTGCATCGAGCGGGAGCGAGCTACCGTCGATGCGCCAGCGGACGGAAGCGCGCGCGTCGATTGCACGCAGCAACACCTGTTGCTCACGTCTCTGCAAAGCGTTTGTTGTGGCGTTGAGCACGAATGTGTCGCCGTTGGCGGGAAAGACGATACGCAGCGATGCGGCTTGCGTGCGCCCGCGTAACGACGGAAGGTCGCGCGGTGCTACCCACTCCTCCACGACGGCCACGCAATCGTCGTTCGTCCGCGCGACGATGCGTCCGGTCGTCGCACAGATCGATTTTCGCACGAAGCCGTTCGGCGCGGGGAATGCCGGCGGTTCGGCATTGCGTTCGTACAAGTGGAGCATGATGCGATTCCAGAGCGGCCCCGCGCCGGTCACGCCCGAGACGCCGCGCATCGGGCTGCCGTCGAAGTTGCCGACCCAGACGCCGACCGTGTAGTCGCGCGTGAATCCGACCGTCCAGGTGTCGTGAAAATCCGACGACGTGCCGGTCTTGACCGCGGCTGGAAACGGCATTTCGAGCACCGAGTGCAGGCCAAACGAGTGCGCCCGCGCGTGGGGATCCGCTAGCATGTCGGTGATCAGCGCCCAATCCGCCGGATCTCCGATGGCGCGGGGCGTTGCGGCCTCTCCCGTCAGGTGAAGCGGCAAAAAGCTGCCGCGGCGCGCCATCGCGACGTACGCCTGCACGAGCTCCCAAAGGCTTACCTCGCCGCTGCCCAGCGTGAGACCGAGGCCGTAATACGACGGCGGGCGGTCGAGGTGGCCAAAGCCGAGCGCGTGCAAACGCGTAAGGAACGGTTCGACGCCGAGGCCCGAGAGAACGCGGACTGCCGGGACGTTGAGCGAGTTTGCCAGCGCATACCGGACGCGCACCGGCCCGCTGAAGCGGCCGCTATAATCGCCGGGCGCATAGAGTTTGCCGCCCGCAATCGCGTATGCAGCCGGTACGTCGGGCAGAATCGTCGTTGAGCGAATCGTTCCGCGCTCGAGCGCGAGCTCGTAAGTGAAAGGCTTGAGCGACGAGCCGGGCTGCCGCAAGGCCTGCACTCCGTCGTTGCGCCCTAACGCCTCGTCGGAGAAATAATCGGGCGAGCCTACGTATGCCAGAACCTCTCCGGTTCGATTGTCGACGACGAGCGCGGCGGCGCCGGTGACGTGGTAGCGATCGAGCGCGCCGATCACGTCCTGCGCCTGCGCTTGGACGAAGCGTTGAAGCGGGCGGTCGAGCGTCGTGCGAACGCGTCCGCTGCTGATGCCGCCGGCGGCGTAGAGGGAGAAGAGCGCGTGCGGCGCGTCGTCGATCCCCGAATCGTGCAAACGCACTCGCAGCGTTTCGGCAACGGCGCGGTTCGCCGTCGCTGGCGTGATTTCGCCGAGGTCGACCATGCGCCGTAAGACGTAACGCTGGCGAGCGCGCAATGCTTGCCAGCCGCTATCCGGCGCGAGCCGGGCCGGATCGTTGGGAATTGCGGCAAGCAGCGAGGCTTGCGCCAAATCCAGATCTGCCGCCGGCTCGCCGAAATAGGCGCGTGCCGCCGCTTCGACCCCGTACAAGTTTCCGCCCATCGGCACGCGGTTGACGTACGCTGCGAGTTCGGACGTTTTGCTCGAAGCGATCTCGATCCGCTCCGCGACCGCGATCTGCGCGAGCTTGCCGCGAATCTGTCCCCCCCCTGAAGGAGAGAGCATACGCGCGAGCTGCATCTCGATCGTCGAACCGCCGCTGCGAGCTTCGCCGAAGATCGCGTAGTCACGCGCGGCACGCAGGAGCGCTCGAACGTCAACGGCTCCGTGACGCCAGAATCGCGCGTCCTCCGCGGCCAGGATCGCCTCCAGGAAGACCGGCGAGACCAAGTTCAGAGGAACGCTGACCGAATGTTCCGATGCGGCGCCCAGGATCGTGCCGAGAACGATGCCGTTACGATCGGTGTAGGTGATCGATCCCTGGGGCGCCGGCAGTTTGGCGACGTCGATTCCGGAGCGTTGCAGCGCGATCGCGGCGGCCAGGGCGCAGATCCCCAACGCGAGCACGAAGTGTTTCATCATAGACAGCTGGAAGATGGCATACGTGCGTGCGCTCTATTCGCTGCTCGTTGCCGTTGCCATCGCGGCGGTGGCGTCGTGCACCGGCGGGGCGCCGAGCGTGCCGAGGCTTTCAGCGGTGGCGGCGCTGCCCAAGCCCTCGCTCCCGCCATGGATCGCGTCAATTTCGCCGACGCAGACGGCTCAAACGCTCTCTCAGATTCGCGTGATCTTTGCCAAGCCGGTCACGCCGGTCGCGGCGCTCTCCGGGCAAGGTCCGCGCGACGTCCTGGATCGCGTCAGCGTCGAGCCGGAGCTCGCCGGTCACTTCATCGTGCTGACGCCGCGAATGATCGGCTTCGTCGCCGAGCGTGCCCTGCCGATCGGCACGCGGGTGCGAGTCACCCTTGCCGCGGGATTACGCGACCTTGCGGGCGACGCGCTGCAGCGGGATCTAGCCTGGACCTTCGAGACGCAAGCGCTCAGTTTTAGCAGCTTGCCGCAGCTTGGGGCCGGCGACGACGAGGCGACGCCGGCTCCAGTCGACCTTCGGCCGAAACTTCAAGTCGCCGGCAACGCCGCAGTTGACGTGGCGTCGTTGGCCGCCCACGCAGAGCTCGAGGGCACCGACGGCAGCACCACCGGCGTGACGGCCGTCCTGGAAGCGACGCCATCGCCCAGTCCCGGCGACAACGCGCAAGAGCTCTACGATCCATCGCTCGGCGACTGGGTCTACGATCTGCGCCCGACGACGGAGCTGCGGCGAAGCACGACTTACCATCTTGCGATTGCTCCCGGCGTAGAGCCGCTCTACGGAAATCTGGCGACGACGCAACGCTTCGTCGGTGGCGTGCGCACGTACGATCCCCTGGCAATCGTTCCTACACCGGTTCCCAGCCCGAACGGTGGAGGGCGTTTTGCCGACGGCGATCCGGCGATCGCGTTCAGCAATCCCCTCGATCCAAACTCGGTCGCAGCCGCGGTGACGATCTCACCGGCGCCCGCGCACGTGAAGACGCTGACGAGCGTTTCGGATCAATCGAACACGATCGCGATCGACCCCTACGCGCTCGATCCTGACAAAACGTACGTTGCGACGGTCGCCGCCAGCGTGAAGGACGTCTTCGGCCAAACGCTCGGGCACGAACGGCGCGTGACCGTTCATACTTCGGACTTCGCGCCGGGGGCCTGGGCGCCCAGCGGAGGGCAGCCGAGCGTGATCCCCGCCGGTGCGCCGGTCGAGCTAAACTTCTATGCGACCAACCTGCCCGGAAACGCCTATCGCGCGGGCTACGCGCGGCTGACGCCGCTGCAGATGCTTGGCTCGGGCGATCCGCTCACGATGCTTGGACGCTGGCAGAACTGGCCGAGCAATACGTTGCGCGACGCGCGTCGCAACGTTCAGAGTGTCGTGCGCCTTCCGTTGCAGTCGCACCTTGGCGGTTCGTACGGAGCGCTCGCGTACGGCTTCCGCACGGCGCTGGACGCGCCCGGCTCCGATTCGAGTCTCGTAGGCAGCGTGCAGCTCACGAATCTCGGGGTTTTCTCGCAATGGTTTCCGTCGCACGGCCTCGTGCTCGTTCAGCGTCTGAGCGACGGCGCACCGGTACGTGGGGCAACCGTAACCGCTTACCGCATTGACGACCAGAACAAGCTGGCGCCGCAGCCCTGCGCGACCGGCGCGACCGATGCCAACGGCGAGCTGAACTTTCACGGCGTGGACGTCGAGCGCTGCTCGATTCTGGCCAGCTCCAATACGGCGCCGAATCTCGGCGTCGTCGTTACCCAGGGGGCCGACGTCGCGACGGTCACGACGTGGAGTTACAGCGGCTTTCCGCGTTTCGACATTTACGGCGGATGGACGAGCGGTGCGCCGCTCTCGCGTGGCACGATCTTTAGCGATCGTCAAATGTACCAACCGGGGGAACGCGGCGAGCTCACCGGCGTCGCATATTACGTCAAAGGCGATCGCGTCGTGCCCGATGCCAATGCGTTCTACACCGTGACTCTGAGCGATCCCAGCAACGTTAAAACGTCGCTCGGGCGCCGGCGCACGGATTCGATCGGCATCCTTTCGATGCCGATCGACTTTTCGAAGCAGCAGGCATTGGGCGATTACTCGATTGCCGCGAAGGGAACCAATGGGAACGAGATCGACGGTTCGCTGCGCGTCGCCGAGTTCAAGCCGCCGAACTTCAACCTGACGCTGGCCCTGGGCTCGACGTCGGGCGTCGCCGGCTCGAGCGTCGGCGCGAAGGTTTCCGCCAACTATCTCTTCGGTGCGCCACTGCAGGGCGGGACGGCGCATGCTTACGTCACGCGTGACGTGGCGACCGTGCAGCCCAAAGGATGGGACGACTTCTGGTTTGGACCGCAATGGTTCTATCCCGAGCAGACGCC
>PMTY01000130.1 GCA_003167155.1 Candidatus Cybelea tumulisoli
GCGCCGGCGAGAAATCGTCGCCGCGCTCTGCGCGGGGGAAGAGCCCGTGAAGACCGCCGCACGTTTGCGCGTCTCGCGCAGTCACTATTATCGCGAGCGGCATGCCGTCAGCGTCGGAATCGCGCGAGCGTTGAACGGCGCGGCGACGACCCATGCCTCGCGCGTCGTAATGAGCGACGATCCCTTGCGCCTGCTCTTCAAACGCGCCGAGACGTTGCGCGATGCGGGCTTTTCGCGCGCTGCGGTGGACGTGCTAGAGAGCGCATACGGCGCCGTCGCCGACGCGTCGCCCAAGGCCACCGTCGGTTTGGCGCTAGCCGAGGAACTCGTCTTTTTTGGCAACCACGACCGCGCGCGAGCACTGCTCGCGCAGTCCGGCGGGGCGCTCAAAGATTTGGAGGCCGACGCGAGCGACTGGTTACGCGAAACGCAGACGCTCTACCGCGCACGGCTCCAATCGCAGTTGAGCCGCGACTCGGGAGGTGTCTTCGCGCTCGAAACGCTCGCGAAGCGCCGAATCGCCGAGCGGCGCTCGGATGACGTGACCTACGACGCGGTCTTCCTTACCGGCGAAGGTTACCGCAATGCGGGAAGATTCGGCGACGCCAAAGGGATGCTGCGCCGCCTTCAAGCGATGGATGGCACCTATCTGCGCGCGATTCCCAAGCGGCAGATCGGTGTGCTCTTGCTCGAGGCGTATTGCGCGGAGGCTTCCGACGACGAACTCAGGCTTGCGGAACAATCGTTTCGCGACGCGCTCGAGTTGAGCGTCGCCAGCGGAACGGTCGTGGGCGCGTTGCTGGCGATGGCCGGGTTGATCGCGCACGATGCCGCCCGCGGGCGCGACGAAGCGGCGTACACGACGGCGCGCCAGGCGTTGCAAATGGCAAAAAGCGTCGATTTCAACGGCTTCTTGGGATTCGTGATGGTCGAGATCGTAGGCGCGATGTTGAAGACGCGCTACTGGCGTGCAATCGACCCGTTAGTCTTTGAAGTCGAGCGGTTCGCGGCTCCGCGCGCACTGGGCCGAGCGCTGCTCAAGCA
Organism: Candidatus Cybelea tumulisoli; assembly: GCA_003167155.1. Taxonomy (GTDB): domain Bacteria; phylum Vulcanimicrobiota; class Vulcanimicrobiia; order Vulcanimicrobiales; family Vulcanimicrobiaceae; genus Cybelea; species Cybelea tumulisoli. Next base: position 1,045 of record PMTY01000130.1, read on the forward strand.
GGCACAGGCAACATTCTTCATGAGGATGGGGCGGCCAAAGCAGGCTCATCAAGCGTTGAGCGAGGGATTCGCGCTGGCCAAAAAACTGGGAAACCGGAGGATCGAAGGCCTGATTCTTCGCGACCGCGCGCTGGCACTCGTGGACTCGAAGGCGGACCCCGAGCGTGCCGATCTTATGCGAGAGGCGGTTGACCTCGTCGAGCGCTACGGAAGCTTCAACGATCTCGCGGTCACCTACGATGCCGCCGCCCGCGTTATCGGCGATCGCCGCAGCCTGCGGCAGGCTCGTCAGCTCGGTGCGCCTTCGCTCGAGGGGCGCGCGGTCCGCACCTGCGTTCGCGTCGAGCCACTTCGACTTTAACGGCTCGGCGGCCGGTAGGCATTTCGCTAGTCGGTTTCTCAGCTTTTGCACGGGAAGGTATGCCATGCTGTTTGCTTACCTGGATTGCGAAAGGCAGGTCAGTCAGTGCGCTTCACGACCGTTACCGCGATAGCCGCGGTTGCCGTATTAACGGCCTGCACCGAGTCGAACTCGCTGCCGTCGGGAACGTCGAGCGCGTTCTGCCGGCCGCACGCTCAGCAGAGCGGCCCGAGCATACTCCAAAACGCGACATCCGCACCGCAGATTGCAACGGCCGCTCGTTTAGGCCTCTGGCCGCGCAAGGGACCGTCAGCTCGCGTCTGCGGCGATGTGCACGCCGGTTTTGCGCGCTGCCAAGCCTGGCTGCGTACCGACATTCAAGGACTCGTTGCGCCGAACACGCCGGGCGGCTACGCTCCCAGCGACCTGCAGATGGGGTACGGACTAACGTCGGACAGCCAGAACAATGGCCGCGGCGAAACCGTCGCAATCGTCGATGCATATGACGATCCGAACGTGGAATCGGATCTCAACGTTTACCGCTCGAAGTTCGGGCTACCGGCCTGCACCGTCGCCAATGGTTGCTTTACCAAACAGAAGTATACGTCGCAGACCGACGCGCCATGGGCCGCGGAAGAATCGGTCGATGTCGAGATGGTCTCTGCCATCTGCCCAAACTGTAAGATTCTTTTGGTGGAAGCGGCGTCGACAAGCATTCCCGATCTCAGCAGCGCCGAACAGTACGCGACCACCAAGGCAGATTATATCAGCGACAGTTGGAGCATCGACGAGGGAACGGAGACCTACGATGGCGACTATCAGGCCGGCTGCGGAACGATCGTGGCCGCGACCGGCGACCACGGCTACGACTCTACCGCGCAGTGGCCCGCTATACTTCCCAGCGTCGTCGGCGTTGGCGGAACGAGCCTGACGTCAATCACTCCGCGTGCGGAGACGGCGTGGTCGCAGGCAGGGAGCGGGTGCAGCAAGATTTACGGAAAGCCCAGCTTCCAAAGCGCGCTGAAGACGGACTGCTCGATGCGCGCGCAGGCCGATGTGGCGGCCGATGCCGATCCCGACACGGGGGTGGCGATTTACGACACGTTCCAACGAGGCGGATGGCTCGTCTTTGGGGGGACGTCCATCGCCGCGCCGATCGTCGCTTCAGTCTTCGCGCTCGGAGGTTACGCGAGCGCAAACCCCGCGGGAAACCTCTACTCGCATACCTCGGGCTTGAATGACGTCACGTCCGGCAGTAACGGCGGGTGCGGTGCGCCCCTCTGCAACGCCGGTCACGGGTGGGATGGTCCAACCGGACTCGGCACGCCCAACGGCATCGGGGCGTTCTAAAAAACTTCGCGGGTCATTTCTTTAGCGGAGCAGCTACCAGGAAATGACGATCTTGCCGTTGCCCGCCGGCGCGGCACCACCGAGGTCTTTGACGTGCGTTGCGCTTTTCTCAATGAACGAAGAACCGCCGCCGCCGCCACCACCGCC
>PMTY01000201.1 GCA_003167155.1 Candidatus Cybelea tumulisoli
TAAAAGACCCGGTGCGCAACGAACCGGTTTAGGATCTTTCGCAAGGTCGCCAGTGAGGCCAGCGTTTCGGTGCGATTGCCGCGCGTATAGACGATCTTCACCAGGGGCATTGATGCTTGCACGGCCCGGCAGGCCAGCCCTTCCGATCCGCGGCGGAAGTCCGGCCCCGCTGCGGAAGCTATTGCTCGCCGATGCTTTCCGTGCCCGACCTCATGGTGGTCTCCGTAGTGGCGCTCCTGCTCTTTGGGCCGGAGCGGCTCCCAAAGGTCATGCGCCAAGCCGGGCGCTTCATGCGCGACCTGCAAAACACGTCGCACTCGTTCATTGCTGAAATGGAACGGGCCGCCGACACGAGCGAAGTGCCGCCCCCTCCGCCCCCGCCGGCGCCCGAGCCGCTATCCTTGAACTTGAAATCCGAGCCTCGATCCGAGCCTGAAAAAGTAGAAATCCCGGAAACGGAAGGCCCAGGGAGAGACTAAATGTTGAAGTTGCGGCGTAACTCGGTGATCCGCTCTTGCACCATCGAGCGCGCCTGGGCGTGAAGCCGCTCCCGCTGTTCGTCGGGCAGGCGCCGGTAGATCAGATAGCCGGCCGCTGACAGCAGGCCGCCCAGAATGCCGGCGAGCACGACCTTACCGGCTTCGCCGGCGGCCTCGTCGCTCGAGTGCTTCTCGCCGAAAGCGCTTTGATAGCCGTTTCCGGGGCTCGATGTCGACCACGGCTGGTCGGACGGGGTGGTGCGAAAACTTTCAGACATCCTGCGGCCTCCTTTGACCTATCGAGCTAGTTACCCATGACCCGTCGAGTTTGTTCCCCTGTTTTTCAGACTCTCTCGCGTGCCACGCTGACGTGCTCCGGGAAACGACGGGCGACCTGCGTGACCGCCAGCTCCGCGGTCATGACGATCGCTTGAATGCTTTCGGCGTCGCGACGGCCGTCGTCAAGGATCACGTCGAACTCCCCTGCCTCCTGGAATGCGGTGAGGTCCCCGCCGGCATAGTGCTCGAGCCCAAGCCGCGCCGCCTGAAGAATGCCCGAAACCGCGGCGCAAACGATGTCTTGACCGTGTTCGGCAAAATCGACGTGACCGTGGGCGGAGATCCCGGCGAAGCGATTGCGTTCGTCGCGATAAAAAGTGACCTCGAGCACGGGAGTGTGGCTACGCGCCGCTAGGGCAGCGTGATTTTGGTAATTTTGACTTCGGCGAAGGGTTGGCGGTGGCCGTTGAGCTTACGCACACGCTTCTTCGGCTTGTAGCGGAAGACCAAGATCTTCTTGTCCTTGGCTTGGCGCAGCACTTTGCCGGTAACCGAGGCGCCGCTCAGGGTCGGATTGCCGATGGCAATGTTGTCGTCGTTAGCGGCCAGCACGACACGATCGAAGGTGACGTCGGAACCGACCTCGCTGGAAACCAGGTCGCAGCGAATGATGTCGCCCTCAGCGACTCGGTATTGCTTCCCGTCGGCCTCAATGATCGCGTACATAACCTCGGTACGATACCAGCCGCGAGCCCCGCCGTCAACGAAGCCGCACGCTTCGAAGCCTTGACGGCGGACTTCCGTACGTGATAAATATAGAATAATCTAAAAAACAGACTACTCTGGAGGCTATTATGTACTCGGTAGTTCGGAAGGACGCGCACTGCACCGGCAAGCTGTTCTTAGTCTGGGGAGCCTTCGGCTTGGGGATGGCGGCGGTCTGGGGCGTAGCCCACGGTAATCCCGTCGCCGACGCGGCCATTTGGGCGCTCGGCTTGCTCGCCGCGCTTGGTCTGCTCCTCGGGATGCGGGAGCTATGAGCGTGAAACCGCTCGACGCCGCCGCTGCCCAAGATCATCTCGAAATGGTGAATCGCATCCTGGCCGAGTCGCACCAGCGCCTTTGCAACGGCGGCGAGTACTTCGTCGTTTGGGGCATCGGGTCGGCCTATATTACGGTGCTCGCCCAGCTCGTGCACGGCGGATTGCTTCCGTCGGCAGCGACGTGGTCGCTCCCCATCGTTATCGTTGCCTGCGCGGCGTTTTCGATCGTTCGCGCCAGGCAAACGCGCGGCGTGCTGCAGCGCAGCTCGTTGTTGCAGCGCGAATTTTTTAACGTGCTCTGGTTGACGCTCGGCTTGGCCTTCGTCGTCGACATCGCCGGCTTCAATATCTTCACGGGTTTGGCGTCCGCGGCGATCTGGAGCGTCGCCGAGGCGATCGTGCTGCTGTATATCGGCATGCATGGCAACCGCCGCGCGCAGATCGCCGGCGTGCTCGTGATCGTGTCGCTGGTCGTTGCGAACTTCGCGTCGCCCGGGATTGCGGGATATGTCTTGGGCGCGGGCATCCTCTTCGGGTATGCCGGTTTTGGCGCGAGCGAGCTGCTCGCGCGCGAGTAGCCGAACTCAATGGACGAGCTGTTGCTCTCGAAAGTGCGTCTCGGCGTCGTTGCCGAGCTTCTGAACTTCGATTGGATCGCGTTCTCGGAGCTGGCGCGCTCGCTCGACGTCAGTAATGGCAACCTTGGCGCGCACCTCAGCAAGCTCGTCGACGCCGGCTACGTCGACGAGGAGAAGAGTTTCGCCAATCGCCGTCCGCTTAGCCGGTACCGCCTGACACAACGTGGGCGCGAAGCCTTCGCAAGTCATGTGACGGAGCTGCAATCGCTCTTGAAGGCGGCGCAATGATCCTCGCGTTTGAAGACGTCGTTAAATCGTACGGCGAGGTTCGTGCACTCGACGGGCTTTCGTTCGGCGTCGAGCGCAACGAGATCGTTGCGCTGCTCGGTCCAAACGGCGCGGGGAAGACCACGGCGCTCGAGATTGCGCTGGGTTTGCGCAGTTGCGATTCCGGGAGCGTGCGGCTCTTCGGCGCGTCGCCGCGCAGCGTCGTGGTGCGCCGCCGGCTCGGCGTGACGCCGCAGGAGAGCGGTTTCCCCGACATGCTTACCGTCGCTGAGATCGTCGAGTTCGTGGCGCAACATTATCCTACGCCCGCGCCGGTTGCGCAGACGCTGAGCGCCTTTGGATTGGAAGCGATGAAAAAGCGCCGCGCCGGAACGCTCTCCGGCGGCGAGTCGCGACGGCTGGCGCTTGCCCTGGCCTTCATCGCGAATCCGGAGTTTTTCGTTCTCGACGAACCGACGACCGGCTTGGACGTGCTGTCGAGGCGGCGCTTGTGGGAGGTCGTGCGCGAAGCGTCAGGCAACCGTTCCATTCTCTTTACCACGCACTATCTCGAGGAAGCGCAGGCCCACGCGACGCGCATCCTCGTCGTCGATCGCGGGCGGCTGCTTTTCGACGGCGACGCGCAGACGCTGCGCCGGCGTGTGGGAGCGCGCCGCGTGACCTACGTCGGGCAGGATGGTCCCGTCGTCGCAATGCCCGGCGACACCGATGCGTACGTTCGCGCGCTGGTCAACTCGGGCACGGAATTTTCGAACTTGGAGATCTCGAAGCCGTCGCTCGAAGAAGCGTTTCTCTTGCTCACGAAAGGCCCGGCATGAACGCGCTTTTGCTGGTGCGCGCCCACACGAAGGTCCAGTTTCTCGACCTGATCCGTTGGCCCGGCTACGTCGTTCCAACGGTAGTCTTTCCGGCAATGTTTTATTCGATCTTCGATCTGCCGGCCGCGAGAATGCACCCGCGGGATGCCGATATCTTGGCCCTTGCCTTTATCGCTTGGGCGGTCATCGGGGTCACGCTCTACCAGTTCGGCGTCGGCATCGCGCAGGAACGCGGCCGCCCGTGGGAGCGGTACGTGCGCACGCTGCCGGCCTCGGTCTTCGAGCGCTTCGGCGCGCGCATTTTCACGGCGCTGCTCTTTGGCGTCATGACGGCGGCGATCGTCGCCCTGGTAGCGCGTGCCTTTACGCCGATCGATCTCACGCTCGCGCAATGGCTTATCGTGCTGCTCTATGCGATCGCCGGCGGCATCCCATTCGTGCTGATCGGAATAACCATCGGCTATTGGGTCTCGGCGCGCGCCTCCGTGCCGACCGCGACGGCCGTCAATCTCTTACTGGCCTATGCGGGCGGCTTATGGATGCCCCCGCAATATCTTCCGTCCTTCGTCGCGACGATCTCGCCGTATCTCCCCACGCGGCAGTTCGGCGATCTCTTGTGGAGCGTCGTGGGTCAGGGCAACGCGCTGCGTGCGGTCATGGGTCTGGCGTCGTACACGCTGATTTTCGGCGTCATCGCCGCGATCGGCTACCGCCGCGACGAACGCAAGCGGTACGCGTGATCCTTCGACGGGGCTCAGGATGACAAGGAGTGGGCTGCCCTCAAGCCTTCGTCGAAGGCGCGAACGGCGTTGAGTTCGGCGGCATCTTTGGCGCCGCCTACGACGTGGTATGGAACGCCAAGCTTTGCAATCGGCGCCAATAAGGAATCGTTGGGTTCTTGTCCCGCAGCAATCACGACCGTATCCGCTTCGATCAAGCGTACCGTGCCCTCGGCGTCGCGAATGCGAATTCCGCCGGGCACGATTGCTTCGTAGCTGACGTTCTGTAGGGTCGTAACGCCGGCCGCGCGTAATGCAGCCAGCACGGTCCAGCGGGTCGTTTTGCCGATGCCCTTGCCGATCGTCGCACCGCGTCGCATGAGCGCGACCTGTTTTCTTCCGGTCACGAGTAACGCGCCGTTGCCCGGCGCAGCCAGTCCCTGCTCGTAGAGAAAGCGCGTCGTTTCGTCGACGTTCGCTTCGCCAAAGCTCAAGTAGTGCGCGACGTCGACGCCGATTCCGCCGGCACCCACGATGGCGACGCGCTCGCCGACCTCCGGATCGCCGAGCAGCAACTCGGCGTAGGTGAGCACGTGCGGAAGATCGCTTCCGGTCAACGGCGGGCGCCGCGGCAACACGCCGCTGGCGAGCACGATGCCGTCGAATCCGCGCAAGCTGGCAACATCACTGATCCGCCGGCGCAGCCGCACGACGACGCCGAGTCGAGCCAGCTCGTTGGTGAAATAGCGGATCGTTTCGTGAAAGTCGCCTTTTCCGGGAATGCGGCGCGCCATGCGAAACTGGCCGCCGATCTCGTCCTCGGCTTCGAAGAGCTCAACCGCGTGTCCGAGCGCGGCTAACGCGCGCGCGCTCTCCATTCCCGCGGGCCCGCCGCCAACCACGGCAAAGCGGCGACGCAACGCGTTACGCCGCGGCTCCTCGGGAAACTCCAGCTCGCGCGCCGCGCGGGGATTGACCATGCACGAGACCGGCGCGTCCACTAACGACCGGTCGATGCAGGCCTGATTGCACGCAATGCAGGTGTCGACCAATGCCGCCTCGTTGCGCGCCGCCTTGGCAACGATGTTCGCGTCGGAGAGAAAGGGACGCGCCATCGAAATAAAATCGACGCTTCCGGCTGCGAGGACGGACTCGGCGCCGGCGAGCGAGTTAATGCGATTGCTTGCGATAACCGGCAACTCGCCGACAGCCGTTTTGACCGCGCCGGCAAACCGAACCCAGACCCCGCTGGGAACGACTTGCTGCACGGTCGGAATCGACGACTCATGCCACCCGATGCCGACGTTGAGCGCGTCGACGCCGTCGGCGGCCAGAGCCCGCGCGAACGCGAGCGCCTCATCGGCCGTCGTCGAGTCCTTCATGAGATCGGCGCCCGAGATGCGGAAGATCACGGGAAACTCGCTGCCGGCAAGCGTGCGGATCTCGCGCAAGACCGCGCGAGGAAGACGCATGCGCCGCTCGAGATCGCCGCCCCAGGCGTCGTCACGCCGGTTCGTCAGCGGTGAAAGAAACTGGTTGAGGAGATAACCTTCCGACGCCATCACCTCCACCGCGTCGAATCCCAGATCGCGCGCGCGGACTGCTCCGCGCGCGAAATCGCCGATCGTTTCGAGAATCTCGTCGTCGCGCAGCGCGCGCGGAGGATCGGGTGAGAAGCGCGACGCGATTGCTGATGGCGCAACCGGCTGAATCCCAAACGATGCGAAATACGCGTACCGCCCTGCGTGGAAAAGTTGCAATGCAATCCGGCCGCCGGCGGCGTGCACAGCCTCCACGGCTGCCCGCAGCGGGGCGCTCGACTCCGGTTCGTTGATAAAGCTGTAGTTGCGGCCGCCGGCGCCTGCCCGATTGACGCACGAACCCCCGGTGACGATCAATCCCGCGCCGCCGCGCGCGCGCTCGGCATAAAACGCTGCCAGCGCAGCGCCGTCGGATTCGATCCCTAGATGCATCGAACCCATGATGATGCGATTGGCAAGGCGCAGCGTGCCGATGACTCCGGCTTGAAGGGCGCGTTCGAACAACGGAGCTACAGCGAGAGCGGCGGCGTGGTGTCGGAGTAGAACGGCGGCGCGATCACGCTCAAACCGCCGTCGACGCAAATCGTTTGGCCGGTGATGTACTCCGATTCCGGCGAGAGCAGGAAGGCAATCGTATCGGCGACTTCTTGGACGGTTCCCATGCGCGCTTTTGGAAGCTTGGAGAGGACGCTTTCGATGGGCGCCATTCCCGGGACGTTTTCATAGAAATAGGCGCACGATTCGGTGTCGATCAAGCCGCCGTTGACGGCGTTGACGTTGATGCCGCGCGGCGCGAACTCGACGGCCATGTAACGCACCCAGGCTTCGATCGCCGCTTTATTCGAGCCCAGATTCGCGTAGGTGGGATAGGCGCGCATGCTGCCGTAGCTCGAGAGCACCGCGATGCGACCGCCTTGGGTCATCAGTTTCACCGCGCGTTGCGCTCCAAGAACGAAGGCTCGGACGTTGAGCGCGTAGGAGCGATCGAGGTTATGTGCTTTTAAGTCTAAGACTTTCTTGAACGAGCTGGCTGCGGCATTGGAGACGAAGTGATCGAGGCGCCCAAACTCGGCCTCGACGCGATCGAAGAGCCGGTCGATGTGCTCGGGCTCTTCCACGTTTGCCTGAACGGCGATCGCGCGCGTACCCAGCGATTCGATCTCACGAACGGTCTCATCGGCCAAATCGGCATTGCGATTGAAGTTGACGACGATCGAGGCGCCTTCGCGCGCCAGCGTCAGCGCAAGCGCGCGCCCGATGCCGCGAGAGCTGCCGGTGATGAGCGCGATCTTATTTTCGAAGCGGGGCCTCACGTGCCGGATCCCCCGCCAAGCAACGCGCGAGCGATGACGGTCTTTTGAATCTCGTTGGTTCCCTCTTCAAAGCGTTGAGCCCGCGCGTCGCGATAGACGCGTTCGATGGCGTTTGGTTGCCAATATCCCGAGCCGCCGTGAATTTGCAGCGCCTTGTCGGTCACGCGCGTCAGCATCTCGACGGCCTGCAGCTTTGACATTGACGAGAGCATCGCCGCCTGCGGACTGCCGGCCTCCCATTGCGTTGCGGCGTGCAGGACCAGCTGACGCGCCGCCTCGATATCGGTTGCATTCTCCGCAATCATAAAGCGAATGGCTTGACGCTGCACGAGCCGCTTGCCGAACGTCTCACGCTTGCCGGCGTACTCGATCGCCAACTCCTGCGCACGTCGCGCGAGGCCGACGCACGTCATCGCAACCGAGATTCGGCTCGGGGTCAAGAATCCGCCGAGCGCTATCTCAAGGCCCTGCCCTTCGTCGCCGAGTCGATTTTCAACCGGAACCGGAGTGCGGTCGAAACTCAGGCGTCCGTGGTCGGTTCCGCGCACGCCCATCGATTCGTCCATCTCCGTCACGGTTGCTCCGGATGCGTGGCGATCGACGAGTAGTGCGACCGTTCCGTCGGCGCCGCGCGTTCCGGCGAGCCGCGCGAAGAGCAGCCAGTAATCGCAGGTCGTTCCAAAGGTTATCAGGTGCTTCTCGCCGCTCAAATGATAGGTGTTGCCTTCGCGAACGACGCTGCAGCGAAGATCGGCACCGGTGCCGGCGGTCGGCTCCGTTAGCGTAAATGCGACCTTCAGTTCGCCTTTTATCGACGGAATGACGAAGTCTTGGCGCTGTTGCGGTGTAGCGAAGCGGTCCATGGCTCGCCACGTGCCGTTGACGACGTGCACGATCATGCGAATCGACGCATGCGACATCGAGAACAACTCGATCAGGCGGAGGTACCGCGCGAAGGGAATGCCGCGGCCGCCGTATTCGACGGGAGCGGCAAGCGAGAGATAGCCGCGATCGCGAAGCTCGCTCCAAAGCTCGTGCGGAACTCGGCGCTCGCGCTCGATGCGCCGAGCCCAATCCTCGGCAGGCCCGGCAATGTACGCGGCGATCTCACTTTCGAGCGCCGTAAAAGCAGCTTCGTCGAAAATCTCGAGACGGTCGAGCTGCTTCAAGAGATGCTCGCCTTACCACGCTCGTGCGGCCGCAACTCTCGCGCCCGCTCGCGCAGCAGATATTTCTGAACCTTCCCAGACGGCGTGCGCGGAAGCTCGGTAACGATCTCCAGCCGCTCGGGCCAATAGTGTTTGGCGGCTTGGCAGGCGTAAAGGTAGTGCTGCATCCGGTCGAAATCGAGCTGCGCCCCGCCGCGCAGCACGACGAAGGCGCAGGCACGTTCGCCCAAGCGCGGATCCGGCATGGCAACGATCGCGACCTCGGCGACGGCCGGGTGATCGCTCAGCAGTTGCTCCATCTCGGCCACGGGAATTTTCTCACCGCCGCGATTGATGACGTCGCGCACCCGTCCGGTGATACGAACGTATCCCGATTCGTCCATGACCGCCAAATCGCCGCTGCGAAACCAGCCATCGGCCGTAAAGGCGGCCGCCGTCCAGTTGGGATGATCGGCGTAGCCCGCGAACATCGTCGGGGACTGCACTTCGAAGTTCCCTTCTTCCCCGGCGGGCAGCGTGCGGCCCTCGGAGTCGGTGATGCGCAGGTGAATGCCGCGCAGTGCGCGGCCGTCGGTTCCCCACACCTTCGCCGGTTCGTCGGTCGGTGCGGCGAGCGATCCCAAGCACGACTCGGTGGTGCCCCAAGCGCCACAAACCGCCGTGCCGAGAATGCGCGTCGCGCGTTCGGCTAAACCGCGCGGCACCGCAGCCCCGGTTGCCACGAAGATGCGCAGCGCGGCGGGAGCGCGTTCGCCGGCTTCGACGGCCGCAACCAGGTCGGCTAAGAAGGGCGTTGCGGCCTGCACGAAGGTGCCGTCCCAATCGTTGAGCGCGCGCAGCGCGCGCGATGCGTTCCAGACCGGCTGCACGATTTGAGGAACTCCCATCAGCAGCGCCAGCCACATCCCGTAGAGGAATCCGGTTTGATGGGCGAGCGGAGACGGAACGAAGATGCGATCCTCGGCGCCAAGTTCGAGATGCTCGATCTCCATTGCGGCGGCGCGCATCAGCACGTCGTTCCGATGCAGCACGCCTTTCGGCTCGCCCGAAGTTCCGGAGGTGAAGAGCAGCTGCACGATCGCCTCGGGATCGCTGGGCTGCGCATCGAGCACCTTTGCATCGACCTCGATTGTGCGCAGCGCGTCTTGGTAGCGCAGCCAGCGTACGGTGTCGTCGTATCCCGGCGTCGGAAGGGCATAGGTGTTGCGGGCGCCCGCACATACGACGACGTGCTCCAGCTTCAGCGGAAGATCGCCGCTAAAGACGGAGGCCTCTTGGAGAATTGACGCGATCTCAGCAGCGTGATTGCGGCCGCGCGCTTCATCGGGGACGAAGAGAACGCGCGCCCGGGAACGCCGCAGACAGAAGGCGACTTCCCGTTCGCGAAAGATCGGCATCAACGGGCAGCAGACGGCACCGATGCGTAACGTCGCGAGGGTGATAACGACGAACTCCAAGGTGTTGGGCAACTGGTAGGCGACGCGTTCGCCGGGGCGCACCCCCAGGCTCAAGAGAAGCGTCGCCGTGCGTTCCACGCGCTCGAGCAACTCTTGCCACGTAAGTGCAACGTCGCTTCCTTCGCGGGTTTCCACGACGGCCAGGCCGAGCGGAGTGTCGGCCGCGTGGCCGGCGAGAAGCCGCTCGATCGTCATGTGCGCCGCGCGATCGGGCTTTGGCATCGCTGCCGCTCGCGCGCCGGATTGCCGGCCGTCGGAGACCGACATCGGGACGCCGATGCTTCGCATTGCGTCGAGAAAGCGAGGATATGAGATCCGGTAAGCATTCGGATAGGTCAGCGTGCTCTGTCCCTCCGCGCGGGACGCGGCCACCGCCAGCGACATCAGGATGCGATGATCGTTGAACGAGGAGAGGTGTGCGCCGTGAAGCTGCGACACGCCGTGCGCGATCAGTCGATCGTCGTGCAGTTCCAAGTGCCCGCCCATGCGATTGAGCTGCAGCATCGCGGCGACGCGATCCGATTCTTTGAGACGCACGTGGGCGATATTTTCCAATACGGTTTCACCTTTTGCAAACGTGCCCAGCGTCGACAGGATGGGCAGCATGTCGGGAATGTCGCGGCAATCGACTCGAACTCCGCGCAGCTCGATGCCGGCGTGCCGTACGCGGACGGCATGCGCCTGCGCATCATACGCCATCGGGAGTCCCATCTCCCGAATGATCTCCATAAAGAGGCCCTCGGGATGGTCCGGAAGCTCTCCCGGCAACGCTTGCAGGCCGCGAAAGAGCACATCGGAGGGGTGAAGGGCCGTCGCGGCCAGGCCAAACGCGGCCGAGCCAATGTCGGGCGGAAGTTCTACCGTGGCGGGGCGCGGCCGCTGCCCTGGTTCGACTTCGAAGCGCCGCCAGTTCGGCGCGATCTTCACGTGCAGATCGAAGGCGCGCATCATCTCGGCCGTGAGCGAGATGTACGGGCGCTCGTTCAGTTCGCCTTCGACTTCGATAATCGTCGGTTCTTTCGCAAACGGAGCCAGCAGAAGAAGCCCTGAAATCCACTGCGACAAGGTGCCGGGAATAACGATCTTCCCGCCCCGCGGCTGACCCGGAAAGATGCAAATCGGCGGACACCCGTCGTTGGATTCGAAGCGAACGCCCATCTCGGCGAGCGCTTCGAGCAGCGGTCCGACGGGACGCCGCTGGAAATACTTTTGGGCGGTGAGCGTGACCGGCGAATCGGCGAGCGACGCTAAGCCGATCATGAAGTAGAGCGTCGAACCCGAACTGCCGACCGAGACGACCTTGCGCTTGACGTGATACGGGCCGCCGGCAACGAGCAGCGTGCGGCCCTCGACCTCGATTTTCGTGCCGAGCGCGCGCAAAACGTCCATCGTAAACTGCACGTGGCGAGCGTCCGAAAGACCGAGGATTCGGCTCGTTCCCGGCGCCAACGATGCCAGAATGAGCGCGCGATGCGCGTGATATTTCGAGTTCGGAACCTCGACCTCGCCGGTCAACGGTCCGCTCGTTCCTTTAACGAGAAGATTCATCGGCGTCCTACCTCAAGGCGGCTACGCAAAGTTTCCGAGTAAGAATCGGAGCGCCCTGCTCGCCGCTCATCGCGAGATAATGAGTGACGCGTTTTGTCCGCCGAAGCCAAAGGCGTTCACTTGAAAAGCGGCGTAGCGATGCGAGCGCGGGCGTTCCATCACCAAGTCAAAGCGCGTTGCCGGATCGAGTCGCTGCGTTCCGATCGTGGGCGGAATGCACTCTTCGAGCATCCCCGTGATACCGGCGATCGCGCACATCGCGCCGGCGCTGGCCATGCTGTGCCCGACGTGTCCTTTGATCGAGGTAACGATTGCCGGGCGATCGGTATAGACGGCGTCGATTGCCTTGGCCTCGGCGGCATCGCCGACGATCGTACCGGTCGCGTGCGCGTAGACGACTGCGCATTGCGCACCGGCTTCGCCGGCGCGTTCGATCGCGTCTTGCATCGCGCGAACTTCGTAGCGTGCCGACGGGTCGGGTGACGTAATATGGTAGGCATCGGCGAGCGAACCATAACCGCGAATCCGCGCCAACACGCGCGCTCCGCGCTCCCAAGCGCGTTCGATGCGCTCCAAAACTAAGATCGCGGCACCGTCGCCCATCACGAATCCGTCCCGGTCGACGTCGAACGGTCGCGACGCACGCGTCGCATCGGTATTGCGCGAGAGCGCGCCCGCGCGAACGAGACTTTCGTAGACCAGCGGACTCAAGAGCGTTTCGCTGCCTCCCACGATGGCGGCGTCGATCTCGCCTCGCTCGATCATGCCCGATGCCAAGCCGATCGCGTCCAGCGATGAAGCGCAGGCCGTGCTGATCGCCAACTGCGGTCCGTGCAGCTTCCAATACATTGCAATCAAGGCGCTCGGCATGTTCGGAATGACTAGCGCCATGAGTTTCGGGGTTACGGTCCGGCCGCCGGACTCCAGGAGGTCCGTCTGCGCTTGCGCGACGAGGGGAAAACCGCCCATCGTGTTACCCACGATGACCGCAGTGCGCCCATCCGGCGGATCGAGCTGGGCTTGGCCCAGCGCCTGGGCGGTGGCCACCATGGCGAACTGCGTAAAACGATCGGTGTTACGCAAAGCGGCCTGGGGAATCGGGCTGCCATCCAAAAAATCATCCTGGACTGCCGCCCAAAGCCCGTTTCCGGAGACCTGCGGCTCAGAAGCCTTCATTGGAGCGATTCCGCGCTCGCCGTCGAGCAAGTGTTGCCAAAAGACCTCGGTCGCCGCGCCAATTGGCGATACGATCCCCATTCCAGTAACGGCAACGCGCTCCACGGCGGTCTGATTGCGGGAGCGATACGGGAGGCGCCTGCCGGGCACGGCATGAGCGACGGAGCATGCGTCGAAGCGAGAGTGGTGGAGCGAGGAGTAAACGTACCGCAGTCGTACCGGCTGGTCCGCCGCGATTCGCGGGCCGAGCGTACGATCGTGCGCCTCAGCAACGGTGCTACTTTTGGCGGCGACGAGATCGCCATTTGCGCCGGGCCTTGCGGTGTCGAATCGGCCGAACAGCTCGAGCTGGCCGCTGCGGGCGTGGCTGCCGCCGGAGCCAACGTCCTTCGCGGCGGCGCGTACAAACCACGCACCTCACCGTACTCATTTCAAGGCCTCGGTGAAGAGGGGCTCAAGATGCTGCGCGATTCCGGCGACCGGCACGGCCTGGGCGTCGTTACCGAAGTGCTCGATCCGCGCGACGTCGAGAAGGTCGCAATTTATGCGGACATGTTGCAGATCGGCACGCGTAACATGCAGAACTTTCCGTTACTCCGGGAAGTTGGTGCCTCGCGCGTTCCGGTGCTTTTAAAGCGCGGTCTTTCCGCGACGGTGCAAGAGTGGCTGCTCGCCGCCGAATACGTCCTTCTCGGCGGCAACGAGAACGTCGTTTTGTGCGAACGCGGCGTTCGCTCGTTCGACCCCGCGACCCGCAATCTGCTCGACATTGCCGTCGTGCCGTTGCTCGAAGAGATGACGCATCTTCCGGTAATCGTCGATCCGTCGCATGCAATGGGGATCGCGCGGCTGGTTCCACCGATTGCCGTCGCGAGCATCGCCGCCGGCGCTCACGGACTGCTGATCGAAGTCCATCCCGATCCGGCCAACGCGCTCTCGGACGGCGCTCAATCGTTGGATTGCGAGCAGTTCGCGCTTCTGATGCGGCGACTCGCTCTCGTTGCCGAGTTTGCCGGACGCCGTATGCCGCAACGGGTAAAGCCTTCCGCCGGAGGCGCGAACGGTCAGCGCAAGGCCGAAGGCGCCGTTCGGTCGAGCAAGAGCGGCGTAAGGCTGGCATAACCGGCGTGCACGGCGCCGATATCGGTGCCGAGCGTGTCGCGGTCGGTTTCAAAGGGTGACTCCCAGGCGCGGTAGTAACGCGTCGCACCTCCGCGTTCTTCGCCGATCATTCGTCCGCAAATGCGCTTGCGTCCCAACCGCGTGACGGCGATTCCGTGAATCGATTGAAGCGGGACGTTGGGAACGTTTAAGTTCCAGTAGCACGTCGCGTCGGCCAATCGTTCGAACTCCTCGCGAACGCAGCGATCGACGATCGCGGCCGCGCTCTCCCAGTATCGCCGGTCAAATGGCGCTTCATGGTCGGACGCAAGCGATGCCGCCAGCGCGGGAATTCCGAGGAGAGAGGCTTCGACCGCGCCCGCGACGGTCCCTGAGTAGTTGACGTCGTCTGCCAGATTCGGGCCGTGATTGATGCCGCTGATTACCAGCTCCGGGCGCGGCCCCAGCTCCGTGGACCCAATCAAGACGCAATCGGCCGGAGTTCCGGAACACGCGTAGGCAAGAACTTTGGCGGCGTGACGGCGCTCGATGGTAATTGCTTCGTCGGCGGTAATTGCATGCGAGACGCCGCTTCGATCGCCGGACGGCGCAACGACGACGAGATCGTGCTCGCCGGCCAACACGTCGACGAGTGCGTCAATGCCGGGCGAATCGATGCCGTCGTCGTTAGTGATCAGAATGCGCAGGCGTTTTATGCCGGAACGAAACGAAGCGCGAGCCCGTCGATGCAGTAGCGCAGATGTGTGGGCGGCGGCCCGTCATCGAAGATATGACCGAGATGGCTGCCGCAGCGCCGGCAGTGCACTTCGGTGCGCATTTCCACGAGGGCGTAATCGTTCTGCGTTTTTGTCGTGTTGGGCAGCACGTCCCAAAACGACGGCCAGCCATCACCGCTATCGTACTTTTTCTTCGATGAAAAGATTACCAACTCGCACCCGGCGCACGCATAGGTGCCTGGCCGTTTCTCGCCGATCAGCGGGCTGGAAAACGCGGGCTCCGTGCCGCCGCGGCGCAGAATTTCGAAGCGATCGTCGCCAAGCATCGCGCGCCACTGCGCCTCGGTGTGCGTCACTTCATACTGCTCTGCGGCGGCCCCGCCGCGAATCGCTAGACCGAAAAGGGCGAGCGTCGCCGCCGTCGTCATGAACTCGGCGCGTTTCATCGTGCCGCTCCCGGTATGACGTGACACGCTGCGCCGCCGTTCTTTTCAAAGTACCGCTGATGGTACTCCTCGGCTGGCCAAAATCGCGGTGCCGGAACGATCTGCGTCACGATCGGGCGGGAGTATTTCTGCTGCTCGTGGTCGCGCGATGCAATCGCCTCGCGCTCTTGTTCCGGTCCGTACGTAAAGATGGCCGACCGGTACTGATCGCCGACGTCGGGACCTTGGCGATTGAGCTGCGTCGGATCGTGCATCTGCCAGAACAGGTCGAGCAGTTGGCCGTACGTCACGCGCTGCGGGTCGTAGGTTACTTCGACCGCCTCCGCATGTCCCGTCCCGTGGCCGCAAACCTGGCGGTACGTCGGGTTGTCGGTGTGGCCGCCGGCGTAGCCCGAAACGGCCTCTACTACTCCAGGGACTTGGCGAAAGGCGGCTTCGACCCCCCAGAAGCAGCCGGCCGCAAAGGTAGCAATTTTCGTTTCCATACACTCTTTAGAACGCCACGGCGAGCTTGCTGGATGCGTCGGCGCTAGCAGCCCGCCAGGTTAGGGTCACGTTGCGGCGGGACGCCTCGGGGACGCTCGCGTTTTCACATCCTGTGAAAACGCTACTCCCTGAGTCCTCGCTCCCGACATCCTGTCTCCGCTCGGACTTCAGAGGCCCCTCACCATCCCGTCGCAACGTGACCCTAACCTGGCAGGCTCTTACACGGCGTCGTTGCGGAGGACGTCTTCGATGGTTTCGCGGCGGGCCAGCAGGCGGTGGGTGCCGTTTGTGATTCCTACGACGGCGGGTTTGGGGAAGCGGTTGTAGTTTCCCGACATGCTGTAGGTGTAGGCGCCGGTCGAGTGCATTGCGAGGAGATCGCCGGGGGCGACGTCGCGTGGGAGCCGCATCGTTCCGAGCTCGTCGTTTTCGCACGAGCGGCCGCAGAGCGTGATTTCTTGGTCTTCTTCGTGGCGCGGCGTGACGGTGGTGACGTGGTAACGGGCGCCGTAGAGGGCTGGGCGTGGGTTTTCGGCGATGCCGCCGTCGACGACTACGAAGGTGCGCTGCGACTGGCGTTTGACGGCTAGAACGTGATAGAGGGTCGTGCCGGCGTCGGCGACGATTGCGCGTCCGGGTTCGATCCCTACGAGAAGGGGGGCGAGTCCGCATTGCTTTGCTGCGTCGCGAACGCAGTTTGCGGCGGCGGCGACGGTGGCGGCAACATTGAGGCGTTTGTGGTCGCCGTTGGGATCGGAGGGTACGCCGAAACCGCCGCCGATTACGATTCGTTGGCTTTGCAGGCCGGAGGTTGCAAATCGCTGCGCTGCCGCGACGAGGGCCGTCGCGTTTTCCAAATAGGCCGACTCGTCGTAGATTTGCGAGCCGATGTGGGCGTGCACGCCGGCGAAGTGCAGCTGCGGATTGGCCAGCAGCAGCGCTGCCGCTGCGGCTTCGTCGCGCGGGTGGATTCCGAACTTGCTGTCTTTTCCGCCGGTGCGCACGTATGCGTGTGTGCTTGCGTCGACGCCGACGTTTAAGCGAAGCATGACGGTCGCCGTATGTACGTTTTGCGAAATCTCTGCAAGGCGCTGGAGTTCTGCGATGCCGTCGATGGCGATGAGGCCGATTCGTCCGGTGCAGGCGGCAAGCAGTTCGTCGTCGGACTTTCCCGCGCCGTGTAGCGTGATCCGCTCGGCGTTGAATCCGGCTCGCTCCGCGGTTACCAGTTCGCCCAGGGAACAGACGTCGATGCCGATCGGGTAGGAGGCTAAGAAGCGGAGGAATTCGACCGTTGCGAAGGCTTTGGCGGCGTAGGAGACTTCGACGCCGAAATCGGTCGAGCAGCGTGCGAGTTCGGTGACGGCGGCGTCGACGGCGTCGAGGTCGATGACGAGCAGCGGCGTGCCGTAGAGCGTTGCGAGCCTCTCGGGGGACGGGTTCAGAACTGCTCCATGAAGCGATCGACCGAGTCTTGCGGGATGCCCGCCGCGACGAGCCGGACCGCCAGGTCTTGTCGGTCGTGCGGCGGCGTCACGAACATAAACGATGAGGTATCGCCGCCGGCGGCACTGACGGTGCACCACTCTGCTGCCGCTGGAATCAGGGTCGTCTGATAACGCGATAGGGTAACGGTGGAGGCGTCGCTTGCCACTTCGAGCGGCTCGTTGAGGGACATCAAGATCAGCGGGCGTCCGTTGGTCCGCAGCGACGTGGGTTCGCCGGTCGCGACGATCCGCTCGACGACAAAGTGTTCGTCGGCGATGAGCGCCGTCCGGTCGAGTCCCTCGAAATGATAGGGAAGTTGCATGAGCGTTCCGGTCGCCGTCGCCGCGTACTTCAACACGTCGGCGGCTTTTTGCACGTTGAGCTCGCGCGGCTTACCGTCGAGACCGACGCGGTTGAAATCGAACATCCGGTACGTCAGATCGGAGGCCTGCTGAGTTTCGAAGACCGTCACGCCGGGTCCGATTGCGTGGACGACCCCGTGCGGGATGTAGACGGTGTCGCCGGCTTTGAGGTCGATCTTGCGCAGAATCTCGCCGAGCGTTCCGTCGGCGACGCGCTGCAAGTATTCCTCGCGTGACGTGTCACGCGTCCAGCCATAGATGATTTGCGCTTGCGGTTGCGCAGCCAAAACGTACCAGCACTCGGTCTTTCCAAAGGGCTGATGCTCGACGCGCTGGGCGTAGGCGTCGTCGGGATGAACCTGCACCGAGAGCCAATCGTGCGCCGTGATG
The DNA here is from genome assembly GCA_003167155.1 of Candidatus Cybelea tumulisoli. Classification (GTDB taxonomy): domain Bacteria; phylum Vulcanimicrobiota; class Vulcanimicrobiia; order Vulcanimicrobiales; family Vulcanimicrobiaceae; genus Cybelea; species Cybelea tumulisoli. The sequence goes on from PMTY01000201.1 coordinate 17,419, forward strand.
ATTTTCGTAAGCACCGGAAATATGCGCTTCGGATTGATGTCTCCCAAGAGCTTGGGACCTAAGCGCATGCGCAGATAGGCGACGCTGTTGCCGGCCAGCGAGCCGTTAAGCACGCGATCGGTATCCCAACATTCCCACGATTCACCCAAGCGAGCCTGCGGGTCGCCGTGTTTGCCGTAGACTCGCACCAGCTCGTCGCCGCCCCAGACCTGCGTCGTGAGCTTTGGTTCGAGGACGTAGGGATAAAGGGCGTCGGTTTGCATGGTTTGGCTACGATACGATGGATTTGGTGGGAATTCCGCCACCGAAGAGAAGAGAGGCTGCTGTGCATGACCTTTATGTCGGCATCGGCTCGAATCTCGGCGATCGGCAGGCGAACATCCTGGCCGCGCTGCAGCGCTTGCGGGCGCGCGCGCAAATCCTAACCGTTTCGGCGTTTTACGAATCGGAGGCCGCCGATGGAGCGCAAGGGCCGGCTTACTTGAATGTTGCGGCGGCGTTGCGCTCAGAGCTCGATGCGGAAGCCTTTGCGAGCTTTGCGCGTGACGTCGAGCTTGCAGTCGGGCGAGCCCGGGGAACGCGCCGTCTCGAGGCGCGCCCAATCGATATCGATCTTCTCGTCTACGACGGCGAGAGCGTGCAGCCTCAGCTCGATGCTCGTCCGTATAATGCGGTTCCCCTCGCGGAAATAGCGCCGCAGCTGGTCGGCGCCTCGGCAAATGGCCAGGTTCGGCGGCGGGAGCGCGCGCTTCGGTTCGACACCGATCGTCAATCGGAGGAGCCCGAGGTGCGGCTTTCGTTGAGTCGCGCGGGCGTTTCACGGGTGCGGCGCGTCGTTCACTTGGAAATCGACGGCCGGCCTGCGGTCTATAACGGCGAGTTCTCGATGGTTGCGGATCTTGCTGCGGACCGCTCCGGCGTTCATATGTCGCGCTTTGCGGAAATTCTCGAAGAAGCGACGCTCGAGGTGCTGGCCGATGCGACCAAACCCGCGCACATCGAACGGCTCGCCGAATCGATCGCGCGCGAGATCGTCCAGAGCCAGCGTGCCGTACGCGCCGAGGTGCGCCTGCGTGCCAGGTTTGGTTTGGAGCGCTGGACGCCGGTGAGCGGAAAGCGCGGCGAAGAGACGTACACGCTCGTCGGCATCGCGCATGCCGACGAAAGTGGAACGCGGCGCGTCGTCGGCGTTGAGGCCGAAGGCATGACCGCCTGCCCTTGTGCCCAGGCGATGGTGCGCGAACATTCCATGCATCAGCTCGTCGAGGCCGGCTTCAGCGAGGGCGACGCGCGACGCGCCCTCGACGTCCTCCCGGTAGCGACACACAATCAACGCGGGCGCGGCGGTATTTTAATCGGCGTTCCGGAGGCGCAAACCGACGTCATCCGTGCCGAAGACCTCGTCGAGATCGTCGAAAACTCGATGTCGAGCGAAACCTACGATCTGCTCAAGCGCCCCGACGAGTTCTTCGTCGTCAACAAGGCGCATCACAATCCGAAGTTCGTCGAAGACGTCGTCCGCGGAATTCTCTGGCGCGCCCTTGAGATGTATGCCGATCTTGGCGAGGACACGTTCATCTTCGCCAGCCAAGTCAACGAGGAGTCAATTCACAAACACGACGCCTTCGCGGAAGGCTTTGGACTCTTCGGCGAGCTGCGCGAAGAGCTTCGAACCGGATTGCCGGCGGAGAAAACGGATTTAGGAACCTTCCTCCAGCGCCGCGATGCGCGCGCGAAGTGAAGGATGCGACGAGAAGAAAAGCTCGTACCAGGGCGGCGGATCTTCGTCGGCGAGATTCTGATCGCGTAGACGCCGAAACGCGGAGGCTCCGCCCGCGGCGTCGCCGGTAGCGGCGATGGCAAAGCGGTCGGCGGCCCACTCACGCGAGCGCGAAAACGCAAAGAGCAGCGGGCGGAGGGCCTGCGTTGCGACGAGCATCGCCGCGTAGAGCCGCAGGATGAGCAGCGGCCGGTCGCGCAGCTCCTCGCGCTCTTTCGTTGAGACGGCAGAGTTCGAGACGAGGAAGAGCACGAAGGCCATCACCTCGCCCAGTCCGATCAGCCGCCACGTATCCTTATTAATGTAGTGGCCGAGCTCGTGCGCCACCACGAACTCCGTCTCGTTCTCCGGGAAGGCCCCGATCAGCGTGTCGCCTAGCACGATGCGGTGTGTCTTTCCGATTCCCGTGACAAAGGCGTTTGCTTTGCGCGTCTGCCGGCTCATGTTCATTCGCAGAATCGCGGCGTCGCCGACTCCGTACCGCGAAGCGAGTGCGCGCAGGCGCTCCTCCAGCGAGCCCGTGACCGGCTCGAACTCGTTAAAGAGCGGCATAATATAGATCGGCACGATGAGGTTTCCGATGATAAAGAGCGGAAAAACGCCGACGGACGCCAGGATCGGCCATCTTCGCGGCGCGCACTTTAGCGCAAAACCGAGGAGCGTTGCGAGCAGCGCCGTCATCCCGGCCGAAATCGTCGCGCCCTTCGCATAGTCGCTTAACCAGTCGCTCCGCGATTGATCGCTTAGCCCAAAGCGCCGTTCGAGCGAGTACTCTTCGACGAACGCAACGGGCAGCTCGGCGACTGCCGACGCAAGCGAGAGTGCGGCGTGGTAGACTGCGGGACGCGCCCAAACCGGGAGCCTCGCCGTTGCTTTATCCAGGCGAGCTGCGTGCGGGCCGTAGGCAAACGCCAGAAATCCGGCGGTTCCCCTGACGGTGCCGACCACTTCGAGAGCGCGTCGAATCCGGGCGTATGCTGCCGCATCTTTGGCGACGGGCGGAGCGGGCTCGCGCCACTCAAAAAATGCTTCGAGGGCTCTCGCTGCGACATAACCGGCACCCAATCCCATTCCCACGCCCAACAGCAACTTGCGACCGTTCATCAGCGCCGCGCTTCGCCGAAAACCGGTCCCCTCCGCTGCAGCGCGGTCAGACGATCGAAATCGTCTCTTTGGGCTTGGGATGCGCGGCGATCGCGGAAAGCAGGCTATCGGCTAAGACGTCGCAGATCGGATCGTCCAGCTCTTCGATTCTTCCCTCGTCGGCAAGGAGCAGCTTTACCGGATCGATCGGGATGCGGGCGAAGACCGGGGCCTGCGCCAGCTCGGCGACGCGCTGGGCGTACGACGGCCCAAAGATCTCGTAGTGCTTTCCGGTATCGGGCGCCACGAAGTACGACATGTTCTCGACGACGCCGAGAACCGGTTTTTTCAACTGGTGTATCAAGTTGGCAGCCTTGCGCACGATCATCGTCGCCAGCGCTTGCGGCATCGTGACCAGCACGACCCCGTCGATGTTCAGCGACTGCAAAACGGTCAGCGGTGCGTCCGACGTGCCTGGCGGAAGATCGACGAGCAAAAAGTCCAGCTCGCTCCAAAGCACCTGCTCGTAGAACTGACGAATGACGCTGGCGACAATCGGCCCGCGCCAGATCATCGCTTTATCTTCCTGATCGGTAAAGAGATTCGCGCTGACTACTTCGATCGCGCTTCGCGTAACGGCCGGATGCATCAGCGGCTGCGGTTGGCCCTGCGGCGTCGTTTTCACCGGGTCGGCCTCGATCAGCATCGGCCGGTGCAGACCAAAGAGTCTCGGGATCGAAGGCCCGGTGATATCGGCGTCGATGATGCCGACGCTATAGTTTTTGCGCCGCAGCCCGACGGCGAGCAGCGCGGTGACCAGCGATTTGCCGACGCCGCCTTTGCCCGACATGATCGGAATCGTGTGCGCGAACTTGGTTCGGCCGCTAAAGGCCCCCGGTGCTCGAGCGATGGGCCGGCGCGCTTCCTCGGCAATCTTGGGCACGCTCCCCGACCGTCGAGCCTCTTTGAGTGCATCGAGGATCGGCTCGACGCGCAGGCCGTGTGCCCGCGCGCCCTGCTCGACATTCTCGTACTTGCTCACGCCGCATCCGCTGCAGCCCAGCCCAAATGCCGTCAAAACCTCGGCGGCAATCGGCAGCTGCGCGACGAGTTCCTTTATATTGGTTTGCGGGGCGATCTCGATTTCGGGCATGGCTTCTCGGTTGAACCTTCGAACCGCGCCAGAGTATGCAAGGGTCGATCGAGCGCGCGCTCGAGGTGCTCGCCGGGGGTTGCGATTCACCGGTACGCTCGGGTTGGAGCGCAGGCATGCCGATGTTCGTGCAAGCTTCGGCCGCCGGCGCGTATGCCTACGACGAATCGGGGCGGCGGTACATCGACTACATCATGGCCTATGGGCCGCTGCTCTTCGGCCACACGAATCCCGAACTGGTCACCGGACTCGACGCGCTGGCCAAGGGCGGCTTCGTCTGGGGAACGACGCACGCCGAAGAGATTCGTCTTGCCGAACGCATTCGCGCGTATCTGCCGTCAATGCAGCGCATGCGCTTCGTTACGACCGGAACCGAAGCGATGATGAGCGCGGTTCGTGTGGCACGCGCGTTTACGGGGCGCTCGCGCATTGTGAAGTTTGCCGGCAACTATCACGGCCATTTCGATCTCGCGCTCATCGATGCCGGCGCCTCGGCTGGCTCTGGTGGCGGCGGGATTCCGCAAAGTGCGCGAGCCGACGTGCTCGTCGCGCGATACAACGATCTCGCCTCAGTTGACGAGGTGCTCGCAGGAGACGAAACCGGTTTTGCCGCGATCATGGTCGAGCCCATTGGGGCCAACATGGGTTTCGTGCCGGCGGCCGATGGGTTTTTGGAAGGCCTATTGCAACGCGCTCGGCGCGCCGGCGCGCTCTTGATCTTCGACGAAGTCATCACGTGGCTGCGTTTCGGGTTGCGCGGCGCGCAAGGGCGCACGAGCGTCGTTCCGGATTTGACGGCGCTGGGAAAGATCATGGGCGGTGGCCTCCCGATCGCCGCGTTCGGCGGACGGCGCGACGTGATGGCGGTGCTGGCGCCCGACGGCGAAACCTTCACCGGTGGGACGCACGGCGGTAATCCGTTCTGCGTCGCGATGGCGCATCGCGTTCTCGACTTGCTCGAAGCGCATCCGGAGTACTATTCGCAGATGGATCGGCTCGCGCGGCGTCTCGCCGGCGGCCTTCGAGAAATCTTTACGCAGCGGGGACTGCCCTATACGGCCGTCCAGCAGGAATCGGTCGTCGATTTCAAGTTTCGCGCTGGCCCGGCGGCGCAAAACTACGACGAGGCTTGCAGCGCCGATCGCGCGGCGTTCGCGCGCTATTGCGCCGCGATGCTCGAACGCGGCGTGCTGCTCGCGCCCTCGCAAAACGAGGTAATGTTTCTCTCCACGGCTCACACCGCGCAGGACGTGAACGAAACGCTCGCCGCGGCGCAAGAGTCGCTTTAGTTAACGCAGCGGCCCCCGTTTTACCGGAGGCCGCCGCGCCCTTTCCAAGAGATCGTCCCTTAGATCTTTACCTGTGCGTTGATGTAGAGGTTGAGCGGGGGCGCTATCGCCCCGATCGATCCGTTGTTTGCGCCGCCGGAGGGGAGGTAGCTCTGAGTCCACGGCGTGCTCGCCTTGTTGGCCGCCCGGTCGCCGATGCCGGTGCCGTTGTAGAAGTTGCCGGGATAGAGCGTGCTGTTGAGCAC
>PMTY01000116.1 GCA_003167155.1 Candidatus Cybelea tumulisoli
CGGAGCGGTTGTAGTCGAAACGACTTCCGTTCCAGTAGCCCCCCTGATAGCCGGCGCCGACGTAGCCGAATCCGTAGTTAATGCCGCCGTAGAATCCGACGCGGGGACCCCAGTAGCCGGCGTTCCAGCGGTAGGCGCCTCCGTAGGAGCCCCAGTAGCCCGGCGTCCAGTAGACGCCGACGGCGGGTGCTGCCACCCACACGCCGGGAACCCAATAATAGCCGCCCCCTCCCCAGGCCCAGTAACCGGGCGTATACATGTCGTTGGGGTCCTGGTCGACGGGGATCGTATAGACGGGTATCGGCGGCGGGGCCACGCCTATGTTGACGCCGACACCGACTGAGAACTGTGCCGGTGCCGGCACGGGAAGAGTGACAATAAAAACGGCCGCGAGAAGCGCGGGAAGTAGTCTTGAGATTCGCATACGTTCTCCTTTCCGGAGTGGATGCTCGAATTATATCCTGGAACGACCGCTCTCACGCCGACTAAATCAGCCATCTGGAGCGCTTTCACAAGACTCTTACCCATTCATCAGGCCGTTCCAACGCGCCGTTCATCCGGCTCTCACCTCACGGTTCGCCCCCAAAGGCGGCCTTGATTCCGCAGCCACTGTCGTAGCTAACGTGAGAGTTGTTGTAGTAGTTGGGGCCATCGTCACACTTCATTAATCTCACGTAAGCTTTGTGGTCATTGGCCGCTGTTACGATCGTGCGCATGTTCGATGTGGGGGATTCCTTACGAGCTGCGCTCGCCGGCGCTCGCACTCGGCTCGGGGATGCACAGGCAGCGGTCGCACGCGCCAACGCCGGCCAAGAGGCGGGGAGGAGCGCCGACGCCGCCATGGCACAGACCGCCGCAGCGGCGATCTTTTCCGAAGCACTGTTGAGTGCCGAGCACGCTCGCCTCGAGGAAATCAAGGCGGTGACGAGATGACCGTCGATCTGCTCGACGCGGCGGCCAGCGGCATGGACGCGCAGCGCGCGGCGCTCGACGTCGCGGCGCGCAACGTTGCCGCCGCCGAAGCCGCGGGTCCCAACGGCGCGTATCCAAGAATGGTTCCGCAGTTTCGTCTCCTCTCTTCCGACGACGGCGACACGCGGGTCGAGTTTACCGGGACCAGCACACAACTCGGTACGAACGTCGATGTCTTGAGCGAAATGATTGCGGTGATGAACGCTTCGCGCGCCTACGAATCGGATGCCTCGATTTTCGACGTGGGCAAAACGCTGGCCGAAAAGACGATCGACTTGGAGCGGTTGTGAGAGTCGAACCACTGATTCCCGACGCAGCACCTTTCACCGCGGCCGGCGGCGCCGACGCCGGCGGTTTCGCGAAAGCACTCGATGCGCTCGGTACGATCTTAGGCGGCGCGGAGCGCGCCGAAGACTCCTTTGCCTATGGCGGCGGAACGTTGCAAGAGGCCGTGTACGAACGTGCCCGGGCCGACGTAGCGCTCTCCGTCGCGACGGCCACGGCGCAGCGCATCACACAGTCGGTGCAATCCATCCTCAACATGCAAGTGTAAGGAGCCTCAATGCCTGCGCTGACGCAGCTATTGGCTCGGTGGAACTCGCTGCCCGCAGCGGCGCGCGTCGTTGCAGGCACCGCTCTATCCATCGCCGTGGTCGTGTCGATTGCGGCGGCGATCTTAGCGCACCCGCCTCGCGTCTCCCTTTTTGCAGCGCCGCTGCATCCCGAGCAGTTGAGCGAGGTCGAGGACCGGCTGGCGAGCTGGAACGTCACCTTCACCCCGACCGCCGATAACGTTGTCGTCGATGCGGGCCGGCGGAACGACCTGCTGCTGCGCCTCTCGCTCGCCGGCGTTCCGCATCCGCACCTCTCGAGCACCGGGGAAGCGTTGGCGACGATCGGCGTGCTGACCCCGCAAGCGGTCGTGGAAGCGCAGACGCGTGCCGGCCTAGCCGGCGACATTGAGGCCGGGTTGCGCGGAATCGACGGGATTGACGACGCGCGTGTCATCGTCGCGCCTGCGAAGGCGCCGGAGTTTGCCGACCAATCCGCGCGCGATGCCAGTGCCAGCGTGCGGCTTCGGCTGCGCGCCGGCGCGCGTCTTTCGCGAGAAGCGATCGATGGCATTCGCGCGTTCGTAGCGGCGAGCGTTCCCGAGCTGCGGGCGGGGCACGTCACGATCTTGGACGATCGAGGAGTCGCCCTTGGTGACGGTGAGATGCCCGGCGGCGATGCGCAGGAACTCCAAGCCTCGTTGCAGTCGGCGCTCGATGCCGCGCTCGGCGACGGTGCGACGATCGTGCGGGTGCGAGCCGAATACGCGCGCGAGCGTACTTCGGAACGGGACGTGCGCCGAACGCCGGCCGGCGCGCAAGATATTGCGGGAACCAGACGCAGCGAAAGTTACGACGGCGGTGGCAAGCGCTATCGGAGGCTCGAAGAAGGCGAAGACCGAGGAAGCGAAACGCACGAACTCGTCTCCGAAGCGCAAGCCGGCGGACTCAAACGCCTTTCAACCGCGGTCTTTGTCGATCAGAGCCTCGCCTTGGATTTGGCGAAGGTTCGCGACCTGGCTGCCGCTACCGTCGGCTATGATGCGCGCCGTGGAGATCTGCTCGCCGTGGAAGCGGTGGATTTTCGCCGTGCTCCGAGCCTGCGCCGGGACCGATGGGGACTGCTTTACGGAGCGGTCCTCCCGCTCGCGCCCGCGGTCATCTTCACTCTGGGCCTCGTGATCTGCGTGCGACTCGCGATGCCGCCGTTTGCCGCGTTCTTACAATCCTTGATCGAACGCGCTGCCGTCGAGCGCGCCTCCAAGGCCGCGGCCGGCTTCGCGCCGGCGCGCGTTCGCAGCATGTTGGAGCAAGAACCGCCGCATGCCGCAGCGGCGATCATTAGTGCCCTTCCCGCGGCAACAGCGACGGCTGTCCTCGAACTCTATCCGCCGCACGAACGAGAGGCGATCGTGCGGCGCATGCAGCGCCGCCACTCGCCGCTTCTCGATGACGCGCAGGAGCTGCTGCGCCGTCATGTCTGAGGGATTCGTTCCGCTTGCGCGTTTCTTGCGTCCGCCGCCGCCGGAGCCGCTGGTCTTCCCCCTTCCTCAAGCTCCCGCAGACGGCGAGATGCTCGCACCGTGCTTGCATTCGGAGGAGAGCCTGACCCAGTATGCCGCCACGTTCGGCGCGATTCGCCGTTTTCGCGCCGCCCTGGCCGACGCGCTGGACGTTGCGGTGCAACGGCTTCTCGCGGAGATCGCCGAGAACGTGCTGGCGCGCGAGCTGACCGTGGCCGGCGCCGACGTCGCTGCCGTCGTTGCCAAGACGCGCGAGCGATTCTCGAGCGAAAGAGTTCTCACCGTGCGAGTTCATCCGCGAGACCGAAACGTGCTCGGCGGGCTCGAGATCGACTCGGTTATCGACGAGACGCTCGTGCCCGGCGACGTCATCGCCGAGCTGCGCAGCGGGACGATAGATTTACGCCTGCGCGCGCGGCTGGAGAGCGCGCTGGCGGCATGCGCGCCATGATGGAGCGCATGCGCCTCTGTCTTGGCACGTGCGCATTCGGGCGCGCGCTCGACGCTGCCGGAGCTCCGCTCGACGGCGGACCGCCGTTACGCGGCCGCCGCGTCTCCTTGGAACTGCGTTCGCCACGACCCAACGAGCGCACCGCAATCGGCGAGCCGCTGTGGACGGGAGTTCGCGTGGTCGACGCTCTGCTGACGATCGGCCGGGGTGCGCGAGTTGGAATATTCGGTGCGCCCGGCGCCGGAAAGACGACGCTCCTGGAGTCGCTCGTCGATGGGTGCGTTGCCGACGCGGTCGTCGTCGCGCTGGCCGGCGAGCGCGGGCGAGAGGCGCAACACTGGATCGCGCGCTGCGACGAGCGGACGACGGTCGTTTGCGCGACCAGCGACCGTCCCGCGCACGAGCGGGTCGTGGCGGCGCACGTCGCGGTTGCACACGCGCAGGCGCTTCGCGAACGCGGTCTCGACGTTCTGCTCGTGCTCGACAGTTTGGCGCGAGTTGCTGCGGCATCGCGCGAGATTGCGGTGGCGTCGGGCGAGAGCGCCGGCCGCGGGGGTTATCCACCCAGCGTTTTTGCGGAGTTGGCGCGGCTCGTGGAGGTTGCCGGCGCGGTCTCCGGGGGTTCGATCACATTGATCGCCACCGTCCTCAGCGACGGTGACGATCGCGATCCGGTCAGCGAAGCGGCGCGGTCGCTTCTGGATGGGCACGTCGCGCTCTCGGTCGGGCTCGCGCAAGCCGGGCGGTTTCCGTCCGTCGACGTCTTGAGCAGCACCAGCCGCACGATGGAGATGGTCGCAAGCGAAGCGCACCTACGCGACGCCCGGACGTTGCGTCAAACGCTTTCGCTGCTCGACCGGATCAAAGACGCGCGCAGCTTGGGTATCGAGCCCGTGGAAAGCTCGGCACGCGCGGCGGTCGCAATCGAGAGCCAAATCGAGAGTTTCTTGCGGCAGAGCCGGCAGCGATGCGATCGCGGCGCGATGCTGTTGCAACTCGCGCGCCTCGCCGAAATCGTGGAGCAAGCGAATGGAGATCGATAACGAGCTGGCGGCCGTCGCGCGCCGCATCGGCGAGATTTCATCGGGGCCGGCAATAGACGCCGCAGCCTTTAGCGGGCTGGTCGACGTAGCCGTTGGGCGTTCGGGTGACGCCGGTCCGCCGGCGGCGGCACGAACGCCGCGCGCGGAAATCGAACGTCTCGTTAAAATCAGCGCGGCCGATTACGGCGTCGATCCCGCGTTGATCGAAGCGATCGTCGAAAAGGAATCCGCGTTCGATTCACATGCGACTTCCAGCGCCGGCGCTCGCGGGCTGATGCAACTGATGCCCCAGACGGCCGCCGCGCTCGGCGTTACGGATTCGTACGACGCGGCGCAGAACGTTGCCGCGGGAACGCGCTATCTTCGAAGTCTGCTGGACCGGTTCGGCAGTGTCGAACTTGCGGTCGCTGCATATAATGCCGGACCGGATGCGGTGCGGAGATACGGCGGCGTCCCGCCCTACCAAGAGACGAGAAGCTACGTACGAAACGTTTTGGCGAGTTATGCCCGGCGTTCTCAAGTCGGCAACCTTGCGACCAATGCCGGATCACAGGCCGGTGGCACCATCGTTCAATGATGACGCAGCAACTCGAGGTGAGCATTCTGGCAGCGCCGCTGGCGGCAATCGACCGTCGAGCGCTCTCGCAGGCGTGGTATTCGGCCCTTCATCTGGCTCGCCCGGAGCGGAGCCCCGTTCCGTCGCGCGAGTGCAGCCCTTGCACGGTCGCGACGCCGATCGATGCGGCGCCGAAGCGCGAGAGTGAGTCTCTCTCGCCACGGCCAGCCGCGGCGCGCGTTGCGCACTCCGTGCAAACAAAGCCGTCGAAGATGGCGGCGCAGCCGAGCGCGCCTCGAATCTCGGTAAATCGCGAGGCCGTGCCGCTGAGCCTACGGATCGAACGCCGCTTCGCCCATCCGACCTCGCAGATTAAGCGTGCCACGTTTTCGATGGGTCGCGGCGAGGCCCGAGTCCACGTGATCCTTCAGACGAATGGAAATGTCGCAACCCTGGTTGCGCTCTGCCGCCCGCAGATGCGAAGCGTCGTCGCGCGGGCTCTGGCGCAAGCCCGCTTTGCGCTGGCGGCGCGCGGGTTCGTCCTCGATCTCGACAGCGCAGGAAAACGATGTTCTTAAATCCAGCCCTCGGCGCGGCGCTCGATCGCATTAGCGAACGAGCCGAGGACGTTCGCCGCGCGTTTACGCCGGGCACCGTAGCGCGATACGATGACGTTGCAACCGCGCGACCCTCCTCGGACTTTACGCTGGATCCCCTGGCGGTCAGCGCGGCCGACGACCTCTATTTCGTCACGCGCAACCAACGCGGAGAGCTTGCGTACACGCGCGATGGATCGTTTGCGCTTCGCGATGGCCGGCTCATCGACGGCGAGGGAGAACCGGTCCGCGGCTTCGCGGTTCCCGGTAACGAACTTTCAGATTTGAGAATCGATCCGGTTGACGAAGCGCTCGGACGAGCGACTGATCCGCGCATCGACCGCGATGGAAGCTTCGTCTACGGGCGCGTCACCATCGATCCGCGTAGCGGAGTGCGTAAGACGCAGCGCGTCGTCGCCGGCCGGATCGCCGTGGCGCGTTTTCCGGCCGGCACCCGTCTTGCGACGACGGACGGCAGCCGTTGCATCCCGCCGCCCGGGGTGCAGCCTCAACTGGGCATTCCCGGTGACGCAAACTTTGCGGCGCTGCAGCCGATGCATCGTGAGCGAAGCCGCGTCAACCTCGACGAAAGCCTCGTCCGGCTCCAAGACGCGTATATTGCCTTCGATGCGCTTCGCGCGGCCGAGCAGGCCAAAGCGCATCTGGGCAAGACGACGATGGACCTGGTGAAATGAGCAAACGTATCCGCAAACCGGTATTTGGCCCGCGATCGGCTCTGCCGCCGAGCGCTGCGTGCGTGGTTGCCAACGGCGTTCGCGAGACGCTTACTTCAATCTTGAGTTCGCCCGTTGAGATGCGGCTCTTCGAGCCGTCGATTCCGGCGCCGCCGGCTTGGCCGACGATCGTGAAGGATGCGGTTCTTTACCGTGTGCGCGGCAGCATCGCCGATGCAGCGATCGTTCTGCGGTCTGTCGATGCGCTCTCGCTGGTTGCGGCGCTCTTCGGCGAAGGCTTCGTCCATCGCCAACGCGAGCTCTCGCCGATCGAACGTGATGTTTTGGATCGCACGGTCAACGCGATTGCCGCGCATCTCGGATCGGTTTGCGGAACCCGAGAGAGCCGCTGCGTCGAGCGGGTCGGCGCGATCGAAGGTTACGCAACCTATTTCGAGCTGCTCTTAGAGGAGCCCGTCGCGGCCCGCATCGGCATCGCGCTTTCGCGCGATCCGTCGCCCGAGCCGCGGGAGTACGTCGAAGTCGCTCACTTGGCGGCCGTTTCGCTAACCGTTCGCGCGATGCTCGATCTTGGGCGGATCCCAAGCCGCGCGGTGGCCGGCCTGCGTCCCGGTTCGATTCTGACGCTTCGCCCGTACGACTTGCAGCGATGTACGCTGCGTGCGCACGGGCGGAGCTTGGCGCGCGGAGCCTGCGGCATGAGAAATGGCCGCTATGCATTGCACGTTGAAGCGGTTGGCGTGGCGACGTGAACCCGACCTCGACCGATCAAGCGAAGGCTCCCGAAGTGGAGAATCTCGGTTTATTGATGCACGTACCGTTGCACTTAACGGTTGAGCTGGGCAGCTGCAAAATGCCGGTGGCAGAAATCCTGAAGTTGGGAACCGGCTCGATCGTCGAATTGGACCGGGCGGCGAACGCTCCGGTCGAACTGCTCGTCAATAACCGGCCGATCGCGCGCGGCGAGATCGTCGCCGTCGACGAGAGCTTTGGTTTGCGCATAACCGAGCTTCTTCCGTTTCAAACGTCGACATGAGCCTCGAGGCGCTCTTGGGCTCCGCGAGCCGGGGGCACGGCGCGCAGCCTCTGGACTTGCTCGTCACCCTGACGATGCTCTCCCTCGTGCCCCTCGTGCTGGTCATGTGCACCTCCTTCGTTCGCATCGTCGTCGTGCTATCGCTGGTGCGCTCGGCGATCGGTGCCTCGGCGCTACCGCCGAATGCAGTGCTCACCGGCTTGGCACTGGTCCTGACGTTGGTCGTCATGGCGCCTACCGGGCAGCAAATCGGCCGCGATGCGCTCGATCCGTATTCCCACGGAAGGCTTTCGCCATCACAAGCGCTGACGCGCGCAATGGGCCCGCTGCGTTCGTTCATGTTACGACAGACGCGCGCCGCGGACGTCGTTCTCTTCGAGCGAGTGGCCCACCGCGCACCCGAGCCCGAACGGCAGGCACCGATGACGGTGCTGGTGCCCGCGTTCGTCGTCGGCGAGCTTCGCAGCGCGTTTGCAATCGGCTTTGCGCTCTACCTTCCCTTCGTCGCAATTGATTTGGCCGTGGCGGCTATGCTGATGGGTTTGGGAATGATGATGCTCAGCCCGCCCGTCGTATCGTTGCCGGTCAAGCTGCTGCTCTTCGTCATGGTCGATGGTTGGGCGCTGCTCTGCGGAGGCGTCGCGGGCAGCTTTCGATAAGCAGGCTCCTAGATGCGCATTAATGACGCGCTCGCGAGTCAGCGGCCGTTCTTTTCGTTCGAGTTCTTTCCGCCCAAAGACGATGCCGGTTCGCGGCAGCTCGTCGCGGCGATCGAGGCGCTTGCGCCGTTGCGCCCCGCTTTTGTTTCGATTACCTATGGCGCAGGCGGTTCCACGCGAGCCCGAACGGTAGCGCTTGCAAAGGAGATCCAACAAAATATCGGACTGACGGTAGTCGCGCACGTGACCTGCATCGGTGCTAGCCGCGCCGACCTGCGGGCGCTGCTCGAAGAGTTGGCGCGAGCCGGCATAGAGAACGTCTTGGCGCTGCGCGGCGATCCCCCGGCGGGCTCCCAGTTCGTTCCAGCCGCGGGAGGCTTCGAGCATGCGAACGAGCTGATCGCCATGTTGCGGCGTAACTACGACTTTTGCATCGGCGCCGCGTGCTACCCGGAGAAGCATCCGGAGGCGGCGACGCTCGACGCGGATCTATCGGCGCTCAAGCTAAAGGCGGAAGCGGGTGCCGATTTTTTGGTGTCGCAACTCTTCTTTGACAACGCGCTGTTTTTTGCGTTCGAGCGCCGAGTCCGTGACGCCGGGATTACCCTGCCGATGCTTCCGGGATTGATGCCGATCACCAACTTCAGCCAAATAGAGCGCTTTGTGGCTCTCTGCGGTGCAGGCATCCCGCCGAAGCTGCGCGTCGAGATGGAAGCGCGAAAAGGGGACGTCAAGGCGGTCGAAGATCTTGGCGTTGCTTACGCGTCGATGCAGGCGCTCGGGTTATTGCAGGGCCGGGTGCCGGGGATTCACTTCTATACGCTCAACCGTTCGCCGGCAACCCGCGCGATCGTCTCGTCGCTTCTGGCTGCGAGTGCGTGGCGACCGCAGTTCACCCAGCGAGAAGCCTAGGAACATAACAACGCCGTAAAACGACCGTAACGGCCTCCGTGTAGCATGAACGGATGGAGGTCCTCGACGGACTGCTGCACGACGCTCTGCTTACCACTGCCGTCATTGCGCTGCCGATGCTGGCGGTTGCGGCGCTCGTCGGGACGGCCGTTGCGGTCGTGCAAGCGGCGACGCAGGTACAGGAACAGACCCTGACGCTCTTGCCGAAGATCCTCGCGGTCGGCTTGACCGTGGCGATCTTCGGCGGTGCCGGGATGCAACTGCTGGCGACGCTCTTCGATCGGGCGCTGGCCGCCATCCCGGCTCTGGGCGCGGGATGGTAGTGAGTTTGCTCGTTCTGGCACGCTGCGCGGGTTTTGTCTTTCGGGCTCCCGGCTTTTCGCATCCAAGCGTTCCCGCGCCGCTTCGCGGCGGATTTGCCCTCGTCTTAGCGATGCTTATCGCGCCGAGCCTTGCCGGTGCGCAGCCACGCGTCGATGGCGGCGCCTTCGTCGCCGCATTACTCGTCGAGTTCTTGCTTGGAAGCGCGATTGGAATGGCGGCCTCGCTGGTCTACGACGGCGCCTATGCCGGAGGCCGGATCGTCGACGATTATGTCGGCGTCAAAGCCATCGCGCCAAGCGTGGTGCTGGTAGCGCCGAGCGGGTTCGGTCGCGTCTGGTCGTTGGCGTTCACCGGTGCCTTCTTTCTTACCGGCGCATACCGCTTGACGTTGCTGGGCTTCGTGCAGAGCTTCGCGCGCATACCCTTGCAATTGCCGCTGCATGCCGGGGCTTGGGAATCGTTCGCAGGCGTCTTTGCCGCGAACTTTCTCGTGGTGGCGCTGCAGGTCGCCGCGCCGGCTCTGGGTCTGGCCTTCGTCGTTCAAATTGCGCTTGGCGCGCTTTCTCGAGTAATTCCGCGCTTCGGCACCTTTACGCTCGCCTTTCCGCTGGCGTTCGCCGCGGCGTTGATCGCAACCGCGATCGTCGTGCCGCTCGCCGCCGGCCGTGTGCCGCCGCCGATGCTTGGAATCCCCGGGATGGTGAAGTGAGCGACGGCGCGGAGAAGGCCTTCGAACCGACGCCGCGCCGGATTGCAAAGGCCAAGCGCGAAGGCAACGTCGCGCGGTCGAGCGAGCTTGCGGCAAACATTTCCTTTGCCGCGGCCGGCTTCGCGATCGTCGCGAGCGCAGGCCAGTTCGGATCCGTCGCGGCAAACGCACTGACCGGTTCGCAATCGTTGCGGCCCGGTCCGTCGTGCGCGCTCGTGCTGGTCGTTGCGCTCGTCCCAATCGCCGCCGCGTCGATCGCGGGCACGCTCGCAAGCGTTGCTCAAAACGGCGGCTTCGCGCTGGTGCCGGTTACCTCGAAGATCGAGCGGCTGAACCCGATCGAGGGGATACGACGCATCCTGTCGCGCGAGACGCTGAGTCATTCGCTGCGCGCCGCGCTCGCATTTCTCTGCGCGACGCTTGCAGTGACACCGGCTCTGACGGCCGGCGCTGCGGCGATGATCGGTTCGCCGAATCTCTCACAGACGGTTGCGCAAGTGTGGTCTGCGGCGCAACACGTAGCCTTTGCGGCCGGCGCGGTCGGCCTGCTATTTTCGCTGGCGGAGTTTGGAGCAGCGCGCACCTCGTGGCTGCGTAAGTTACGCATGAGCTTCGAAGAGCGCAAACGGGAGGTGAAGGAAGAAGAGGGCGACGCGCTGGCGAGAGGCCGGCGGCGATCGCTGCACCGCGCCTTGCTTCGGGGTGGTCTAACTCGGGTCAAAGAGGCGGCATTCGTCGTCGTAAATCCGACGCGCTTGGCGGTGGCCTTAGCGTATCGGCCGCCGCGCGTCCCCGTTCCCGAAGTGCTGGTTCGAGCCCGAGACGAGGCGGCCGCGCGCGTTCGCGAGATCGCAGCGATCCACCGAGTTCCCATCGTGGAGAACGTCGCGCTTGCACGCGCGCTCTATCGCGACGGACGGCTCGGCGAGCCGATTTCGCCGGCGCATTACGTTGCCGTTGCGGAGGTGGTCGCCGCGTTGATGCGCGCCGACGAGATCGCTCGATGAACTCGCATAAACGCGCGGTCTATGTCTTTGCCGC
The DNA here is from genome assembly GCA_003167155.1 of Candidatus Cybelea tumulisoli. Classification (GTDB taxonomy): domain Bacteria; phylum Vulcanimicrobiota; class Vulcanimicrobiia; order Vulcanimicrobiales; family Vulcanimicrobiaceae; genus Cybelea; species Cybelea tumulisoli. The sequence continues at coordinate 11,069 of PMTY01000116.1, forward strand.
TCTGCTGTTGACGATCGTCGCGGTCTTGATCGTGCCGCTGCCGCCCTGGCTGCTCGATCTCTTGCTCGGCATCAACATCTTCGGATCGGCGCTCGTGCTCTTGCTTTCCGTCACGGTCGACGATCCGCTCGAGTTTTCCGCCTTCGCGCCGGCGCTGCTCCTGGCAACGCTCTTTCGGCTCTCACTCGACGTTTCGGCGACGCGGCTGATCCTCACGGCCGGAGCGACGCCGGGCGCCGTCGGCGCGATCATTCCAGCCTTTGGAGCCTTCGTCGTTGGCGGAAACTTGGTCGTCGGACTGATCGTCTTTGCGATCTTGGTGACCATTCAGTTCGTCGTGATCGCCAGCGGTTCGCAACGCGTTGCCGAAGTGGCAGCTCGCTTTACGCTCGACGCGATGCCTGGCAAGCAGATGGCGATCGACGCCGACGTGCACGCCGGCGCATTGGATGCCGACGGCGCGCGGCGCAAACGCGAAGCCGTGCAGCAAGAAGCGGATTTTTACGGAGCTATGGATGGCGCCGGAAAGTTTGTCAAGGGCGATGCGATCGCGTCGCTCTTGATCGTCGCGCTCAATCTCGCCGGCGGAGTTCTCGTAGGCGTTGCCTATCACGGACTCGCACCGCTCGACGCGGTGCAGACTTTCGCCTTATTGTCGATCGGCAACGCGCTCGTCACCACGCTGCCGGCTTTCCTCATATCGACGGCTATGGGCATGATGGTGACCAGGGTTGCATCGGATGGCGCGCTGGGCGCACACCTCGCGGCGCAGCTCTTTGCGCGGCCGGACGTCTTGCGCAGCGCGGGCGGCTTACTGCTGGCGCTCGCTCTCGTACCGGCATTGCCGCGGCCGCTCTTCTTAGTTTTGGGCACGAGCGCGTTCGGCATGGCCGCGCTAGCGCAGCGCAATCGCCGGCGTGCCGACAGCGAAGCGGCCGAGGCGCGCGAGCGCATCAAACGCAACGCGATGCGCCGTCCCGAGCTTGCGCTGGGCCTCGTGGGCGTCGATGCAGTCGCCATCGAAATCGGTGCGGACCTCGCGCAACTGCTGGCGCCGCCGCTCTCCGACGCCTTGCTCGACCGCATTGGTGAAGTCCGCCGGGCGCTGGCCGCAGATATTGGCGTCGTCCTCCCGGGCGTGCGGCTGCGCGACGATCTTTCGCGCGACCCACGCACGTACGGCATCCGCGTACGCGATCGTTTAGCTGGGCTCGGGCGGCTGGATCTCGAGCGGCTGCTCGCAGTCGCCGACGAAGCGGTTCTGGCGCGCTTCTCGGTGCAGATCGAACGCGAGCCGGTCTATCAGTTGCCCTCGGCCTGGATCCTTCCAGACGTGCGCGAGAGCGCGCTCAACGCCGGCGCGCTGGTCTTCGATCCGATCTCCGTGCTCGGCTCGCACCTGGCCGAGATCGCGCGCACGCATGCGACCGAACTCGTCGGGCGCCAAGAGCTTCACACGCTGCTCGAGCACATGCGATCGACCGTACCGGCCTTGGTCAAGGAGGTTGGCGGCGAGGCGTTGCCCTTCGGAGCGCTGCATCGCGCGATTGCATTACTGCTGCGCGAAGGTGCGTGGCCGCGCGATCCGATCGCGGTGCTCGAAGCGATGCTGGAAGCGGGCACACGCGATCCGCGCGAACTCGCCGAAGCGGCGCGGCGCGCCATCGTACCGGATCTGCTGCGGCGTAAAGGCGTCGTGCGCTTGGAGCCGGCGATCTTCGATCCCGAGTTCGAGCGCAGACTCGTCGCCGCGTGGTGCCGTTATGGAACCGAAGCCTTGGAGCCGGCGACGGCGCTCGCGCTGCGCGCGCG
>PMTY01000085.1 GCA_003167155.1 Candidatus Cybelea tumulisoli
AGCGACCGGCAGATCATCCACGCTCTCCCGCGCTATTTCACGGTTGACGGCCAAGAGGGCGTTAACGATCCGGTCGGCATGTCCGGCGGCCGTCTGGAAGTCGACACGCACATCGTAACGGGCAGCACGAGCTTCATCACCAACGTCCTCAAGTGCGTCGAACGGGCGGGCTTAGAGACGCAAGGCGTCGTCTTCGAGCCGCTGGCAAGCTCGGCTGCGACGCTGCTGCAGGAAGAGAAGCAGGTCGGCGTCGTGCTCTTGGACATCGGCGGCGGCACGACGGACATCGCCGTCTACTCGCTGGGCAGCGCAATCTACACGGCCACGATCCCCATCGGCGGCAACATGCTCACGAGCGACGTCTCCCTGGGGTTGAAGACGACGCTTGCGGAGGCCGAAGATGTTAAAAAGCGTTTGGGCGCCGGCGAAAACGGCGCCGTCTTCAGCGTTCGTACGCTCGACGGCCGCGCAACGCGCGAGCACGCCACGGCCGAGCTCCGGCAAATCGTCGTGCCGCGCGTCTTGGAGACCCTGCGCATGGCTCGACAAAAAATCGTTGAGAACGTGCCGCGCGATCTCGTTCTGGGCGAAGTCGTGCTTACCGGCGGCGGCGCGCTCTTGCCGGGCATCGAGCCGCTCGCCGAGGAAGTTTTCAATTTGCCCGTTCGCATCGGGACGGCGAACACGGTTGGCGGCTTGACCGACGCGATGCAACTGCCGCAATACTCGACGGCAATAGGACTCGTCGTCTTTGGCACTAATGGAGCCGGTGACGATGCATCGCACGTGAGGCGGCGCAGCGGAATCTTGCCTCGAATCCAGCGATGGTTGGCGGATCTATGGACTTAAACTTCTTTCCGACGGAGGAACCCAAAGAAATGGCTGACGTACGACGTTCTGTCTCGGAGCCTGCGCACGCCGCGACGATCAAAGTGATCGGCATTGGCGGCGGCGGTTGTAATGCGGTCAATCGCATGCTGACCGGAGGGTTGGCCGGCGTAGACTTCTTTGCGGTCAACTCCGACGTGCAGGCGTTGCGCGGCTCTTTGACCGAGAACCGCGTTCATATCGGAGGCGGCCAAACGCGTGGTCTGGGCGCGGGAGCGAACCCGACGCTCGGACGCGAAGCCGCCGAATCATCCCGAGAGGATCTTGCGCTGATCCTGGAGGGCGCCGATTTAGTTTTTCTGACCGCGGGCATGGGTGGCGGTACGGGAACCGGTGCCGCGCCCGTGATTGCGGAGCTTGCGCGGGAGTCGGGCGCGTTGACGATTGCCGTCGTTACTAAGCCGTTTGCCTTTGAGGGCAGAAAGCGCATGCAGATCGCGGAGAACGGGATCGCCGAGCTCGAAGCCAAGGTCGATACCCTGATCACGATCCCCAACGAGCGCATCCTGCAGGTCATCGAGAAGAAGACCCCGCTCAACGAGGCATTTTCGTACGCCGACGACGTGTTGCGCCAAGGAATCGCCGGGATCACCGATTTGATCACGCAGCCGGGGCTCATCAACTTGGATTTTGCCGACGTCAAAACGATTATGACGGACGCCGGCTCGGCGATGATGGGCATCGGAGAGGGCACCGGCGAGCATCGCGCCGCCGACGCCGCGCAAAAAGCGATCGCTTCGCCGTTGCTTGAAACGACGGTCGAAGGCGCTCAAGGCGTGATCTTCAACATCACCGGCGGCCCCGACATGGCGATGTACGAAGTCAACGAAGCGGCTGAAATGATCAGCCGCGCCGTCGACTCCGACGCTCAGATCATCTTCGGCGCGTCGATCGATCCGACGATGACGGGCAAAGTGCGCGTGACCGTGCTCGCTGCCGGCTTTGGACCGCGGCGCAGCAATCGCGCGCAGAGCTTCGCCTTCGAAACAGGTAAGTTGGACGCCGTCGCCCCCGTCAGTATGGACGACATCGACGTTCCGGCCTTTCTTCGGTATCGCGGCTAAGGCGTAAAAGGAGCCGGCGGGCTCTCGATCGTGGCCTATAACGCGCGCGTGTTGCTGGACTCGACGAGTCCGGCCGGAATACGTCTGACCACGCTGGAGGTTACGTTCCCACGCTTTGTTCTGGCGGAGTTTAACACGCACCGCCAGTTCTGCCTCGATGGAGAGACGAAACTTTATTTCGACCTTCCCTCAAGGCAGAAGGCTGGCACCAAGCGCTTCTCGATGACGATTCGCGAGTTTTTCGAGAAGTGGCATCGGGGTGCCGCACCGATGCAAAGGCGGCTGGCGGAAATGGAGTTGCGTTCGTGCAACGAGGATACGGGCGAAATCTACCACACTCGCGTGCGCGACGTTACGTACTCTGGTCAGAAACCCGTGTTCCGCATCACGCTAGCGAACGGACAGCAAATCCTATCATCGCGGGAGCACCGTTTTCTGGCCAAGGATGGCTGGCAGAGGCTTGAGGACGCCGTAGGCCTCTCGCTAAGCCCGGGAGACACCGCAGCGTGGAGCCGGAGCGCAGAACTCGCGGTCAACGGGGTCGCAACCGCACTAGTCGCACAGGATGCCGGCGTCGCGAAGGACCAGGTCATGGTGCGCCATTTCGTTGCGGTTAAGTCGATCGATTACGTGGGGGTTCGGGAGACGTACGATATCGAAGTGGAGGGCCCGTACCATAATTTCGTGGCCAACGGCTTTATCGTTCACAACTCCAGAAACAGCGCGAGTTCGCGCGCAATCCCGACCGCGAAACTGATCGAGCGCGTTCTGAAGGATCCCGCGGTTCCGTTGGAGTGGGGAAAGAATAAAGCCGGAATGTCCGCTAGCGACGTGTTATCCGCCGATCTCGCGCAGGAGGCGGAGCGGGTCTGGCTCGGCGCGCGGGATGCCGCCGCGGCGCACGCGCAACGACTGTTGGACCTCGACGTGCATAAGCAGGAACTCAACCGTCTCTTGGAGCCGTTTCTGTGGCACACGGTCATCGTGAGCGCGACCGAGTGGACGAACTTTTTCGAGCTTCGCTGTGCGCCGAACGCGCAACCGGAAATTCGAGCGGCGGCGCTTCTGATGCTCGCGGCGATGAACGCGAGCCTTCCGCAGAGACTCGACTACGGGGAGTGGCACACGCCGCTTCTACAGCCGGACGAGAGCGTGCTGGACCTGGAGACTCGACGGCGCGTCTCGGCCGCCCGGTGTGCGCGCGTTTCGTACCTCACGCACCAGGGCTTGCGCGAGATCGAACGCGACCTCGAGCTGTACGAGCGTCTGCGCACCGACCGTCACTTGAGTCCGTTCGAACACGTTGCGACGCCCGCGCCGACTGGCGCGTTTCAGGCGAACTTTCGCGGTTGGCTTCAGCTGCGCCGAGAGATCGAAGCGGCAATCGCTAGCGATGCCAACAGCGCTCCCCACGTGGGCAGCTTGATCGCAAACCACAAAGGGTCGTGAGTGCTGCGCAGCGCCGTGTAATCTCGCCACTCTAACGATACGAGCTGGCTTGCGGCGTAGACGGCCGGCATCCCGGCCGGCGCCGGCAGTTTGGGCGGCTCGAGTTCGAAACAATAAATTGCCGCCGCAATCGCGCACAAGGTTATCAGGCTCGCCCGTAACTCCAGCCGCATCTGCGCTAGGATCGTGGCAACGACCAGGAGGCATGCGAGAAAGAGCTGTTTCGCTCCCCAGACCGCAATCCACGGAACGGCTAAGAGGCAGAGGGCGACGGTCGCAATCGTGCGTTGCCGGCCCGTCGTTTGCCACGCCAAGAGCGTAACGGCGGGGATGGCAAAACACAGCTCCTCCTGATGGAGAAACGTGCCGCCGACCACGCAGCAGAGCGCGGGAACGAAAACGATCAACGCGCGCCGCTGCAACTGCGCGCTCGTTCGTGGCGCAATGACCAGCGCTCCGGCCAGCAGGAGCACGTACGAAGCAACTCCGGCCACGCGGGCCGCCATCGCCGTTACGCCCAGGGTGGCCAACGCCGACGTAAGACTGTACTGAAACGGAAAGAGCAGCTCCGATTGCGAGTGCGCCGGCAGCACTGAGGCAAGGTACTCGAGAAAGCCTTTGGGGCCGGCGATCGCAAACGCGAGTGCGAGCAAACCCGCAAGCGCGGCGGCAAGCGTCCAGCGAGCACGGGGTGCGAAAAGAAAGATCGCCACCACGACCGGAAGGCCGACGATCGGTTCGATGGCCGTGAGCGCCGCCAGAACGCCGGCAAGCCGGTCGCGACCACGCTCGAGGGCCAGCCCGCAGAGGACCAGAGCCAGCAGTGCAAATGGGACAATCTGAGCGGTATTGAGCTCGACATAGCCAGTTGAAAGGACGAAAACGGCGACCGAAAGCGCCAGCGGAATACCGATCGCGGTCAAGGCGATTGCCGATAACGCCACCGCTAGAACGATCGCCGTCGCGTCGATCGCGCGCGCGAAGGAAAAGTTCGCGCGCGCGAGCGCCATAAACGGTGCGAAGTCGTAGGGAGGCTGCGGAGCGGGAACGGCAACGCCTGGATTGGCAGCAAAGAGCTTGCCGCGGTTGCTTTGACCTGTATTGAACTGGTGCTCGCAGGCGTGCAACGGTTCGTAGGTATACGGGCTCGCGCCCCGATCGAACGCCAACCCGGCGCAATAGAAGTCCGCAAACTCGTCCATGGTTCGCCATGGCAGTCCTGCGCCGAGACGGCTGAAATCGCGCACCGCAGCGATTCCGAGTGCGAACAGAATCAGTACCAGGACGAATCGGCGACGCGGTTGCGGGATCACGCGGGCGGCTTCGGGTTTGGGCCCCCAAGAGCGCGGAACCCGGCAACCAGCAGACCGCACAAGGCCGCCCACGTCGGTAGCTTGATCGCGAGCCACGGGATCGGGGCGGTGCGCAGGCCCTGCACGTACGCGCGCCAGGCCTCCTGGGCGAGATCGGCTCGACGAGCCGGCGTCATCACGGTCAGGGCTGAAAATGGCGCCGGAGGCCAAAGTTCGAAGCAATAGATCGCCGCGGCAATAGCGGTGAAAGCTCCGATGGAGAGCGCGGGCGCGAGCCCTTGGCGAAAAAGAATCGCCGCAACCACGAAGAGACTCGAGAGAAAGAGCTTCTTGGTGATCCACACGTCGATCCACGGAACGGCAAGCAGGCAAAGCGCGAGCGTTGCGATCGTTCGCGACGCGGCGCGAGAGTAGGTCGCCAGGACCAGCGCGGCCGGCACGGCGATCGCAAGATCCACCATGTGGACGTAGGCTCCGCCGATGATGGCGGAGGCCGCAGGGAGATAGGCCACCAGCTCGCGCCGCTGCAACGTATCGGCAAGCTTCGATCCGAGCCAAATCCCGACTGCGAGCAACGCGACATACGAGAGCTGCCCGGCGGCCAGCGAAACGCCTTGTGGCAGACCAGCCGTGACCAAGAGATAGCTAAGGCTGTATTGGTAGGCATATCCCGCCTCGGCCGCTGCCTGCGCCGGCAGCACGCGGCCAAGGTATTCGATCGCTTCGCCGGGGCCGACGATAAGCAGGCCGGCCAGCGCCATGAGAACTCCCGTGACGATCGCCGCGGAACGACTTCGCGGAACGAGCAGCAGCACCGAGATCCAGACCGGCAGACCCAGATGCGGCTCAATCATCGTCAGGGCCGCGAACACTCCGGCGATTGCGTTACGGCCTTGCGCCAGCGCGACCCCGCAAAAGACCAGCGCTACCAGCGCAAACGGGACGATCTGGCCGGCATCCAGCAACAGGTAACCCGCTGGGAGTATGAGAGCCAGCGCGGCGAGATCGAGCGGAATGCCGATGGATGCAAGGCCGCCGATTGCGATCGCTACGGCAAGCACGATAGCGATCGCGTCGATCGTTCGCGCGGCCGGAAACCCGATCCGCGCGGCCAGCGCAAATGGCGGCAAATCGTACGGCGGAATCGGGGCCGGAACGATCCTGTTCGGATCGAGGCGATAGGCCGGGCTCTGATTGACGCGGTGCTCGCAAGCATGAAGCGGCTCGTAGCGGTACGGATCGGCGTGCTGGTCGACGGCTTCGCCGGCGCAGTAAAAGTCTTGGAAGTCGTAGAGCCGGTGCCAGGGGAGCGCCTCGCCCAGCCGGGCAAAATCGCGCAGCGCTGCGATTCCGAGCAAACCGAATGCAAAGATCAGAACGATCTTTCGCGCCGTCATTCTGGCGGCCCGTTCGACGCGCGGCGGGGCGTTTACTCGCAACGATCTCGCAGGTAGTGCCCCGATTCCCGGAGGTTAGGCCATCTGCGCGTATCGCGTTAAGAACGTATTGCGCTTTGCTCAGAGCTGGTATATAAACGTTCACATCGGTTGCCGCGTTCCTCCGGCATCCGTGCGTGTCTTCCAAGACGAAGCTGAGGTTGGGTGTGGCTCTGCGCTTTCGTACAACGCCGTTTAGGCGTCTCGTTCCTATTGCGCGCAACGACTATCCGCCGTCATCGCCGGCACCGCAAACGCCGGTCGATCGCGATGGCACGGTCGTCGCGTATTGGTACCTCTGCCGGCGGGCGGCGCGACGCTTCATGCGTCGCGGACTCGATCGCGCCGATCTCGAGCAGGTCGCGGCAATCGGCTTGATCAAGGCGATCGATCGCTACGACCGGTCGCAAAGCGCGCCGTTCGAGGCCTACGCATGGCTTCTCGTAGTCGGGGAACTCATGCATTACGTTCGCGACAGCGAACGATTCTTGCGGGCGCCCCGCGGGGTTCGCGAGCTGGAGCGGCGATGGACCGCCGCCGAACGCGAGCTTTGGGCGCTGCTCGGCCGCGAGCCCAAGGAGCGCGACGTTGCCCAAGTCTTGGACGCGACGCCGGCCGAGGTTCGCGAAATACGCTCGTATCGAGCGACCAATCAGATGATTTCCTTCGAAGTCCTGGGCAACTCCGAGCAACGAACGCCGCCATGCGGCATAGAAGACGTCTTAGATCGCTTGACCGTAGAGCGCATCCTCGCAGTGCTTTCACCCTTGGAGCGACAGATCGTGCGATCGATTCATTTAGACGGCGTAACCGTTGTCGAGCTGGCGCGACGGCTCGGCTATTCGCGCCGGCACGTGACGCGCTTACATCGCGCGGCCATCGAGCGCTTGAAAAGCTCGTGCTGCGGCTAAGCGCTGGAGAAGTGAAGTAGCGGCCGCGGCCTTCGCCGAAGGCAGGCTGCCTGATGTTTTCGTACCTTACGGCGGGCGAATCGCACGGCCCGGCGCTCGTGGGGATCCTCGACGGAATTCCGGCGCATCTGCGCCTCGACGTCGCCGCGATTGACGAAACGCTCGCGCGCCGGCAGGGCGGATATGGCCGAGGCGCGCGGATGAAGATCGAGCGAGACCAGATCGAGTTTCTCGCCGGTGTTCGCGGTGGGGAGACGCTTGGCTCGCCCATTGCCGCCGTCGTACACAACCGCGACTATCTGACGCCCAAGGTGCGTGCGCTGATGGATCCGATCAGTGGCGGCGGCGATCCGCTGACCAATCCGCGTCCGGGCCACGCCGACTATGCCGGCGCGTTGAAGTATCGCCAGCGCGACCTGCGGAACGTTCTCGAACGCGCGAGCGCACGCGAGACGGCGATGCGGGTCTGTCTCGGGGCGATCTGCGCGCAGTTTCTCGGCGCCCTCGGCATCGTGACGCGCAGCTGCGTGGTTCGCATTGGCGGGGTCGAAGCCGCGCAGCTCGACGACTGGAATCAGGCCGACGTGGAAGAGAGCGACGTTCGCTGCCCCGACCGCGAGGCGGCGATCCGCATGATTGAAGGCATCGACGAGGCAAAAAGCACCGGCGATACGCTTGGAGGTCAGTTTCTCGTTCGCATCGATGGGCTGCCGGTCGGGGTCGGCAGCAATCGGCAACCAGCCCAGCGGCTCGATGGAGTTCTCGCGGGTGCGGTTATGGGAATGCAGACGGTACGAGCCGTCGAGATCGGTCTGGGCGCTGCGGTCGGCGCAACTCCCGGTTCTCAGGCTCATGACGCATTCGCTCTCGACGGCGGCAAGGTCGTGCGACTTAGCAATCGAGCCGGCGGTATCGAGGGCGGGATGAGCAACGGCGAACCGATTGTCATGCGCGTCTCCGTAAAGCCGATTCCGACGCTGATGAAAGCACTTCCGTCGGTTAACCTGCACGAGCAGACCGATGCGCCCGCGACGATCGTGCGCAGCGACGTCTGCGTCGTGCCGGCAGCGGCAATCGTGGCCGAAGCGATGGTAAGGCTCGCATTGACTGGACCGGTCTTGGAAAAATACGGCGGGGATTCGCTCGAAGAGACGCTCGATAATCTCGCGCGAAGCACGCAAGCGTCGGCAGATCTTTTCTCCCGAAATCTCGGCGCGACCGTGAAGTGAAGCGCCACGTGGCGCTCGTCGGATTCATGGGGGCTGGAAAATCTACGATCGGCCGTAGGCTTGCGCGTGAGCTGGGGTGCGCCTTCTTCGACACCGATGATTTGATCGTCAGCGCCCACGGACCGATCGCAGAGATCTTTTCGAGCGAGGGTGAAGCCGCATTCCGCCGATACGAGCAAGACGCAATTGGGGACGTATTGAGCGGCGGCGATGCGGGCGTCGTGGCCCTCGGAGGCGGGGCGTTGACGGTCGCCGAGAACCGGGCGTTCATAAAGGAACGCGCGCATCGCATCTTTCTCCGCTCCTCTCCCGGGCAGATTCTCCGGCGGCTGCGCCGAAGCCGTGAGCGACGTCCGCTCCTGGGCGCGCGTCCGACGCTCACAAAAATTCAAGAACTGTACGGCGAGCGCTTGGCGCACTATGCGGATGCGGATTACGTCGTGGCAGCGGAGCGATTGAGCGATCGGGGAATCCTCGACGACATTTTGCAATGGCTAAACGAAAAGAAGATCTCGCTCTAGAGCGTAACGACGACCTCGGCTATCCGATATTCGTCGCGCAAAATGCACGAGACGAGCTTCTGGCATTCCTTCGAACGAGCGGTCTGCCCAGCGCGATCTTGTGCGACGCCAACCGGCACTTTCGCGCCATAGCGGGGGGAATCGCCCGAGCGAGCGGCGGCATTGCGGTCTTGCAGTTTGCGCTGGGGGAGTCGCGCAAGCGCCTATCGACCGTCGAGCGCGTACTCGATGCTATGGCGGCTGCCGGTGTCGAGCGGGGCGCGCTCGTGCTGGGTGTCGGCGGGGGCGTTGCGAGCGACCTTTTCGGTTTTACGTGCGCGATCTACATGCGCGGCATCCGTTACGCGCACGTGGCGACATCGCTCGTCGCAATGGTGGACGCCGCCATCGG
>PMTY01000075.1 GCA_003167155.1 Candidatus Cybelea tumulisoli
GAAAAGGAACGCTTGTCGCGTTTTCATCGGCGTCAGCGGCAACCCGACATCGAATACGTGGAAGAGGACGGAACGCGCTACGCGCTGGCGCGCAGAGCCTTGCGTTCGGTCGCGGTGTATGCGTCGCGCTTAGGCGCGCCGACCTCGATTCTCATGGGCGCGGTACCCGCAAAGGTTGCCGGAGTGTCACGAATCGCCGTCCTATCGCCGCCGAGTCCGGCCGGATTCCCGGCGCCCGTGCTCTTCGCGTGCGCGCTCTGCGGCATCGACGAGCTTTACGCCGTTGGCGGCGCGGCGGCGATTGCGGCCGCAGCGCTGGGAACACGATCGCTCCCGCGCGTCGATAAGATCGTAGGACGCGGCGGTCGCTATACGACCGAAGCCAAGCGGCAAGTCTTTGGGCGATGCGGAGTGGACGCCCTTGCCGGGCCCCCCGAAGTTCTGGTCGTCGCCGACGAGGGCGCCAACAGCGAGTACATCGTCGGCGAGCTTCTCTCCGTGGCCGAGATCTGCGGGGTTACGCGCCTGGCCGTACTCTCCGAATCGCGACCGCTGCTGGACGCAGTCGCTCAGCTCATCGATACGCTCGACCTGCAAAGCTTGGAACGCAGCGACCTCGTTAGCAATGCGATCGCGCAGAACTGCCGTCTGATTGCAGCCTCATCGCGAGACGAGCTGCTGGATCTCCTCAATCACTTTGCGCCCGCCTATCTGTGTCTGCAGGTGCGCGATGCTTGGGAATACTTGGAGAGGGTTTTTACAGCCGGGACCGTCTTTATCGGAGATGCGACGCCCTTGGTTAGCGGGGAGCATTTGGCCGGAACGAACCGGGTTTCGCCAACGTCCGGTACCGCGCGTTTTTCGTCGAGCCTATCGCTGGCCGACTTCACGCGTACGATCAGCGTCGTTGAAAACAGCGCCGATCGCATGATGACCGACGCGCGAGCGTTAGCGGCGTTGGCCGATGGCGACGAGCTTCCCCACCACGCTCAAGCGGCTCGAATGCGCTACGGCAGTTGATTCGTCTCGTAGCCTTCGACGTCGACGGAACGCTGGTCGGCCGCGACCTCTCGATCGCGAAGCCCGTCCGGCTCGCGATCGAGCGGATGACCCAGGCGGGTATTACGGGCTGCCTCGTAACCGGGCGCATGTACCGTGCGACGCTGCCGTTCGCTCGCGAGCTGGGTTTCGCCGCGCCCTTGATTTGCTACCAAGGCGCGGCGATCGTCGATCCCTCCTCCGACGAAATATTGCAGCACGCCGCGCTGAGCAACGAGATCGTACGAGAGCTCGCGGCAATGACGGAGCGCGACGGCATGCACCTCCAGCTCTACCGCAACGACGAGTACTACTGCGAGGCTCGTAACCGTTTCTCCGATCTGTATGCATCCCTGGCGATGACCGAGCCGGTCATCGTGCCGTCATTGCGCGAGGCCTTTGCCTACAGTCCTGCCACGAAGGGCGTCATCGTCGCGGATGCTCCCGAAGCGGCGGCGTATGCCGAAAAGCTCCACGCCGCACTGGGCGATCGTGCCTATGTCACGCGCAGTCTGCCAGAGTTTGTCGAGGTGCTCGACCCATCGGTCGATAAGGGCGCCGCATTTCGATTCGTCGCGGCGCACCTTGGCGTACCGATGGAACAGACGGCGGCCATCGGCGATTCCTGGAACGATGCCCCGCTGCTTGCAGCAGCAGGTTTTGGGATTGCAATGGGCTCGGCACCCGCCGAACTACGGGCGGTCGCCGCTGCCGTCGTCTCGGATCTCGAACACGACGGCGTGGCGGAAGCAATCGATCGCTACGTGATGCTTTGAGCGGCAGCTACTTTAAATCGAAAAGAGTCCAGCCCTCAGCGGCCGCGCGAATCCGGCCCTTTTGGATTATGATTGCGCTCGCCGGCATGCTGTCCGTCGCGGCCGGCGCGCTCTTGACGATGTGGTCGGGCTTCGATCCAAGCCAGGTCGCGGTCACCGGCAACCGGCGCGTTCCGAGCAGCGAGATTCTACGCGTTGCCGATATCCCGCCGAACCGAAGCATATGGCTGGACAACACCAAGGCGATCGCCGCTCGCATTCGCACGATTCCGTTCGTCGGGACGGTATCGATTCGCCGGCTACCGCCGGCATCGTTCACGATTGCCGTCAGCGAGCGAGTGCCCTTCGCAACCCTCACGAGTGCCGGTCACAGCGTCGTCGTCGACCGCGCGATGCGAGTCCTGTCGACGGTTGCGGGCAGCGACGTGTTGCCATCGTTTGTCCTATCGTTGCATCGCAGCCTCGTGCCGGGCAGTTTTGTGACCGCGCGTGACGCCTTCATTTTGCGCGATGTCTACACGACGATGGCTGCGAATGGACTGACTCCCATAACGCTTGCCTTCGACCCGTACGGCGACGTGATAGCAACGATCTCCGGCGGCCCGCGTTTGCTTCTGGGCGAGCCGAGCGACCTCGAACGGAAAGCGCGCTTGATAAACGCGATTCTAGCGCAGGTCGTGCGCCGTCAGCTTAGCGTTTCGGCCGTCGACGTGCGCGCGCCGTCGACGCCGGTCGTCGTCTACCGCTAGTGACTTGTGAGATCGAGGTAGACCATCACGGTTCCCTGGATGATCGAAACCTTGATCTGGTCGGACGGCTGCACCTTTGAAAAGTCGACCGTTGACCGTCCGGCAGTCAAAGTTGTCTCCGAGCCGTTATCCATGACGACCTGCACGTGTTTGGAATCGACGATCTTTTCTACTTTTACGGTGTAGGTGCCGTCGGGAATTGCCGTAGAACTGACGGACGCTGCGCCGGCTGCGAGCGGACCGAGCAAGCACAAGGTGACGACGAGCGAAGAAAGCGTACGTTTCAAATGCGAACTCCCAGCGGTGAATAGTGCACTTAAGGAAGCATAATACCCCAACTTCGGCCTCGCTTCTAGGGCGGCGCCGCAGTTTTTGCATTGTTTTGTGCACAGGCTCTCCACATCTTTGGTCGGTTTGTCCTCAAGGAGATGACGCGAGGCCCGCAAAGGCTTGGCAATCCGCCCGGCTCCGGCTATCGGTAGTAGGAGTCGGGCGGTTGAGCCACAATATATTGTGGCCAACCGAGGGATTTCTAGGATAGGTGACGGAGCGCATGAAGCACGAGACCGTTTGCGGGCTCGATATCGGAACGACCAAGACGTGCATGGTCGTTGCGAGCAATGGCCCCGCCGGCCTCGAAATCGTCGGATTTGGCGAAGCTCCGACGCTGGGGATGCGCAAGGGCGTCGTCGTCGACCTCGACGAGACGATCAAGTCCATCGAAGCGGCGACCGAGAGGGCCGAGCGAATGGCCGGGATCCACTTCAGTGAAGCGGTCGTCGGGATTACGGGCGACCATATCCGAAGTACGAATAACCGAGCGGTCGTCGCCGTCTCCGGTGAAGACCGCGAAGTTACCCAGGCGGATGTGCGGCGGGTCATCGACGCTAGCAAGATCATCAATCTGCCCAGCGA
>PMTY01000058.1 GCA_003167155.1 Candidatus Cybelea tumulisoli
GAAAAACTCGAGTCGAACCATTCGCGAACGAGCGGATGGAAATGGTCGCGCATCTTAAAGATCAACCGCCCGGTAGAGCAAAGAGATGCGTACGCAAAGCCGCAGGGTCATCCAATTGCGCTCCGGATGCGTTCTAGAGAGCGTGAAGATTCGTAACGCTATTGCCCTCTTTCTTACCCTCTGCGTCGGCGCGGCGACGGCGCCGGCAGCTGCCCAGGGAACTTCCGAGCGAGTCGTCCTCGCCGGGGGATGCTTCTGGGGTATGCAGCTCGTCTTCGAGGAGCTCAAAGGCGTCGACCGCGTCGTGGCCGGATACTCCGGCGGCAACGCCGCGACGGCCCAATACGAGATCGTCAGCACGGGCGCGACAGGGCACGCCGAATCCGTCGAGATCACCTACGATCCGGCGAAAATTTCGTTCAAGTCGCTGCTCGACGTGTACTTCGAGGTCGCGCACGATCCGACGGAACTTAATCGCCAGGGCCCCGACGAAGGCTCGCAGTACCGCTCGGAGATTTACTACACCACCGACGCGCAACGCGCCCAGGCCGTCGCCGCCATAGCGCACCTGCAGCAAACGCACGTCTTTACGGCACCGATTGTGACGATCGTCGCGCCCTTACGCGGATTCTATCGCGCGGAAGCCTATCATCAAGAGTTTGCCTTGCACAATCCGCACGATCCGTACATCGTCTTCAACGACCTTCCGAAGCTCAAGCAGCTGCGGCAGAAGTTTCCGGAGCTGATCAAACCGAACCCGCCGTTTCCGGCGTAGCCCGAGGGAACCTACGACGGCGCGTCGGCGACGTGCTGCGCGTACGACCGCGGATCGAAGTACCATTCCGGTAAAGAGTCCGGGAAGGTAATATCAGTGAAATCGTAATCGATGGTCGCATCAATTCCGAGATAGTCGGCGTCTTTCTGGTAGGTCGGCGTCCCATGGATGTGCGTGACGATCGGCATGTTGTGCATCCATCCGAGCGTGATCGTAAAGAGCATCGGATAGACGTGGGTGCCGTTATCCCCTTCTTCGAAAAGCTTGTCGGTCGCGATGACCTCTTGCAGCTCGAGCGTCTTTGCGTCAACGTAGAGTTCGCGGAGACGATTTCGATCGGGATCGCGGCGAGCCTGAAGGCTAACGTGAATCTGATTGCCCTCGTTCGCGATTCGGGTGACGCGGTAGTCGAACTCGCCGAGCGCGGTGACGCTGGCGATCGTCAGCAGGCTGCCCGTCGGCTCAGGGGTCGGCACGAACTCGCGCGGGTTCGAATGCGGATGGATCGGTGCCGGCTCGAAGAGATCCGCCGTTGGAGGTCCCGGGTCCCACGGCTCATTGAAAGACGCGCGCAGGAACTCGAGGGTGCCCCGCGCCGAGCCGCGATAGACGCGCCGGCCCAACGCCGCCTTGTCCGACGTTCGGCACCAGATGTGATAAGTGTAGCTGCCGAGCAGATCGGGATAGCCGTCGTCGAGCGTCTGCTTTCGAATCAGCGTGTAGGTAACGTATGGCGGGGGCGGACGATGCGACCGGAACTGCTTTCGAATCAAAAAGAGCAATCGCTCGGGCGACGGAAGCGGAATCGGCGTCGCAGTCACGCGCGGGCGCGAGGTAGCAAGGTGCCCCCACGGCGGCGCGTTTTGGGCCTGCGCCGACAACGCAATCACAGCACATACCGAAGCAAACACGCATGCTAAGAAAGCCTTCACGGTAACCGCTGCGTGGTGCTTAACGGGGTGCCATTCGGATTGCGCCATCCAGGCGGATCACTTCGCCGTTGAGCATCTGGTTCTCGGCAATGTGGCGTGCCAGCGCCGCGTACTCGGCCGGTCTTCCGAGACGCGACGGGAACGGAACCTGCTTGCCCAGCGACTCGCGCGCGGCTTCGGGCAGACCCGCAAGCATCGGCGTATCGAAGATTCCCGGCGCAATGCTCGCCACGCGAATCTGATGCTGCGCGAACTCGCGCGCAACCGGGAGCGTGAGCCCGACGATGCCGCCTTTCGAGGCGGCATAGGCTGCCTGACCGATCTGGCCGTCGTAGGCCGCAACCGATGCGGTGCAGATGATGATGCCGCGATCCTCGCCTGGTTCGACGGGGCGTTCGATCATTTTGGCCGCCGCTAATCGAATGACGTTGAACGTCCCGATCAAGTTCACCGCGATGACCTTCGAAAAACGCTCGAGCGGGAGAGGCCCTTCGCGGCCGATGACGCGTTCCGCGGTTGCGATGCCCGCGCAGTTGATCGCACCATGCAGTCCGCCGAAGGCTTCCGCTGCCAGATCCACCGCGCTTTGAACTTGCGCGCTGTCGGTAACGTCGGTCTTCGCGAAACGTACCGCGGCGCCGATCTCGCGCGCCAGCTCGTTTCCGCGATCGCTGACGTCGCAGATGACGATGTTGGCGCCGGCGCGCGCAAACTCCATAACGCAGGCGGCTCCCAGACCGGAGCTCCCGCCGGTAACGATAAATGTCTTGCCCTGTAATTGCATAGAGAGCATTGCTACATCCCGGCGAGGGCCATATCCTGGATTAACGAATAACTCGCTCCGGTGCCGAGGAGAACTTCGCGACGCTCGGGCTCCGGCGTGGGGCCGCTCGTTTCGCTGATCGTACTGATTCTGATAGCAGCCGCCGCCGGCTGGCTGCTGCTGCGGCCCAAACCACACCCCGTTTTGCACTACGTCTTCCGCACGCTTGCGCCGTCGGCAGAGCCGGCGGCTCCGGTGGCGACGCCCGCCGCATCACCGCTGCCGACAGAAACGCCGTCTACAGCGCCGGCGGCGTCGCCCACGTCTACACCTCCCGCCAACCTGCACGGTCCGCAGCTCGCGCTGATCGTTGACGATTGCGGCCAGTGGATTGCAACCGAGCGTGGATTCGTCGCCCTAGGCATTCCGTTGACGCTCTCGGTCTTACCCGACGTCCCTTACACGAGCGTCATTGCCGCGGAGGCGTCGGACGCGGGGAAGGGCGTGATGCTCCATCTACCGATGGAGACGCTCTCCGGCCTCAATCCGGGGCCCGGAAAAGTTACCACCGAGATGAGCGACGCGCAGATCG
Source organism: Candidatus Cybelea tumulisoli (assembly GCA_003167155.1). GTDB lineage: Bacteria > Vulcanimicrobiota > Vulcanimicrobiia > Vulcanimicrobiales > Vulcanimicrobiaceae > Cybelea > Cybelea tumulisoli. The sequence continues at coordinate 3,063 of PMTY01000058.1, forward strand.
TCGCGCAAGTTCAAAGCGACCTCGCGGACGTGCCCCTCGCACGGGGCGTCAACAATCACGAAGGCAGCAAAGCCTCCGCCGATGGCCGCGTCATGCGCGCAGTAATCGGCGTGCTCGCGCAGCGCAACCTCTTCTTCATCGATTCGCGCACCAACGCTGCATCGGTTGGAGAGACGACCGCGCGAGAGATGGGCGTTCCGACGGCGGGACGCGACGTGTTCTTGGATAATCGTGCCGACGTCGCATACACCGAAGCGCAGCTTTCGCAGGCGGCTGCAATCGCGCAACGGACCGGCAGTGCGATTGCGAGCGGTCATCCGCGTCCGACGACGCTGGCGGCCGTACGAGCGATGGTTCCCAGGCTCCAGGCACTCGGCATCCGGTTCGTTCTCGCTCAAGACCTCGTCGGCAAAAACGAACCATGAGCTTATCCGCGGCAAATCGGGGGAAGAAGAGAATATGAGCGTTGCGCTGTTAATCGTTCGACTGATTTTGGGGCTTGGTTTAGCGGCCCATGGGGCGCAAAAGCTCTTCGGGTGGTTCGGAGGGTACGGGCTCGACGGGACCGGCGGGTTCTTTGAAAATCTCGGGTTTCGCCCGGGCAAAATGTTCGCGCTGATGGCCGGTTTGGGAGAGACTATCGGGGGCTTACTGACCGCGCTTGGTCTTGGCGGTGCGGTCGGCCCGGTATTGATCGTTCTCGTCATGCTCGTCGCGATCGGATCGGTCCATATCACCAAGGGTTTCTTCGTGACCAACGGCGGCTGGGAGCTCAACGCGGTTTATATCGCCGGTGCGATCGCGGTCGCATTCGCGGGTAGCGGGCTCTACTCTCTGGATAACGCGTTCAATCTGCACTTCCTTGCCGATCCCATGCAGATTTGGTACGCGCTGGCGGCCGCGGTCATCGTCGCGGGGCTCAATCTTCTCGTGCGCAGACCGGCCATGAAGGCGGAATAGCGCCCGGTGGAGACCGTCGCCTTTTACGGTACCGGAATGCTCGGTTCGGCGATGATTCGCGCGATGCTGCGCCGTGGTCTGGCAGTGAACGTGTGGAACCGAACCGCGGCCAGAGCGCAAGCCCTCGAAGTGGACGGCGCGCGCGCGTTCACCGATCCTGCGCGAGCCGCCGGCGGCGCAGACCGCGTTCACCTCTGCCTGAGCGACGACGCGGCGGTCGACGCCGTGTTGGATGCCGCGCTTACGGGAATCGCCTTGGATTGCCCGATCGTGGACCATTCGACCGTGTTGCCGCAACACGTCGCCGAGCGCGTCGAGCGGCTCGAGGGGTTGGGGTACGCGTTACTTCACGCGCCGGTCTTCATGGGTCCGCCGATGGCGTTGGAATCCACCGGGGTGATGATGGCGTCGGGTAACTTGTCGCTCTTCGCGCGCCTTCGCGCTTCGTTGGAGGCAATGTGCAGCGACTTGCGCTATGTCGGCGAACGCGCGGATCTTGCGGCTATTTTTAAATTGATGGGCAATGCGATGATTCTGGCGGTGGTCGGCGGCATCAACGACACGCTGCGTATGGCGCAGGAGCAAGGCTTGGCTCGCGGACAGGCCTACGAACTCTTCGACTTCTACGATCCGACGGGGCAGATTCGCGGCCGCGGAAGGCGCATGGTCCGCGACGATTACGATCCGCTCTGGAGTATCGACATGGCGCACAAGGATGCCGTGCTGATGCAGGCCACGGCTCACCACGAACGCCTGCCGGTTATCGACGCAATGGAGGCATTGCTGCGCAACGTTTCGGCTCGCGGCCTCGGCGACCGCGACCTCGGGGCCGTCGCGCAACGGCCATGAAGGCGCTGAGGATCGAGCAGTTCGGCCCGCTGCAGAACTTACAAATCAGCGAGGTGCAAGACGCGCCGCTTCCTCCGGATTGCGTGCGCATTAAAGTCGAGGCTGCTGGGGTTAATCCGAGCGACACCGGCGTCGCCTTGGGCCACTTCCCGCAGGCGACGCTTCCGCGGATTCTCGGGCGCGATTTTGCCGGCCGGGTCATCGAGGGCCAGGCGGACTTCATCGGGACGGCGGTCTGGGGTTCCGGCGGCGGCATCCTTGGGATGACGCAGGACGGCTCGCACGCCGAGCACATGGTACTGCCGCTCGATGCGGTGATCGCGCGTCCTTCGCATTTAACCGCGGAAGGGGCCGCCGTCGCCGGCGTGCCCTTCGTGACGGCCTGGAGCGCGCTGGTCGAGCTAGGCCGTTTCCAGGCGGGCGAGTGGGCCATCGTCTCAGGTGCAGGCGGCGCCGTCGGCTCGGCCGCGGTCGCACTGGTAAAAGCACTAGGCGGTCACGCCATCGCGATGGATCTTGCCAAAGTCGACCTGGGGCCGCCACTGCGAGGCTTGGACGTCGACGCCGTTTTGCGTTCGGATACCGACGACGTCCCCAAAGCGGTCCTCGAGCTTACTGCGGGCCGGGGCGCCGGCGTAGCGGTCAACGCGGTTGGCGCTCCCGTCTTCGCGCAGCTCGCTGAGTCGCTGGCAATAGGCGGCCGCATGGTCGTCTTCTCGGCTGCCGGCGGCCGAGAGGTCCAGCTCGACCTGTTTTTTCTCTATAAGCACCGGCTGCAGCTCTTCGGGCTCGACACGGCCCAGCTCGACCTCGCGCAGATCGCCAAGCTCTACGGAAAGTTCGGCCCGCTCTTTGAATCGCGCGCGCTGACGGCGCCGCCCATCGCCGCGCGATTTCCGCTCTCGGCGGCCCGAGAAGCTTACGAACGCGTCGCCGGCGGCGTTTTGGGAAAAGTGGTGCTCATTGCGGGCGAGGCGGAGGGAGCGGGAGCGGAGTCCGCCGAGGCAACGGCGAGCCGGTCCAGATCGGACGCGGAGTCACCGGTGGCGATGGTGTGAAGACCGTCGCCGGTGGAGCCGACGGCGCCGCCGGGTCGAAAGGCGTCGGCGTCGCAAGGCTGCTCTGCTCGGGAAGGCGCACGAGCAGACGCCGGCGCTTGGGCTCCCAGCAGAGCGACGCCCCCAACGCTCGCAGAACCGGGGCCACGGCAACGTACGCACCGTCGAACTGATCGGGAACCGTCTGCGCAAGCCGAACTCGAACCCGCTGCGCGCCCCGTTGGATGACCAGCGAGTCGCCCTCATACCAAACGCGGTCGGCCAATCGCGTCACCAGCGGCGCGACCGGCGCAAAGACGCGACCACCAGCCACATACGCGCGTACGTAGCTTGCGAGCGGGCGGCCATCGACCAGAATCGCTACCGGAACCGGTGGGAATAGCGGCACGTTCCCACGATATACCGCTTGCGATGCGGCGACTCATCTCCGCTTTTCGTGAAGCCCTGGTTCGCTTCTCTCGCGACGGCTGCTCGTTTCACGCGCAATCGATCGCGTTCAATGCTCTTTTCTCCGTCTTTCCGATCGCCGTTCTGGTGTCGAGCGCCGCGACGCTCTTCTTTCCCGATGCCGAACGCCGGACCTTAGGCTTCGTGAACGCGCTGGCTCCCGCGCTGCACGACTACATCGCGCAGAACCTGCACACGTACATCTATGGGCGCGGCATTTCGAGCGCGATCGCCGCCGCGATCCTGCTCTGGTCGGGGAAGAACCTCTTTATGGGCCTCGCTTTCTCGCTCGATCGTGCGCTGGACGTTCCGAAAGGGCGCCCGCTCGTACACAATCTCTTGCTATCGTTCGTGATGCTGCCGGTTACCGGAATACTCTTGCTGATTGCAATAGCGCTTCCGGTCGCGCTCTCGATTTCGTTCCACGTCGCCGGGATTCACGATCCGCGCCGAATCACGCATATTCTGGCCTACTTGATCTCGATCGCGCTGGTCTTCATCGTGGCCGTCGTGCTCTATCGCTGGCTGCCCAATCGCCGCAACTCCTGGGCATTCGCCCTGCGCGGGGCCGCAGTGGTTGCCATCGCCTGGCCGGCGGTGCAATACGCCTTCGCCGCGTACGTTACGCACGTTGACTTTACGCTGATCTACGGGGCGCTCTCCGCGCCGCTCGTCTTGCTGCTTTGGTTCTATTGCATCGGGTCGATCTTTCTCTTTGGCGCCGAATACAGCATCGCGCTCTCGACCGGATATCGAGCCGCCGCGCGCGAAGAGTCATCGGTTCATGGCTGAAAAACGCTTCGCGCACCGGATGGCCGGCTTGATTCTTTCGTGCTCGCTCCTCGGCTTCATCGTAGCGGCGACGCCGTCGCCGCCGCCGTTGCCGCAAGTCTCGCCGCCCTCGACGCCCGCGACGCCCTCGTCCTCCCTCGAACAGCTGCCCGTCGTCCTCGTCTATCCGTTCGACGTGCAAACCGGCTCCGATGCGCGGATTGGGACCGCGATCGCCCAGATTCTCGGCCAGGAGATGGCAGCGGCAGGCGGCATTACGGTGCTTGCGATTCCCCAGGGCATAAAGCGACCCGCTTTTCTCGACAACGCTCGCGCCGCTAAAGCGGACTTTTATATCAGCGGCTACGTGACGCCCGTCGGAGAGTCCGCCGCGGTCGTCGAGCAGGTGGTCAGCGTCGAGAGCGGAGTCATTCTTTTCTCTCAGACGGCACAGGTCTCAAGCGTCGCCGACGTCGCATCGCAGTCGCTGCTCGCGCGCTCGCAAATTCTGGCCTTCGTCGGCCGCGAAACCGAGAACGTCGGAACGCAAACCGCAAACACGCCCGCGCCGACGTCGAGCAACGGTGCGCAAGTTCCGATCTCGGGCATCACCAACATCGTCGATTCGGTCTTCAAGCGTAAGGGAGGGGGGCAATCGCCGTCGCCCATTCCGGTGGTGAAGCCGTCGCGCGGCGTCATCATTGCGCCCGTCACAGCTTCGGGATCCGTCGCCCCTGCCGAACTAACCAACGCGCTTCGCGAGTTCTACGTCGCGCTCAACCGCAGGTTCGTCACCCAAATGACGGCGGTCACCTCACCGCCGGAACAAGCGGCCGATGCGATCTGCGGCCCCAACCGCAACAACACGATCGCGACCGGAACGCTAACGGAGACGCCGGACAAACACAAACACGTGACCGTCACATTCGTCTTACTCGTCTACACCTGTTTCGGCGCGCCGCTCGATCGCCAAGTTGGTAAGGGCACGTCGCTTAAGACGGCGGTCGATGCCGCCGTCGCCGGGTATGCCGCCGCGCATCCCGATAATAGTTAGCGCACTTATTGGATTAGCAGTGAAGCCGGGCCTAACATAATGCCGAGGAGGCTCTGACCGAGGAGCGCAGGCATGGGTGCCGGAGCGACGAGGCAGCGCAGCAGGAGCGGAGCCGGAGGCGGAGCGACGAGCGTCTTCGAGGCGTTATGTTAGGCCCGGCTTCACTGCTAATCCAATAATCCGGCGGGCGGGTCGATGATAATGCGGTGGCTCTCGAGATCGATCTCGGTGACGATTGCGCGCACCATTGGGACGAGGCGTCCGGCAATGACGAGCATGTCGCCGGAGGGGTAGTGTTCGATGCGCTCTACGGTTCCGTAGAGCGTGTCGTCGGTGCCGTGCACCGTACATCCGACGAGGTCTGCGTCGAAATATTCGCCCTCGTTCAATGGGACGTCTGCGCGCGGAGCGTAGAGTGCCGCGCCAACGAATGCCTCGGCTGCGTCTGCGTCGTCGACGCCCTCGATGGAAATCAGGAGGCGACCCTTGTGTGGGCGGATGTGCGTCAGGCGAATTTGTGAAGTAGTCTCTTTGGCTTCGCAGCGGAGGACTGCGCCTGCGGAAAAGAGGATGCGACCCGCGGTGGTCGGGTCGCATTTTAGCTCTCCGCGAAGGCCGAATATGCCGGCGATCCGCCCTACCTCAATCTCTGTCATTCCTCGCCGGCAGGATCCTCGGAGCCTTCGGCGGCCTCTTCGCTGTCTAGAATGTCGACGGCTACGCGTCCCTCCGCGGTCGCGCGAACGATCGTGCGAAGCGCGTGGGCGACGCGGCCGCTGCGGCCGATAACTTTTCCCAGATCGTCGGGATGAACGACCAGCTCGATCACCGGCTGCGCGCTTTCGTCCACGAAGAGCTCGACTGCGACGATTTCAGGATTCGAAACCAGCTTCCGGGCGAGAAACGAAAGCAACTCCGTGGCGCGACGGTAGCCGGCCCACGGATCACTGGAGGGAGTGTTTGGCCTTCGCTCTCGGCGCGCAGGCGGCCGCCCGGGTCGCGGAGGGGCTTGCGGCGCGCGCGCTTGCGTCTGTGGCGGGCGTGATTGCGTCTGCGGCGGGCGCCCTTGCGTCTGTGGCGGGCGTGGTTGCGCCTGAGCGCGACGCGTCGGCTCTCGCTCTACTTCTTCGACAACCGTTTCGCTAAAGAGGCCAAACTCGTCGTCGAACGCGCTCACGAACCGTCGCCCTTTGCGCCCTTGGGTTTGCGCTTGATCTCGGGGATCGGTCCGCGTTCGACGAGTCCTGTCTCGGCAAAGAGCCGGCGAACGGTCTCCGAGGGCTGCGCGCCCTTCGCCAGCCACTCTCGCACTTTCTCTTCGTCAACCACCACGGTGCGGGGCTCGGTGCGCGGATTGTAGTGCCCCAAGATTTCGATGAATCGCCCGTCGCGCGGCGCCCGCGCGTCGGCAACCACAAATCGGTAAGTCGGCTGCTTCTTGGCGCCCATCCGGCGCAATCGAATTCGTACCATTTTCTCTACAATGCTTTCGTTACAGTTTAAGACGTAAGAGAAGGCAAGTGCGCTCGCCGTTTCTTTCCGCCAAGGTGTTTGGTCATCTGACGTGCCTGTTCGAACTGCTTGACGAGCCGGTTGACGTCAGAAACCTGCGTACCGGAGCCGCGGGCGATCCGCTTGCGGCGCGATCCGTTGAGAAGATCGGGATTCCGCCGCTCGTTGCGCGTCATCGAGCAGATGATCGCTTCGACCTTCACCAGGTCGCGCTCGGGTATTTCGAAGTTCTTGGGTAAAGCGCGCGACAAACCGGGGACCATCTTCAAGAGATCGGTCATCGAGCCCAGTTTTCGCATCTGGCGCATTTGCTCCAGGAAATCCTCGAGGGTGAAGTTTTGTTTGAGCAGCTTCTCTTGCAGCTTACGCGCCTGCTCCTCGGAATAGAGGCTCTGGGTCTTCTCGATCAGCGTCAGTGCGTCGCCCATACCGAGAATGCGCGAGGCCAGCCGATCGGGATAGAACGGCTCGAGCGCCGTCAGCTTTTCGCCGACGCCGACGAACTTGATCGGCGCGCCGGTTACGCTGTGAATCGAGAGCGCCGCACCGCCGCGTGAGTCGCCGTCCATCTTCGTGAGAATGACGCCCGTGATGCCGAGGCGATCGTGAAATCCTTTTGCAACATTGGTCGCCTCTTGACCCGTCATCGCGTCGGCAACCAGTAGGATCTCGCTCGGCGCCGATACGTCCTTGATTTTTGCCAGCTCGTCCATGAGCGCTTCGTCGATCTGCAACCGTCCCGCGGTATCGATGATGACCGTCGAGAGCGCAAGACGCTTGGCTTCGGCGAGTCCTTCGCGCACGATGCGCACGGGATCGCTCGTGCCGTGCTGGTAAACGGGAAGATCGATCTGCTTGCCGAGCGTCTGCAACTGCTCGATTGCCGCCGGACGATAGACGTCGGCCGCAATCAGCAGCGAACGCCGCCCCTGCTCCTTGAGGCGTAGGGCGAGCTTTCCGGCCTGCGTCGTCTTTCCCGACCCTTGCAATCCGACCAGCATAATGACCGAAGGCGGGGCGTCGGCGAACTGCAGGCGACCTTGCGCCGACGTGCTGGAGGGACCGAGAAGCTCGACGAGCTCCGTGTGAACGACGGTAAGAATCGTTTGCGCTGGCGTCAGCGATTCCAGGATGTTCGCGCCCACCGCCCGTTCCCTGACGCGGGCAACGAAGGCTTTCGCCGTCGCCAGCGAGACGTCGGCCTCGAGCAGGGCGACCCGAACCTCGCGCAAGGCCTCGTTGACTTCGCCTTCGGTAACCTTCCCTCGTCCGCTTAGGCGCTCGAAGATGGCGCCGAGGCGGTCACTGAGCTGATCGAACAACAGTCTATCCTGAGCCTGTCAAAGGTTTACGTCGCCGCGGAACCCGGCGTCGTTTCGTCGATGCGCTTGACCGCATCGCCGACCGTCTTGATCTTCTCGGCTTCCTCGTCGGGAATATCGATGTTGAACTCCGTCTCGAACGCCATCACCAGCTCGACCTGGTCGAGCGAATCGGCACCGAGATCGTCGGTGATGGACGCTTCGGGCGTCACTTCCGACTCGTCGACGCCGAGTTGTTCGACGATGATCTTCTTTACTTTATCGAAGGTGGTGGACATTTCGTCTCCTTTCAAAAGCGTGTCGTTGCCGAAGTCACATCAGGACCCCGCCGTCAACTACGAGCGTCTGTCCTGTGATGTACCCGGCGGCATCAGAGCAGAGGAAGGCAACGACTCCGCTGACGTCCTCCGGCTTCCCGGCTCGGCCGAGAGCGGCTTGTTGGATCAAGAACTCCCTGGCAGCACTGGGCATTTTTTCCGTCATGGCCGTTTCGATGAGACCCGGTGCGACGGCGTTGACTCTTATATTNNATCCCCACGATGCTGGTCATGAGCACGATCGAGCCGGCTCGCTGCTTCATCATCGGCTTCGCGACCGCGCCGCAAAGATAGAAGGCCGATTTTAAGTTGGCGTCGAGCATTCGATCGATCGTCTCGGGCTTTAG
>PMTY01000043.1 GCA_003167155.1 Candidatus Cybelea tumulisoli
CCGATGTGACTATCGCTGATCTGCACAAATGAAATTCCGCTACCCGCGGCTAGCGCTCTTTGCGCATTGAAGAGTCCGCTGCTCGACAAGGACCAGGCGATGCCGGTCCCGGTCCAGGCAACGTGCTTGAGGAAGTCGTCGCGTTTCATATATGAGCTCCTTTACTTTGCTGCAGCCGGCAGGACGACGATGGTCGCTTTCATGTAAGGATGCAGCTCGCAAAAATAGTGGTGGGTGCCGGGTTTGGTAAACACGTGCTGCCATGTGCCGGCGGTGTCGAGACCCTCGGAATCGAACGATTTGTCGGTCGCCGTGACCGTATGCGCTTCGTCGTCGTCGTTGATGAATGTGACGCGGTCGCCCACGTGGACGGTCAGATCCGGCAGATGGTACTTGAAATCTTTGATGTGGACCGTTGCGACGGCCGGAAGCAGCGGTGGAACGGCGGCGTTCGCGCCGGCGGTGACGGTGACGGCCAGCAGTGCGACTTGCAGGCCCGTAAATAATCTATTCATGTGGGTGCATATGCCGCCACGGGCATGTTCGGATGGGTCGGGCGACCGCCACGTGCCGCTCGCACGCAACGCATCGACTCGCACGCGCTCGTCGACACCAATCGAGGGCCGAGATGCCGGCCGTTGTGGCTCAATAACTCGAGCGCCGAAGAGCTCGAGACGTCAATATCGAGCTCGCGCATCCGCGCTATCGCATATCGGCGCTTGTTATTAGTATGAGAACTCCTGGAGCTGGTCGGCCTGCGGCCCGTTAACCCAACCGGTGCGTGCCGTTGGATTGATCGAGATGCGCACCGGAATGGCGGAACTGCGGTCTGAGAAATTGAAGCCGTTGATGGACTCTTCAAGCATTCCGCTCTCGTTATAGACCTGGATGCTGCTGCCCGAACCCGTGGTCGAGACGGGCTGGGCGATGAGAAAGAGTCCGTGGACCGCGTCATTTGCAACGAAGTCGCCTGCAGAGAGTTGGGTCGCGTGGTTAGGCAGTTGAACGCGAATGCCCGTCTGCTTGGCCACGTTGTAGAACTCCACCCCGGCATCGAGCTCGGTGGTCGTGCATGCAATGCCGGTGGTCGAGTCGTAGCCGATGCCGTTGGCCTCGCCGCACCCGACCGAGCCGGGGCAGTTGACGCCCGAGAAATGCGTCATCTTGCCCGACGTCAGGTCAATCGTCCAGATGACCGGCGGCGGGCCGCCGGCCGCGCCGCCGCTCGGCGAGGTAGCCATCACCGCGAGATTGTTGACCGTATCTTGCGCGAGTTGCGGGTCCGTGTCGAGTCCGAAGTCGTTCGCGCTCAAGCCGATGGCTTTACCGAACGTGTTCTTACCGACATCGGAGACGATGAGGTCCAACGGAAGCGATCCTTCGCGCTGATATCCGAAGACGACGCTCGTGGACGTACTTTGGTTGGGCGCCCACTCGAGCACGTTAAAGAGCTTGACCGGAAGAACCCACGTGCCGTTGAAGCGGTTCTTGGTCACCGGATTCAAAAGATGGTACGTGTCGTGTACGGGTCTTTTGCCTGCTAGCCCGTCGGCTTTTTGAAAATCCACGAGCCCAACGTCGCCGGCGAAGATGCCATCGGCAACGTAATCGTCACCCTTTCCGACCTTCTTCCCCGTAATCGCGCCGATGGTTTTCGTTATTTTCCCGGTCGTTTCGTCGAACGTCTGCACGGAGATTTGCCCGCCTGCCGAAGCGAGGATGCCGTCGTTGCCGTTTGAGTTGATGTCAAAGCCGAAAATCTGGCCATGGTCGGAGGTCGTCAGCACGGGGCCGAGCGAGCCGCCGTCGCGGGCGGCCGTGAAATGGGTGAGATTCGTGGCCGGAGTAACTCCTCCGGTCGGGGTCGTCGTCCCGGCGCACGCGCAGAGCGCAAGCAGCACGAGACACGAGCTTGGTAATATCAGTAAGCGATTCATTCGAGCATTCTGCCTTTCATTTATGGAAAAAGTAATAAGCGCGACCTTCGTCGCGACTACGCTAATGACAATGAGGAATTGGCGGCGGCCGTGAGGGCGACGGCCAGCAGTGCGATTTGCAGGCCCGTAAATAGTTTATCCATGTGGATGCATATGCCGCCACGGGTATGGGCGGATGGGTCGGGCCATCCGAATCCGGCCTCGGCGGCATTACCAAGGTCGTGAAACCCACAGGGCCGTATGTCAGCCGTTAGATGGACGAGCTCGTCGAGGCCTTTGCCGCGCGCAGGCCCTCGGGCCTCGAGCAGGTGTACGCGCTGTGGTCGCGCCTATTCTTCAGCGTTGCTCGCCATGCCATCTCCGATAGTGCACGCGCTGAAGACTGCGTGCACGACGCGCTCGTGCGCGTATGGCGTTCCCCCAACCGTTTTGCCGGGAATCGAGAGATGTTAAAGGCGTACTTGGTTACGTGCGTACGCAACGAATCACTCGCAATGCTTCGAAGTGAGGGCCGTCGAGACGCACGCGAGCTCAAAGCCGCCCGCCTTGCGCCCGTAACATTGGTCGATCCACCGGCGGTCGATCCCGTCGAGACGCAACGGTTGCAGGCCGCCCTCGGTCGGCTTCCCGAGGAGCAACGGAAGGCGCTCACACTCGCGTACTACGGAAACAAGACCCACATCGAGATCGCGCAGGAGCTCAACGCTCCGCTGGGCACGATCAAGAGCCGCATCTCGATGGCCATGCGCAAATTGCAGACGGACCTGGCAAGTGCGGCAGGGAGCCGTTCGTGATGGACCATCTTGGGGAAGACGCGGAACTCTATCCGCTGGGAATCCTCGACGACGATGAGGCGCGCAACGTCGAGCGCCACGTTGCGTTGTGTTCGGAATGTGCCGATCGGGTTGCACAAGCGCAATCCGTCGCGGGGTCGTTGGCAGCGGCGCTGACGCTGGCCACGCCATCGCCGGCGTTGGAGCGTCGCCTGCGTGAGTCCGCACGTCCGCAGCTTGGAGCGGCTAAAGCCCGCGCCGGAATCTTCCGCTTCGCGCTCGCAGCGGCGATCGCACTGGCCTTTCTCGGTCTCGGTTGGCAGGCGCTCGTTCTCCACGAACAGCTCAAGGCCGAGGACGTCGCACTCGTTACGATGGTCCACAGCCATTTCAACCACGTCTCCATGGCTCCGGAATCGGCAAACCCCGTCGCAGCGAAGATTCTCTACGCGCGAGACGGTTCGTGGGTATACATCATCGCCGATAAGCCGGGCGGCTCGTTGCACGCGATCGCAGAAACGGCGACGGGCACAGTCGATCTCGGCGTCTTGACGAGTACGGGTGAGACGGCGTCGCTGCTGGTGCATCCGCGCAAGCGCATTAGATCGATGGTCTTACAGCGCGCCGGTACGAACGTCGCCTCGGCTAAACTGGCATATTGAGCGCGCCCGCTCTATCGTCTTTTCAGGGGCATTTCGATTCCGATTCCCGACGCCGAGTGACCTCGAGAATCCCTAGTTAGAGAACTCCTGGAGCTGGTCGGCTTGCGGGCCATTGAGCCAGCCGGTGCGTGCCCCGTCGGGCGCGCTCACTCGAATGAAAGAACGTCTAAAGCGGATGGAAGCTCCGCATCGTGCCGCCGATGAGACCCTGCTGCACGTTCGGGCACGCAATTTGGGTCCGTGCGCCCACCAACGTAATAGGCCCAAGGAGCGCAGGAGCCGTTGACGGTGCAGGCATTCTGGCAGGCAGAGCTTCCAGCGAATCTGCTTCTGCCAGCGCAACGCATCCAGTGAGGAGCGTGCCGGCAAGAAATAGAGCGGCGAGGTCTCGGGTGAGATACCAATGATGTGGTGCCCCGCACGAGTAACGTAACACCCTCGCGTGTGAAATGGCGGTTGGGAGGGAGTGCCTGAGCGGATATTCTCTCGCGCTTGCCAGGTTGGCGGCTTTTCGCTAGGCTAGTCTGTACGGAGGCGCGAGGACCTGGAGCTCGCTAGTCCCAGAACGGATGGCTTATCTAATGACCGAACACGATAAGCGCAGTAGCGGCCTGGAGCGTCGCGTCGCGGACGCGTGGTATACTGCAAACGGATGGTTTGCATTTTCGCCATAACACGTATGAGGTTGCATCTTCTGCCGATGGTCCGACGGATTTCACGATTCCTTACGTTGCTTTGATCGGAACTGTCCGACCTGATCTTCCTTAATCGAACCGGTTGAAACATCCGCGGAATCCTCGACCACCGCTCGCCGATAGGAGCTTTGGCCGCATCAAATTGCCGATTTCCTGGCGCGACACGGTAACCGAAGGCGACCGCGGTCATAGAGCACGCGCCAGGCGTGAAGTATCTCGTTCCTAGTGCGGGCAGTTTTTCAGGTCCGTTTGGGCTTGAGCGACGGCGGCAGGGCGATAGTGACTCAGGAGCTGCAGAATGACGACTCGGGGAACGCCTTTGGATTTCATGTCGCATGGCTCGATCATGGGATGCCCGCCGGCCACGTCGACCCAAACCGCGTTGCGCTTGGCCCACAGTTCGTCGCCACCGCCGCCGCACGGGTCGCTAAAGAATTCATAGACGAGTGCATAAGAGCCGACCACTACAATTTGATTTGCGTGTACCGCGCAGGCACCGGCAGAGGAAGGCGCGCTTTGGGGAACGGCTCTCCGGACGGCGGCAACCTCGGTTGCACTTCCATAGTCAGCCGCCCAAATGGGTGCAACCGAGATGAGGCAAAACACGAGTACAAGCCCTGGCGCAAAACGTAAGATCATCGAGCCTAATTTACCGTGCATATACGGCCGCCCTGCATTCAAAGCCCTGAAGTGCGATGCGCCCGGTGTTTGCCCTGAAGAGGCTTGTATTCTTTCGTCGGTGAACGCCGCCAAGATCAACTAAAGAGTTGAAATGAAGCAGACACATGAAAAGCATTGACGCACGATTGCTCCTTTTCGCGTCGATCGTCATCTTGGGATGGCCGAGAATCGAATTCTTTCGGCAGTTAATTGAGCGTGGTCGAGCACGGTCGCGTCCAGTCGTCATTGGCTAAGATGCCTGGACCCATAAGAGCGCTTCACTGAACGATTAGTCGCCAACGGTCGAGCGGGGTCGAGCTCGGTCGCAACTGACGGCAACCGTTTGGCAACCGGCCCGACCGCGTCGATAGCACTGCGTATTTAGGCTAGGTTTGCGCTGGAAGCGCGACTGGAATGCGGCGTAACATCGCCGTAACCGCAATCGAAATCGCGCCGAAGCTCGACGACCTACTGCTGAGCTCGATCGCTCGCGTCACCGGCCTTCGCTCGCGGCCTGTTCTCGGTATCGCAACGGGACGCGCGTGCCGCATCGGCGCAATTGGTGGTAGCGCCAACGGGAATTGAACCGTTTCGCGCCCCTCCCAACGGCCTCGGCTGCGGCCTTGCGCTTGAACTGAAACCTTAGGCCTCCAACAGCCGGCTAAACGACGCGCAGCGCGCGGAGCCAATCGTACGTCAGGACCGGCCACTGCGTAATAGGTAAGCTCGTGCCACGCAGGCCGAACGCGTGGCCGCCTTGTGGGTAGAGGTGCATCTCCGTGGGCACGTGAGCATGCTTGAGGGCGATGTAGTATGCCAAAGCATCGTCGACACTGTCTTCATTGTCGTCCTGCGCTTGCAGCAAGAAAGTCGGCGGCGTCCGCGATGTTACCTTGAGGGTCGCCCTTGACATCTATGACATTGTGAATTTCTGCGGGGACACGATCCACGTGGAGTTCGAGCGCACGTTGGCTGTTGCTACGATCCGCGAAATGTTCGTTCGAATATTCCCCGGTCTGCGGAGCTAGTCACTAAATGGCTATGGACGAAAAACGTACATCACGCCGCCATCCATCGATTGCGCCATCCCACTGATTTTCGTGCGATCGTTAAGGATTTGGACGATAGGCGCGGCTATAATCGCTGCTTCTTCGGGGCCGCTCACTTGCAGATGCAAGAAGTTTGCGACGATTCCGTCGTCGGTTTGACGGAACTGCTTGATGCGAAGGATGGAATCTTTCTCGATATATTCCCATGCGGCCGTGTGGCCAACATGCGGGACGCCGATGCTCATGATATCCTCTTATCCGGCCACTGAACTGCTGCCACCTCCATGTCTTCGCGTTTCGCGGGCGGCGCGGCGATTCTTCGAACGGGTTGCCAGCTAGGGGCCGGGGCCTTCAGGTACACGTTAGCTACACGAAAAAGGCCGGAAGTCGCGGAAGACCGTGTAAAAATGAACGAATTCTGGTAGCGCCAACGGGAATCGAACCCGTGTATCGGGGTCCCGGCCGCTCCCGTCGAATACCCGAGA
>PMTY01000100.1 GCA_003167155.1 Candidatus Cybelea tumulisoli
GGCACGCTCTACGGCACGACCGAAAACGGTGGTACGACGTACTGCGAAGGAAGTGAGTATTGCGGGACCGTGTTCGCGATCACGAGGTCCGGCAAGGAAACCGTGCTCCACAACTTCGGCGGCTCGGGGGACGGCACATACCCGGAGGCGGCCCTCATCAACGTCAAGGGCACGTTCTACGGCACGACCATGGGCGGGGGCGTGAACTGCAGCGCAAGTTACGGTTGCGGAACCGTCTTCGCGATCACGCCGTCCGGCAAGGAAACCGTACTCCACAGCTTCGGCGGCTCGGGGGACGGCAGCTACCCGCGGGCGGGCCTCATCAACGTCAAGGGAACGCTCTACGGTACGACTTTTATTGGCGGCGCAAACGGTTCCGGAACGGTCTTCTCGATCACGTCGTCCGGAAAGGAGACCGTGCTGCACAGCTTCGCCGGCGGGACGGACGGAGCACAACCACTTGCGGGTCTCGTCGACTTCAAGGGCACACTCTACGGTACGACTAGCTATGGCGGCGCGAAGTGTAACGGAAGTACCGGTTGCGGAACGGTCTTCGCGTTAACGCCGTGAAACGGCTACGCCACGCGCTCAGCATCGGTATGGCTGCCGCGTTGCTCGCGGGGTGCGACATGCAGCCGCCGATTGGTACGCCGGCCACGATGCTGCGCGCTTCCGCGATCGCAGCGCCGGCACATAGTGGCAAGTCGTGGGTGCTGCCGGAAGCGAAGAGCACAAAGCGCCTGCTTTATCTTTCCAACGGTAGTGATGCCGTTTACGTCTACGACTACGATAACGGTAAGCAGGTCGGGGAGCTGACCGGCCTCGACGGTACTTCTGGGGAGTGCGTCGATGCGAAGGGCGACGTCTACGTTGCGAACTTTACGGACGGCGACGTTGTCGAGTACGCTCGCAGCAGCACCAAGTCGCTTGCGACCTATCGTACGAACGGCAACGCGATCGGCTGCGCGCTCGATAAGAACGGCGATCTTGCGGTAGCGGATTTGTACGCCTTCTCGTCCTCCAGTCCGGGAGAACTCTGCCTGTGGAAGCACGCTAAGGGCAACGCCACCTGCTATATGGGCGGTGGTCCATGTTTTTATGTATATCCGCCTGGCTACGACGACAAGGGTAACGTGATCTTCGAGGGCCAGAGCGATATCGCGACCGGAGTCTGTGCGGTACTGTCGGGAACGTCGAAGATCACAACGCTCAACTACAGTGGTGCCTCCTGCTGCGGAGGTGGGGTGACCTGGGACGGAAAGTACATCGCCGTCACCGACCTGGAAGTCGTCGGCTCGGGCGTTCAGACGACCATTGTTCGCGCAACGCTCTCCGGCACGACACTGACGATTCGAAGCGAGACGGACCTTTCCGATACCTGCGGCGTTGACGGCGCCGTCGAGGTCAATGCGCCATTTATCGTCGGCACCAAAAATACACCCGTCAACGACAAGCAAGGCATGGCCCTCATCGGCGGAAATCTTGCGGACGGCTGCGCCAGCCTCGCATTTTGGCACTACCCAAAAGGGGGCGATCCCTATAGGAGCGTCGCGGGCTTCGCGCCGGCCGGCGAGGCCGTCAGCCTCGCGCCGAAGTAGTGTGCCGCCGCTGCCTACCAGCGAGGCAGCGATGGCGCTCGCGCTTGAGGAAGACGGCGAACGATGAAAGGTGGATGCATGATAACTTCGGTACGTAACGCGTTAGGCGCATGCGCGACCATTCAGCGAGTCGTTTCAGTAGAAACGGAGCGCAAAAACTTTTGTAGGCCTACCAAGCGATGATGATGAGGCCGTTGCCAAGCTTTCCGCCGCCTCTAGCTTCTCGCACGTGGGTAGCGGAATGCTCGACGAACGATGATCCGCCGCCCCCTCCGCCGCCGGAGCCGGAACCGTCGTACTTATTGCAGCATCCGCCGCTACCGCCGCCACCGCCGCCGTAATACCCTCCGCCTCCTCCGCCGCCATGGCCTCGACACGTGGGGGAGCCCGCGCCACCGTCCAACAATTTTCCGTTGGCTCCTGCGGAGCCGGTGCAGTAGTAAGTGCTTGTTGTGCCGGTGCCTTGCCGTCCTCCAAAGCCGCCCTCTCCTCCATACGTCAGTGATCCGCCCTCGCCACCGCCGCCCCGTCCTCCGCATGCGCCATTGCCACCAGAATTGCCGGTTGCCGCTCCGCCTTCCCCGCCCGCACCTCCGTCGCAGTAGTAGTAGCTGCCGCTGCCGTTCTCGAACTTGAAGCCTTCACCGGTGCCACCGCCGCCGGCGGCGACTACGATTCGGCCACCCAAACCACGGCCCGTGCGCACGTCGGAACTGCCACCGCCGCCGTTTGCGTTCGTTGCGCCTCCGCCGCCGTTGTATCCGCCGTCACTCGCCGCCCCTTCTCCGCCGACGTAAACGTTCAGCAGTTGTCCCGGTTGAACAGGCACGGTCGCTGTCACTCTGGCTCCAGGGGCGGGTTGATACCCACTCGATTTCGCGTCTCCGCCGCCACGCGCGCCGTAGGCCGTAATTGTTATCGACGTGATGCCGGCCGGCACCGTGAAAGCTTGCGGGCGACCAGTATAGACGAAAGTTTTGAGCCCGGAACGATCCCGATGGACAACGGTGTGTTGGATTTCCCCGGCAGGGCCGAGCCCCGGCGTCTGCGCGCCACCGCATCCGGCCAACATAGCGACGGCCACGGCAATGCCTAAAGCGTGGTGGCCGAAACGCAACGAAATTAACATGCTGCTCCCCTTCCACTCGGCGGATCGACTAGACGTTCGACGCGGGTCTTAGGTGTCCTTATCGCATACAGCGCAACGCGATTGACAACGTATCGAGATCCCGAACGGTTACCAGATAAAGATAACTGCGCCGTTACCGTANNCACCGCCGCCGCCACCGCGCCCGCGCCGGACACACAAGTGCCGCTCTTCGCGCAGCCCTCACCGCCGCGACCGCCTTTGCCCAGCGATCCATTCGCTCCCGAACTACCGGTACCGTAGACTCCCGTGCCGCCACTGCCGCCGGAGCCGCCCCGTTGCTGCGTGCCGCCCGATCCGCCACTTCCGCCGCCATGGGAAGAACCATATCCGCCGCCGTTTACGCCCAAGCCGCCTATCTTGTGACCGCCTTTTCCGCCGGTGCCGCCGCGGTGATAGCGGCCGTCGCCGTTTCCACCCTGGCCCCCACCGCCTCCGGCGATGACGATTCGGTCGCTGAGCTTATCGCCGCCTTGTCGTATGTCGGAGGCGCCCCCGCCGCCATATCCGCAGTCGCGCGCGGAAGACGTGCAGCTGTTGCCGCCGCCGTTGAAACCACCGATTGCCCCGGAGCCCTGTCCACCGACGAAAACAACGAGCTTCTTCCCGCCCGTTACGGGAATCGTCGCGCGAACACGCCCGCCGTAGGTGACAGGCGCGCCAGTTCCTCTGGCGCCGATCACGATGACGGTGATTTTTATCAGGTACGACGGTACGGTAAACGGCTGCGCTTTGCCCGCGTACACGAAAGTCTTGCGGTGTTGCGGTGACGCATCGATAGCGATCGCTGCAGGTACGCGCGCAATCTGCTGGACTGAGCAACCGTTGAGCATCGCAACAGCTGCGCAGCACACAAGGGCATAACGACTAAAACGCGCTGTTGCTTTCAAGGCGCTTGATGGATGACGACTTGGCCGTTACCTTTCCAGGCTCCCTGGTGATACACGACGCGGATTGCACCCTTTTCGGCGTATGACGAACCGCCGGCACCGCCGCCACCCGGCCCGATATTGCCGCAGTAGCTGCCTGAGCCGCAGGTGGTCACGTCGTAGTATGCTCCGCTGCCGCCCCCGCCGCCGCCGTAGTAGCCGCCTCCGCCGCCTCCTCCGCCCTCGCCGCAAGTTCCACCAGCCCCGTTTCCGCCATCGAGAAGTGCGCCGTTCTCCCCGGCGGTTCCACTGCAACTTCCCTTGAAGTGTTCCCCGCTGCCGCCTGGACCGCCGGACCCGCCCGACGTCTGCCCGCCGCCATCGCCGCCGGACCCGGTTCCGTTACAATCGCCGTTCCCGCCCTCGCCACCCTGTTTGTCGCCGCCGGCTCCTCCAGTACCGCCCTTACAGTAGCCGGACCCCGTTCCCGACCCGTAACTGGAATAATAGAAGCCGCCACCGCTGCCGCCCCCACCGCCGGCAACCAGGACGCGATCGCCCAACGTACCTTTGCCGGTACGCACGTCAGAACTGCCGCCGCCACCGGCACCGCCGCTGGGGCCGCCTCCGCCCCCGTTGAAGCCGCCGGTTTGGCCACGGCCAACCGTCCCTTCTCCGCCGACGTAGACCGTCAGCTTTTCCCCAGGGGTGACCGAAATCGTGGCCTTTAACCCGCCGCCAAGGCCCGGGTGAGCGTAGCTGCCGCTACTACCGGAACCGCCTCCGCCGGCTCCCCTCAGGATGATCGTCACTTCCGTCACGCCGGTGGGCACGACGAACTTCTGCGCTGCGCCGGTAAAGTTGAAGACGGCTAGCGTCCTACTCCCGAGCGGAGTCTGGGCCGATCCGATCGTCGTTGGTGACGAAGAGGGAACATTGCCGCCGCCGCAGGCAGCTAAGAGCGCCGCACTAAGGTACGCTCCGACAAGATTGCGCAAAAGTTTCATCGTCTCTCCGATTTGCTTGGCGCGAGGCTGATCGCGACACCCACGGGCTGCTGCACCGTGATGCTCCTTATCGCGCTTCCCCCCAATGGGTAATGAAACGACTCAGCCGCACCGCTCGATGCATCGTTCACGTCGGCGATGACGCGCCCGCGATTCACCGCGAACTGAAAGAGTGCATACTCGGCTCCGACGAGCGGAGTCGTGCCGACTTCCGTTCCGCTGCTGCCGCTAATCCGAAAGTGGAAAATCGTGCCGGTGTTCAGATCTCCAACGGCCACATCGGGGCCGGTTACCGCGAGGCCGGCCGGCAAGGTCATCGATTGATCGAGCGTGATATCGGCGAATGCCTTGGCTCCCTTGGGAAGCTCCGCGAATTGAAATTTGTAGTCGGTGGTGAGGGCGGAGACGTAGAGGTTCCCTGCTCGATCGTATGCGACGTAGAAGAAGCCTTCGATAGGATAATCCCGATACCCGATCGGCGTTCCCTGGGCGTGATGATAAATCAGGACCTGCTCGCTACCGGTGCCGACGGCCAGATCGCCGCTCTTTGCGTCGACGGCGCAGGAGAACGGGTCGCCGTACGGCAGGTCGAGCGTAGCGATTGGCGTCGTACCGCCGCGAGCGTACTCGTAGAGCCGAGCATATTGATCGACCGTCTACCAGGCGATTGTGATCTCACCGTTTCCACCTGGTGCGCCTCCCGAGGTTTCATGGACGTCGGTCGCCGACTTCTCGACGAAAGAGGTGCCGCCGCCACCACCACCACCCCCGCCGGTCTCGTAATTGATGGAACCGGTGGCGACGTAATCGTCGTATCCTCCGCCACCGCCGCCACCACCGCCGTAGTAGCCTCCGCCACCGCCGCCACCGGCGGGCCCGCACGAGTTACTCGCTCCCGCGCCGCCGTTGAAAAGCTTTCCGTTACTTCCATCGACGGCTGCGCAACTGTAGGAGGTGCTAAAACTTGATGACGATCCTCCCACTCCGGCGCCGCCGGCGCCTCCGCCGGTTTGGGACCCGCCTGCGCCGCCGCTACCGCCGTCCCCGCCGGTGCCGCCGATACCGCCGGTCGTCGCACCGCCGACGCCACCGGTGCCCCCGTAAAGTAGTTCAGTGGATCCGCTGCCGCTGCACGAGCTGCCGCTGCAGAAGAATGCCGACCCGGTGTCACCACTCCCGCCGCCGCCGGCGGCGACGATGAGGCGATCTGCCAACCGGTCTTTAGCGGTCCGCACATCCGAACTGCCGCCGCCGCCGAAAGCGCCGTCACCGGCAACTCCGCCGCCGTTGTAGCCTCCGCCGCCCGCGCCGTGCTTGTTTGAAATCCCTCGGCCGCCAACATCGACGATCAACACCTGTCCTGGCGTAACGGGGATCGTGGCTTTCACCTTGGCTCCCAAGCCCCCCGGATTCCCATCGCTTTGGTTTGAGTAACCGCCGCCCATGGCGCCGTAGGCGGTGATCGTTAACTGTGTGACGCCGGACGGCACCTTGAAACGTTGAACGGCATGGGTGAAATGAAACGTGCGGCTTGAAGTCTGAGGCGAATCGCCATTAGTGCTGGGTAGCGCGCCGGGGCTCCCGAGAGCGCCGCAAGCTGAAATAATCGCTACCGAGAAGATGCTCCAGCAAAGCTGCAGCGTGCGTCGAGAAACCAAACTCATAAGCTCTCCTGACGTTCGGCCATCCGAACGGGGCCACTTGAGTATGCTTCCGGTTCTCTGCTTGCCGCAAAGAGCCTTTGGCGCGGCCTGTCGCATAGAAGCCAACTGCTGATTCCGGCGCCAACGTTTAGGATCTAGTACGGCTATTGCGGATTGGGGGATCTCAAGGTCCGCGTTCGCTTCCGCTATCGGCAACGCCAAGGGCGAGGATTCGCCTTCGTCACTGATCGAAGGCCTGACTTTGAGCAAATCGCTGCGTCGCTCGTACGTGAACGGCGTGATCCACGAAGACGGTAAATGTACGATCGGTTCCGATGGTAACTTCCCGACCGCGAACAAAGTTGTGAGCGAAGAATCCTACGGGTCCCAGGAACACCCAAGACAAGAGAGTAGCCGTACTTGCCGCGCCTTTGCTATCACCGCTCTCGCTCGCGTGATTCGTTGTCGAGAGCGCAATCATGCCGCCGTCCGTACTATAAACCCAGTCCACGCTCATGGATAGTTTACCTCCGCTCCCGTTACTCGCGGCGTGTTCCGCCGTGGTGACCGTGGCGTGCCCGTTCGAGCCGGCTGGGACGACAATCCAGCCGTTTACTAGGACCGGTTTTTTCACTACAACTGCGACTTGATCGTTGATACTGGCTGTAGCGGAAGAGATTGGCTCGGCTAGGGATACAACGACGGTCGTTCCGCCCGGCACTAGAATGCTGTGAGGAGTTGTAGTTAATGGGGCGGCAGATGCTGCCGGCGTGCCGTGGCCGCTTGAGCTCACCTGCGCCTGTGCGACGTGCGGCCAGGATAGCATCATTGCGATCGTCAGCGCGCAATAGCGTGGCGTCTGCGCCCAGTAGGCGTCGTTACGAAAGATCATGTGCCCCTCCCAAAACATAGCTGACAGCCCCGTTTGGCGAGGCTACCCATCTGACGCAACGCGCGTGGCTCGCATCGGGCCTGAGGTGGGAACATGCGCTGCTGGCACACTTCGAGTGAAGGCATCAGAAAAGAAGATGTTCCCCACCCCGGATCTTTTTGAGAACAGGCGGCGTGGGAGCGGCTTTAGAACGACACGCGATGGTTCGGACGCTACCAGTCGACGATCGGATAGAGAGCGCCGCTTGGGCGCCGATCGAGCGGCCTAGGCTGGTCGAGCGGCTCGGGGCTTTGGCGTGCTTTCCCATCGCGTTGTTAATCGCGCCGGCCGGTTATGGTAAGAGCATCGTGCTCCGCCAATACTTCGATAGTTTGCGACAGCCGCGCGTGCGATTCGCACTCCGCGCCGAGCACGCGACGCTGTTGAGCTTCCTGCGAGGATTTGCAGAAGCGCTGGGCGAGAGTGCACCGCACGCGGTCACTGCGCTGGCGGGGGCATACGAACGCAATCAGGCCTCGCCGAAGCGCGGCCCTGACTTGGCCGGCTGGATGAACGCACACTTGGAGTCATTTTCCGGGGTCATCGCTATCGACGACCTTCACGTCGCGGAGGACGATGCCGAGGTTACGAGATTTCTAACGTCGCTAATCGAGCGAAGCAAGGACCGTATCCGGTGGATTCTCGCCTCCCGATCGACGACTGGTCTCCCCGTCGGAAGCTGGTTCGCCTATCACGATGCGGACTTGGCGATTGACGAACACGATCTCCAGTTTACCTTTGAAGAAGCCGCGGCCGCCGCGCGCAGTTTGGGCCTTTCCATTCGTGAAGATGAACTCAAGGATTTGCTTTGCCTGACAGAAGGTTGGCCGGCCGCCATCGGCTTTGCTTTGCGCACGTCCACGCGGTCGTCAGACCTCCGGAATGTTTCAGCCGTTACGCGTGAGATGATCTATCGCTTCCTCGCCGAGCAGGTCTACGACGCGCTCGATGAGGAGGAGCGTAGTCTGCTCGAAGTTGCGATGGCGTTGCCGACGATCGAGGTAAAGGTACTCGAACGCGCCGGATTCGATCGTGCGTTGCAGATCGTCGAGCGCTTGCGCGAGCGCACCGCCTTCATTCATGAAGAATCGCCTGGCGTGTACCACTGTCATGATCTGTTCAGGAATTTCTTGCGCCATCAAAACGCGCTCGCTGGGAAGCGCTCACACAAGCTCGTGCAGGAGCGCGCGGGCCGAGCGCTTGAGGAGAGTGGCGACACTGAACACGCGATCGCCGCGTACGCCGCGGCGGGGTCACGCGAAGACGTGCTCCGCCTCCTGGAAAATCACGGGTTCGACCTTCTCGAACGAGCTCGCAGCGATTTAGTTTGGCGCACCGTCAAGTCGCTCGACGAAACCACCCGTCGCGAAAATGCTACCATCCTCGCTCTGCACGGCGCCCTTCAAGCCATGGCGGGCAAGTTCACCAGAGCCGAATCGCTTTTGCGTCGCTCGCTCGCTCGAGGGGGCAACAACCGCGATTTAATGGCCACAACGAGTTTACGCCTCGCCTCAATAATGGCAAACCAGGGTCAAGACGTCAGCAGCCTACTGGAAAAAGTGGGCGAGGATGTCGAGCAAACCGCCGCTTACCGAGCTGAAGCTATCTCGTTGATCTCTGGTCAACAGGCGGTGAATGGAGATCCAGCAGTCGCCGCGAGCGCTGCCATGCGCGTTGAGACAATGCTTTGCGAGGTCGATTCCGACGCGGTCCGCGCCAAGATCCTCCACCGTATAGGTATTGCCTACCATCACCTAGGCATGGCGGCGCGGGCTTTTGAGGTGCTGAGGCAGTCTTGCGAGCTGGCGGCCGACCTGCACTTATTTGGCCTGGAGAGTCGGGCAAACGCCGTGCTTTCAAATTTGGCACTGCACGAGCGTGATGATGTCGAGCAACAGTTGCGGTATGCGGAATCGGCAGTTTCATCTGCGGTAAAGGCCGGCGATGCGTTCGCATTGCAAACCGCGTTGCTTCAAATGCTGAGTGCCGAGATGCGCCGAGGTGACGTGGAAGCGAGCATCGCAATCGAGCAGCGGTTAGCAACGGTAAGAACGAGCGACTTGGTGAGCCGGTATCTTACGATCTTTCGCTCGGCGCGCCTGGCTTGGGAAGGACGGTTCGGCGAGGCACATCATTTGTTATCCTCGTGTTGGAACCAAATGACGTTCAGCGTTGACCGTGTCTCATGCGGAGGCGAGTACGGACTCTTTCTAGCGTTGGATGGAAAGCGCGAAGAATCGGCAAGGTTGGTGAAAGAGATCTTGGAGATCGTAGAGCGGCTGGAGGTAAGCGGGCTGTATCGAATGCGCGCAGCTGCTATCACGAAAGCACTCTGCGCCCTGACCGAGGCTATTAACGGCCGTAAGACGCAGGCCGATCGAATTCTAAGCCGGCTTCGGTCACACGAGGACGGCACTGTTGGGCTAGTGGTGAAAGTCATCGAAAGTATCATCTTCAAAATGCGACACGGCGGTGAAAGCGGAGGGGACCGCGTGAAAGAGTGCGTTGAGGCTCTAAAAGAGTTAGATTACGCCGATATCGCCCGGCTCCTAAAGGCTGTCGACTCAGCGATCATAAATTCGGCTTCGGAGCGGCCGCGCCCGCGTGGCCTTACGCAGTCGGAGGTTGAAGTGCTTCGACTTCTTGAGCAGGGTTTGACACCGAAGGAAATAGCAGAACGTACGTCCCGCAGCCTCTACACGGTTCGAGCGCACATCGCAAATGCCGTCGTGAAATTGCACTGCCACGGCCATGTAGAGGCGATTCGTGCTGCGCGCCGGCTTCGGTTGGTATAGCTCAAACTGGGATCCCCCTGGCCCTGCTTGCGGTTGTCAGCGACCTCTTTGGGCACAAGGCCACACAGGTGGCACTCGTCCGTGCGAATATCGGGGCATGGACGAGTATTTGATCGGGGCCGGCGCACTCCTCACGGCGGGACCCGCAGCCACGATTCGGGGAGCCAGCCTGCACGCGCAGCCCACTGGGGTGCTGGCGAGACAGGTCGCCGCGGCGCTGATCGACTTCGAGTCTGCCGGCCCGGATGAGCTCTCGCGCCTCCTCATCGTGGCCGCAGGGTGGACCGGCTCGCGCTTCCATGCCGAGGTCGTTGCCCGGCTTCTAGCCCTGCGCGAATGTGGGCTGAGCGAGGTCATCACCGCTCTGGCGGACGCAGTTCAAACTAAGGAAGTCCATCTCTTCGCGCGGTGGTTGCCCGACCAAGCGACCGTCGATTTATTAGAGCGAGATGGGATTCGCCTGATCCCGCATTCCCTCGACGCGCTGGGCCAAGCAGCGCTGGTTACGGGGCAGCGGGTCGAGCGCTGGCGGGCGCCGGTCCGCGCAGCCTAATGCGCTCTTCAGGTGGCTCCAAGGGTGAGCAAGCACGATGCAGCGTAGATGTATAACATGCCCAATGCCCGCGTTGCGGTCATCGACGACGACCGTATGGTTCGGGAGATGCTCGAACTTGGGCTCTCCCGCGAAGGTTACGAGGTCCGGACCGCCATGGACGGCATGGCCGCGCTTGAGCTCGTCAAGGTCTTCGATCCGGAGCTGATCGTGCTCGATATCATGATGCCGAAGATCGACGGCGTCACCCTCTTGCCGAGGCTGCGGGAGATCACCCAGGCCCCGATCGTGATGCTCACGGCCAAGGGCGGGACGGAAGACAAGGTGCGGTCCTTGAGCTCGGGAGCCGATGACTATCTTGTAAAGCCGTTCGTTTTTGAGGAGCTGATCGCGCGGCTTCAGGCCAAGCTCCGCCGTCCGCAACTTATAGAAGAGAATGTTCTACGCTGGCACGATGTCTCGATCAACCCCGGAACGCGCGAAGCCTGGAGGGCCAAAGAGGTCCTCGAATTTACGCAGCGCGAGTTCGATCTGCTCGAAGTCTTTCTGCGCGAACCGCGGCGCGTTTTCAGCAAGGATCATCTGCTCGAGATCGTCTGGGGTCACGACTTCGAGGGCGGTCCGAACATCGTCGAAACCTATATCTCGTACCTTCGCGCGAAGATCGATCGTTCGGGCGAGCCAGGCTCTTTCATCCGCACCGTTCGCGGCGTGGGCTATGGCCTATCGCTGTAGTCCTTCGACAAGCTCAGGATGACATAGGGTGAAACTTGCGGCGCGGCTTTCGGCGCTTTATGCGGCGCTGCTGGGCGTTACGGTTCTTGTTGTTATCCTGGCTTCGTCCATTTCGCTGGTCTTTGAGCTTTGGCGCTTTTCGGGCGACGTGATGGTCGCCAAGCACGAAGAGGCCCGCATTCTCGTCGATCAGTATCGACGCGAAGGGGTGACGCTCCAGAAGGCGGCGCCCGAAATCGTCGACGCGCTCAGTGGAATCGGCATGCGCGTGACGGTGTTCGACTTAAAAGGCCACTATCTCGCCGGCGACAAGACGCTGCATCCTAGGTCGCTTGCCGTGGTACTGGCGGCGGGCGGAATGGCGCATTTCATCCCGTCGTCGTTGCGCGGGCCGCAAGGCCTAACGGATCGATATTTGCGCGGACCGCCGATGCCGCCCGATCCGACGCGCCTCGAGCCGCTTTCGCTCACCTATGTGGAAGGCGGCTACGTCGGCTTCGCGCCGTCCTTTCCGTTGCTGCTCGTTTCACTGATCCCGTATTGGCGAATCGTGCTGACGATCGCCGCGGTGGCGATTGTGCTTTCATGGTTTGTCGGCCGCCTCTTTGCCCAGCAGGCACTTCGGCCGGTCAACGAGGTGAGCGAGTCGCTGCGCGCGCTGGCCGACGGCGATTATACGCAGCGCCGCTTCCTCATGGCGGGAGTTGACGAGGTCGCCCACCTTACGGTAGCTTTCACCGCCGCCATCGCCAGCGTCGCCTCGGCAATCGAACACCGCAAGCATGCCGAGGAGCGCATGCGGCAGTTTGCCGCCGACGCGGGCCACGAGCTGCGCACGCCGCTTACCGTTATCGCGGGCTATATCGACGTGTTGCGTCGCGGTGCGATCGAGGAGCCACGCATCGCACGCCAGATTTTAGCGACGATGTCGATCGAAAAGGAGCACATGCGCGGCCTGATCGATCGGCTGATGCGCTTGGCGCGCCTCGACTCTGAAGCGCAGCCGAATATTGAATCGGTCGACGTCGCCGAGCTGCTCCGAGCCCAGTGCGAAGCGGCGCGACGTCTGGACGACCGGCGCGCGATCGACTATAGCGTCGATGGCCTCAAGACCGTGGAGGCCGATAAAAGCGAGCTTGGCGAGGCCGTTTGGAACGCGATAGAAAACGCGTTGAAGTACGCGCCCGATGCGCCGATCCACCTTAGTGCGCGGCGCAATAACGGCCACGCGATCATCACCATCAAAGACGAAGGCCCCGGAATGTCCGAATCCGAGCGATTGCACGCCTTCGAGCGCTTCTACCGCGGCGATCAGCGCGGCGAGATCACCGGCACCGGCCTCGGCCTGGCGATTGCCAAACGCGCCGTCGAACGCGTCGGCGGCGATATCGCGATCGACAGTGCGCCGGGGCACGGGACCGCGGTTACAATTACACTCTGAACGCTGCGCTGGAGTGCTTCCCGCCGGGCGTGATTCGAGGTGATGCGTCGTCCGCTCGAGGCGGTGGCGCTCGCATTGGGATAGCCAGAGCCCAAAAATTGTGCACCCTAGGCGCCTGGTCGCTCGGCTTCCAAAGCGACCGAAGCCGGGGCTATGCCGCTAAGCGATCCACGGCGCCAAGCTGGCGCTGCTGCAATGCCGATCCACGCAGCAACGCCCGCAATGCTGCAAAGCCCGCGTAGCCCGCATAGCAACACAGCCTCGCTTTCGCGAAGCCGTGCAGAGGGGCAGACGCGCGGGGGCTTCTTTGGAAATCGTACTTAGTTAGGAGGAGGGCTCTAGAGCCTGGAACGCCTTCCATAGGTCCCCGGTTAAATGCCAGTTACAGTCGATCAAGCTCCCCATGCCGCCGAATAAACCCGTCCTTAGGAACTTCCTTTGTTTCAAGTTTATCGGTCCATCTTGTGCCTCGATCAGCTCAGCCATCGAACCGAGCAGGGCCCACCACATGAGGGCATACGGGTCTGTCAGTACCGGTGTTGTTGCTAAAGGCTTCAAGGAATCAGCCGCGGCTCTGAGCTGCCTTACAAATTCTGCCTTGGCGGCTGTTGCTTCCCGAGGATTGTTTCCGCTGGTCATGCTTGCTCCATGCCTTTCAGGCTGCGGTTATCGCATAAGCCAACGGTTTCAGGGTGTGAAGTCAGAGGGTCTCCGTGCGATGGCCTCGCTCTCGCAAAGCCGAGGGGCAGAGCGTGCAGGGGCCTAAGGCTGGTCAGCCCACCATCTGAATCGTTCTTTTTCTAAAGATGGTGTATATTGCGTGGCGAGGTCCTCGCGCCAGGCTTCCCCCACTTTTGAAACTGGTCGAACAGGTTCAGGCTTCCAAAGCTCCTCGGCTGGCCTCGCGCCAAGCAATCTGAGTGGGACGTGACACATCTTCATCATCTCGATACTCTTTATCGCAATCACCGCCACCTCGCGCTGCCTTTCGCAGTAGATGCACCACTCCCCAACGTCTGAAGCGCAACCGTAGTCTTCATCAATATTATAAAGCCAGGCGTTTGCCATGCCACCTACTCTTAAGCGCTCCTCGTAGTCGTCTGTCTTAGTTGATGCATTCAAACAAATGCAACCGGCTAGATCAAACTCTGATCCGGATTGTCTGCTTAGGTTCAATAAACAGGCATCGTTACTGCGCTCAATGAGGAGTAGCTCTTTCACAGCCCAAATGAAGTTTCCGAAGAAGATTCGGTCGGCATCAAAGAACAGAAAGTTGCTCCAGATGCCTCTGAATACATTCTTGGGGAAATGGACATCGCGTTTCAGCACGGCGAGGACATTTGCGAAAGCCATACTACAAGTGGTGATGCTAAATCACTTCCTTTGCAAGGATTGGGTAGGAATCGTTACTTGCACGATTCGGCGCCTCACGCGCCGCTGCCTAGGCTCCCGAACGCAGACACCGACCTCCCTTTCGTGAAGCCCGTGCTTTGGGGGGAGAGGCAAGGGGACGAGTAACCTTCGTGATAATCTATTGATCCCTTAGATAGCTCTGAGCGCCAAAATACATCAATATCCGCTTGAGACCAGATCGCGCACCACCCGCCTCAACTTTAAGTACGTGCATGTGGCCGGTGGGTGCTTCGAAAGTAAGCGTTGTCAACTCCGATTCCTTCTTGCCGATCTCTCTCTTAAGATCGATATCACCGCGGATGGGAGCTACGGTTTCAAGCGCAACCCGGCTAACAGTAGAGAACGCTTGCGAGCGCCAGTACAGTTTTCTTGTCGTCAACAAAAGCCACGCGCCCCATTTATCGAACCCTCCGATCACCGGAAGCTCGTTTTCCTCCAGGTTTACAAAGGCCAGAAGCCGCGTACGCACTTGTGGGGGCAGTTCGTCGAATAGGCGCAGTCTGCGACTGTGCTCCCCAGGCCATTTAAAAAGCATGCAAAGTGCGCGACGAGACCTGGCTTCCTTCTCGCTCGACGGCACCTCGTAAGCGTGAAATTTACCAGAAAGCTCGACGAAGCTACCGTCAAAGCGAATCGCAGAAGACACTCGTTCGATTACCCTATCTTTATCCATCGCGGTCATAGGGAACTCACGTCCATCCTTGAACCAGCCGGTCACGTAATCGGTGTAAACGCAAATCGTACCAAGACCGCGCTCGATCTGTATAACTGCTTCGCTCCCACTTTCCAGGTACTTCATGCAGTTTCGACCGCCGGGCTGGACGGTATAGCCGTCTGAACTCACCAGAACGTTCTTCCCGACTCTGCGAAAACTCACTCTCCCATCCACCTAAGCGAGGTCAACTTAACAGAATCTGCCTGGCGATCTGCTCAACCTTCATAATCTCGAAGGGAGCGCCCGGCGCAGTACACGAGAGGAGATTTCGCATTAGCTCGTTCAGAGCCGGGACTGCACTTCGTATTCCTAAGACCCTAACCAGATGCAATGCGACAAACCTTAGACGCTCCTCTGGCGATAAGACCCACTCGCTTACAACCCGATCAGCCATTTCTCGCTCCGAGTCATCGAGTTCACGATAAAGCTTGAGCAGCGATTGTCCCTCCAGCTGTGGCATTTTGGATTTGTCTGCGTTGCTCTTGGCCCGTTCCCGGTACGAGGTCATTTCTGCGCGAAATTCTTCGAATGTCATTTGATCGCTCTAAGGGTGTAGCCGTGAGGCGGCATGATTCGACAACTAGCGACGTTCGGCACCTGGCCTCAGTTCCATCGCAGCGGCAGCCAGAACCAAGCCGCCTTGGGCCACACCTCCGCAGTCACGGCGCCGATCGGCGGCCCACCATCGCAGCATAACGACATCAAGGTAGAGGCCGCCAAAAGCAAAGTGCGCTAAGCTGGACGTCGCAGCATCCTCCGGAATCCCTCTTCGAACGAGCTATCTTTCGCATAGCACCAGCCGCGGATCATTTCAATCGATGCCATGAATTCATGGCAATAAGCGAATGCATTGGCGAGAATGATATATGGCTTGAATCTTTCGGACTGCCAACAGACCGAGAGCGTTCCCTTGGCGATATCACCGCTACGAATCGTGTCGATAATGGTTACCTGGTCGCCATGTAGATGCGCGCTTAGGATTTGATTTTCTAGGTAGAGTGAGCCGAGTGTTTCATTCGACGTAACATCGCACATGTGAGAAATCCTGCGGGTTAGGACTTTCCTCTCTTTGCGGAGCTTGGCTTGCGTCTTGCGCCTCTCGCCCTCTGGCATTGCTTCCAACGCTTTACTACCTTGCTTCTTGATTATGTCATAAATCTTGTCTTCGGCGTTTCTCCAGTCTTTATAGGCATGACACTGTGATAGGTAGTTCTTGGTGCTACGCCGACCCTTGGTAATCCACTTCTCTCTCGGTCGTTTAGATTGAATGATGTAGTAGCGAAGGCGTAGGTGATAATCTAGCAGGGGCCTCTGCAACATGTAAGCAGCGCGTACATGATTCAGTTTCAGTAAGCTTATAGTGCTGCAGAGCACGTCATGCGCTAGAACGCCAAGATTGACGGCCCAGCTACTTAGGTAATCGTCAAAATCGTCCGCGGGTGGGCTCGATATCACGTGTTCAATGGATCGCTTAAAGCGCTGCGAATATTGCTCCATGAAATTAAATTCGTCATCAGAAATCGGCGCGTCATCGCTCAATACTGCTACTATCTTAGCCCTCCCACTCCTCGTCAATCTTAATCACGTCGCCTGAGTGTGCATCTAATCTGTCGGATCAAGCTGAGACGAGGCGCTCGAGCATGCTTTTGCAACAGCCTCCAACACCCTCCGATTCCCAGGGTTCGGCCTCCGGCCTGCCCGGATCATGCACAACGCCCGACGCGACAAATCGGTTTGCGTTGTTAGCTCTCCCAGAGGCATAGACTTGAGAATTGGCAGAATCCTCGTCGCCCACTCGTCGCGCCCCGGATCGTTGAATTTTGTATAAACGTCGCTCTCGCTCGGGACGCCAGCCTCTTCGACGGCTTCCAGCTTGTTCGACTCCTTGCCTATAAAGACGAAACCGTCGATCCCGATGTGCCGCCGTCCGAGCAGCCCAACGGTTTGCTTTCGGCACGGCGCGCCGCTGGCATCGGCGCACTTCGCTTCGGGATGATACTCGTACTCGCGCAGCACGTCCCCGTAGCTCTTGACGCGCGCCATGGTTCGTGAGCCGTGCAGCGCTGACGTGCTGATCCGGTAGCGCTTACCGTCTTTCGAAAACTGGTCGATCCAGCGCATCGTTTCCCATTTGCGCGGATCGGTCTCGTACGGCGCAATGAGATGGAATCGCTCCGGGTTGGCGCCGACCGGGTGGCCGAGTTTGCGCACGTGGCAGCTGAGGATGAAGTTGAACGGTTTGATCTGCTTGTCGTAGCTCTTAGCGCTGTTGAGGATTTTAAGCGGCTTCATCACGGCGGGACTGCTGACCGTCGTGCGCCCAACGGCGACCCGCTTTTGGAAGCGCAGCGGCTTCGTTGGGAGACCCAGCGATCGGCGGACGATCGAAAGCCACGCTTGCGCGATCCAGTTGCGATCCTCGTTCTGTGGATCGGCCGGATTGAGCAGATGCCCCAGGCCGTGCTCCGAATAGCGGTCTTCCTTGTTATTGACGCCTTCCCGCAGCAGCGCCGGTTCGCCGTCTAGATCGCGAAGGAAGAGGGTGTATCGCTTGGCGGAAATCGCCAGGCACCACAGCTGGCGCTGGCGCCCGGTCTTCGGATCGAAGTTGTCGTCCTCGATCTTCAGCACCGACCCGGGAATCGCCGTGCGATCGTAGGGATTCAACGCTTCAAAGCGCTTGGCGATCGCAGCGACCTGCGCCCACGACAGCGCCTTGATCGCGGTCTTCCGCGCTTTGCGATGCGTACCGCCGTCGCATTCGATCAGGCCGCCGCGTTGCGTCGCGACGATCGCCATGGAGTCGGTGTCCTCCATCGCGTACGTGCCGCC
>PMTY01000170.1 GCA_003167155.1 Candidatus Cybelea tumulisoli
CATAGTTCGTACCCGTCGTACTCGCGTAGCTCGTATCCATCGTACTCGCACAGTTCGTATCCATCGTACTCACGTGGCTCGTATCCATCGTACTCTCGTGGATCCGCTCCGTCGTACTCACGCGGGGCCGCTCCATCGTACTCGCGCGGTTCCGGCGGCGGGTCTGCACCGCACTCCTCAGGAGGGGGCGGAGGCGGAGGCGGCCATGGGGGCGGCCGTCCGCCGACGTAACGGCGGGGTCGCTAGATACGTCCAGAAGGGCGGTGCCAAGGCACCGCCCTTTAACTTGCAGAAGGTCGCTAACTCAACCATTTTTTCCACCCTCTAGAGAAAAGGAGCGCGGCATCGTGAACACCGTACGTTTTTTGCTCGTCCCCGTAGCGTTTTTCGTGAGCGCTTTGTTACCCGCCACGCCGGCGCAGGCCATGGCGGCCTCCCACGTCGCGCATCCGATCCAGGTAAGTGCCTGCAATCCCGAACGAAACGCCAGCTATAACTACTCGGGATACACGCCGGCGTACTATCCCTACGGCTACGGATACAACCGTTACTGGGGCTGGCCTTCGGTCTACGGCGCTTCCTACTACCAACCCCCGGTTTCAAACAACCCAACGCTCGGGATCGACTATGTCAACGCGACCAGCGTCGTGATGAAGGAGATCGAGTTTGGGCTGATCGTGCGCGGCTCGCTGGTCGCCGAAGTAAAAGACGTCGGAACCTTCTCGCCGGGTGCCGAGATCAAGCACAAGTTCGGCGTGAGCAAGAATATCTTCCCGCTTCAGACGAGCTATGCAAAGTGCGTTCCGTTGAAGATACTTTTCGTGGACGGCACGAAATGGAAGAATCCCCATCTGCCGGCCTACAAAGCCAGCATGTACGGCGCCCCGCGGTACTAAGGGTAGAACGTCATACATGACTCAGGATGTTTCCGCAGTCCAGTCGCAAGATAACGTTTGGGAGATGGCTCAGCAGCAGCTCGACGAGGTGAGCCAGCTTATCGGCCTCAACGAATCGCTGCACGGGTATCTGCGCTACCCCAAACGCGTTCTCGAAGTAGCGTTCCCGGTGCACATGGACGGCGGTGGCTTCCGCATGTTTACCGGGTACCGCGTGCAGCACAATATGTCACGCGGGCCCGGTAAGGGCGGCATTCGCTTTCACCCCGACGTAACGCTCGACGAAGTCAAGGCGCTTGCGATGTGGATGACGTGGAAGTGCGCGCTGGCGAACATTCCATTCGGCGGCGCCAAGGGCGGGGTTATCTGCGATCCCAAGGCGATGTCGATGCAGGAACTCGAGAACCTCACACGCCGCTTCACGACCGAAATTTCAATCATCATCGGTCCCGAGAAAGACATTCCGGCGCCCGACGTCTACACGACGCCGCAGATCATGGCCTGGATCATGGATACCTTCTCGATGCAGCACGGGTATTCAATCCCAGGCGTAGTTACCGGAAAACCGGTCTCGATCGGCGGTTCCTTGGGGCGCGACAAAGCGACGGCCCGTGGCTGCAGCTACGTCGTCGACGAGGCGATGGAGGAGCGCGGTCGCGAGATCCAGGGGGCGACCGTTGCAATTCAAGGCTTCGGAAACGCCGGCATGTACTCGGCGCAGCTGATGTCCGACCGCGGCTATCGTATCGTCGCCGTTTCGGACTCCCGCGGCGGCGTCGCCAACTCGAGCGGGCTCGACGTAAAGGCATTGATGGCGCACAAGGCAGAGTCGGGCTCGGTCGTCGGATTCACCGGCGGCGAACCGGTCGAAAACCGCGACGTGCTCGAGTTCGATTGCGACGTGCTGGTGCCGGCCGCACTCGAAAAGGTGATCACCAAAGAGAATGCCCCACGGATTCGCGCACAGATCGTGGCGGAAGCCGCAAACGGCCCGACGATGCCCGATGCCGACGACATTCTCTTCGACCGCGGCATTATGGTGCTGCCGGACATTCTGGCTAACGCGGGTGGCGTGACGGTCTCGTACTTCGAGTGGGTGCAAGACCTCCAAGCGAACTTTTGGGAAGAGGCCGAGATCAACGAACGCCTCAAGCGAAAGATGGTTCGCGCGTTCCGCGAGACGCTCGAACAGGCCAAGCGTCACGGAGTCTCGATGCGCAAGGGCGCGTATTGTGTTGCGGTCGCCCGAGTCGCCGAGGCAACGAAACTGCGCGGACTCTATCCCTGACCCAACTCGGAATCTTCGACGACGGGCGGCGGACGCTCGTTGACGACGAAACCGGCCGAATGGTCTACATCCCGGGGTTCGTAGGCGCGCAGACTGCTGCGGCCTGGTTTAGCGCGCTTCGCGAAGACGTTGCCTGGCAGAGCGAACGCCGCCGGATGTACGACCGCGACGTGGATGTGCCGCGGCTCGTCGCCCGCTACCCGCTCGACGATCCCGGCTTGCCGGCGCCGCTCGCCGCGGCAGCGGCGTTGGCATCGCAGGCCGCAGAGACGCAGTTCAATAGCGTGGGCCTAAACTTTTATCGCGACGGGCGAGACAGCGTTGCGCCGCACAACGATCACTTGTACGAGATCGTTGCCGGTAATCCAATCGCGCTGATCTCCCTAGGCGCGACGCGGCTCATGACGATTCGCAGCAAAAAAATGCCCCGGCGGATTCTCGACCTCGATCTCGAGAACGGCAGCTTGTTATTGATGAGCTACGAAACGCAAAAACATTACGATCACGGCATACCGAAGACGAAAACCCGGGTGGAGGCGCGTATCAGCATCGCGCTCCGCGTGCGTCCTTCGAAAAAGGATGAGGCCGCCGAAGCGGACTCATCCCTTTGATTGCCGCTACTCTAGCGCGGAAATCGCTGAGCTTTGCGAAGATCCCAGTACCCGGCGCGCGGGTTCCGAAGTCGCATCTGCAGGCTTTCGGGTAGCGTAACCTTACGCACGGACGCGCCATTGGGCAAACCGTCGGCTGATCCGTGAGGGATCAACAGAACTGCTTGCTCTACGCCCTGTGCGTTGACCGTTGCCCCGGTGATCTCCCCGCTGTCGTTAATATTGCTGCCAAACAGTACGTTGAGATTCTGGCTCGGCGCAATGAGTGTATTGAGATCGGTCATTGATCCCTTTTGCCAGAGGAAGCCTCGGCAGTTTCCGCTCGCGTCGCATGATTCGCCGACGACTTGTCCCTCATTGTTGATCCCACCGGCAAAGCTGTCGACGTCACCGGCCAGCGCGCCAAGATCGGTCATCGTGCCGCTCTGCCAGAGAAACGTATGAGTCACCGAGTCTCCGTAAAGGTCCGAGTTGCCGATGATCTGACCCCGGCTATTGATGTCCAGTGCTACATTAACGTTGCCTCCGAGGCTGCCGAGGTTGGTCGGTGACGAGGCGTTTTGCCAGAGCAGCGCGTGAGTTGCCGGAGCGGCGCACGAGCCTGAATTGCCAACGGCACTCCGGCCGGACTGGGTAATTGTGTACGCATACGAGACGGTATCGCCGGAGTATGGCGGCAGGGTTGTGATCGTACCGTCCGGCCCGGCCAATCCGATCGCGTGCGCGATGTGCGGCGAGCCGGTCCTCAAGCGCAGGCGCCGCCACTGCGAGGCGTGCGTGGCGAAGGCGCGGCGCGAGCATGGTCTCCGCGCGATCGAAGCGGCTCGCAAAGTGCTCGCAGCGCAGACGGCCGCGGGCGGCCGTCGACAGGTCACTGATACCACTCAATCGTCACGTAACCATTACCCGTGTTGTCTTTCGAGCCTCGGTACATTCGAACACCTTTAGCACTCGGTTCGGCGAACGAGGATCCTCCGCCGCCGCCACCACCGCTACCGCCATAATATCCACCGCCGCCGCCGCCGCCACCACCATAATATCCACCGCCGCCGCCGCCGCCGGCCGGACATCTTCCATCGCAAACCGACCTGCCTCCGGCGCCACCAAATCCTAATTTGCCAACCTTTCCGTGTTGTCCGTGTGCGGAAGAACCGCTACCGCCCTTCCCACCCGAACCACCATGGGTTTGCGTACCACCGTCTCCCCCATCGCCGGCGCCATCGCCAGAAGCATCCTGGCCG
Organism: Candidatus Cybelea tumulisoli; assembly: GCA_003167155.1. Taxonomy (GTDB): domain Bacteria; phylum Vulcanimicrobiota; class Vulcanimicrobiia; order Vulcanimicrobiales; family Vulcanimicrobiaceae; genus Cybelea; species Cybelea tumulisoli. The sequence continues at coordinate 4,037 of PMTY01000170.1, forward strand.
CGACCACCCCGACGCGCTCCGCCTGGACCACCATGGCCTTGGGTGTGGCTACACAAATCACCGCCTGCGCCGCCTCCCCCGCCGGCAACAACAATGCGATTTGCTAAACTTTGCCCACCCTCGCGCACATCGCTCGCACCTCCGCCTCCGAACGGACCACCACAGTAACCCCACTGTTCGCCGTTCCCGCCACCGTTAAATCCGCCGCTGCTGCCATTCGTAACGCCGCCAACGTAAACGTGCAGCGTTTCATTTGATTGCACTGGCACGATAGCATGAACGTGCCCACCACGTCCGCCAGGCGTATAACCCGTACCGCTTCCACCCCCTGCGCCGTCAGCAATGATCGTGACTTGCGTTACGCTACCTGGGACTATAAAACGTTGCGGCTTTCCTGTGTAGTGAAATGATTTAAACTGTGCGACTGCGTAAGAACGAACTAATGGCATCGTTACGTCGGCGCTCCCACTTGGCGGAAGTCCCGCACATCCTGAAATCAGACTTGCGCATCCGAGAACTGTTATGGGGCGTGTCAGTCGTGAATAAATCATTTCAACTACTCACCTATTCAAACTTAACCGAACGATGAAACCGCTGAGCTTGATACCGTATCCGCGACCTTCAGCGTGCCGTAGCAGAGACCTGTTCGTGCCGCTTGGCTTGGTTTCGAACCGGGACTGGGTTCCCCACAACGCGAATCGTCTTCAAACGTTTAGCTACGAGGAGACCCGCGAATGAGTATCTTCGCTACCAATCGCTACGCGTTGAGTCTGAGCGCGGCTGCCGCATTGCTTGCGGGCTGCGGCGAATCGCAGCCCCCGCTTAGCGTGTCGGCGGCGGTATTGGCGCCGCAGCAATCGCTCACGGGTCACGCGTACAACATACTCCACGAATTCGGCAACTCGGCGGGAGACGGCACGAACCCGTATGCGGGACTTATCGTCGTCAAGGGCACGCTGTACGGCACGACTCTTAGCGGCGGTTCTAACAACTCTGGAACGGTGTTTGCGATCACCAAGACCGGCGAGGAAACCGTGCTGCACAGTTTCGGCGGCTCGGAATTCAGCAGCTCGGGCGACGGCGCGCAACCGGCGGCGGGGCTTATCGATGTCAATGGCACGCTCTACGGCACGACGTACGCAGGAGGCGCGCACCTGTGCGGTGGGGTTACCTGCGGCACGGTGTTCGGCATCACGACGAGCGGCACGGAAAAAGTGCTGTATAGCTTCGGCAAGGAAGTCCGCGACGGCGTTTATCCTGAGGCTGCCCTGCTCGATGTCGGTGGTACGCTCTACGGCACGACTTCTCAAGGCGGTAAGTATGGGCGCGGAACAGTCTTCATCATCAGCACGACTGGAAAGGAGCGCGTGCTATATAGCTTCGGAGCAAGCGGCTACCACGATGGCACAGATCCTTCGTCTGCTTTGATTGACGCGGGGGGTACGCTCTACGGCACGACAGAGAAAGGCGGCGATGGAGCGAGCGGTACCGTTTTCAGCATCACGAAGTTCGGCAGGGAGAATTTAGTTTATAGCTTCAACGGAAGCGACGGCAGTCAGCCCATCGCAGGTCTGATCGACGTAAAGGGTGTGCTCTACGGCACGACGTTTATGGGCGGCGTGAAAAACGTCGGTGCGGTTTTCAGCGTCACAACAAGCGGCGAGGAGAAGGTGCTGCACAGCTTCCGTGCCGGAGGCGGTAAAAATCCCTACGCGGGCCTAGTCGAAGCAGACGGCACGCTGTACGGCACGACGTATGGTTCCATCTATGAACACCACGGAAATGTCTTTTCGTTAAACCCGTGAACAGCAAACAGGTCATTTCGCACCTTTATTAGCCGCCCCGCAGCCGCGCCGCCGATCGTGGCGCCCTTGCATCTACGAGCGCCTCGCAAGCAGCGGCTTAGACCTCGCGGCAACCTCGCACCTTAGCAGATCGCGGCTGCTTAACGCCTCACGGCTTGGATCGCCGCGGCTTGGGTCGCCCGGCGCCGAGCGGATGAGCGGCCGAGGGAGGGGGCGGCATTTTGAGAGTCGCCAACTCCTTACCCGCGAGGCTGCGGGACCGTGGCATTTGCTGTACTTGCATAGTTCGTGCGCCCTTCGACTGAGCCGGTCCTTAGCGAAGTCGAAGGGCTTAGGATGACAGGGCCGAGGCTAGACGCCGATTTGGCCGAGGTCGGCGAAGAACCGCTGGACTCGCGGGTCGTCCCACCAGTTGACGATGATCGCTTCGAGCTCGGGGAGTAATCGCAAATGCGCGACATGCTGCTCGACGGAACTCCGATCTGGCGCAGGTTTATGGATCTCGGCGTGGAGCGCATCGACTCTCGCGTGCCCGACATGCGCCTCAGGGAGCGCTGCGTGAAGATCCTGATGAGGCAGCGACTCGCGCAGACGTAAGAGTGGAAGCTCGGTCTCCGCTTGCGTTATCAGCTCTTCGCCTGCGACGAGGCCGGTCGCGTCCGCGTCTTCTATTCCTTCGCGAAGGTTGCGATTTTTGTCCATGGCGCCATCGTACCAGCCTCGACGATGACGCTCCTTGTTACGGTGTCGTCGAAGGCTCGGGGGTTGGGCCGTAAACGGCTCGCGCCGTCGAGCAGACCGTCTTCGAACCCAGCCTATAGTCGACGAGCTCGTCGCCGGCTGCGCTCGTTGCCGTCGAGCCGACGGCAACGTCAGCGCCGGCCGGAAGCGCGATCCGGTTGTAGAGCAGATCCGTTTGGCGCGACAGCGAGCCGACGCTTCGGTCGCCGTTGAGATTGTCGTCGAACCACTTGCAGGTGTCGACCGCGCCTGGAAGGCCAGTGAATGAATAGAGGATGGGTTGCGCGGGCGCCGCGGCGCTTGCGATCAGGACGATCGCGGCGAAGGCGGTTCCGGCTACTGCGTTGCGGTTCATCTTCGCCAGATACTACGCGCTCATGCGACGCCCTGTTTGCTGCGCGGCCGCAGCGAGCAGGCGGCGGACTTCGTCGTCGCTGGTTTGGTCGAAGTTTTCATAGTAAAGCCCGACGGCAACGAACGGCGCGGGCGTAAAGGGGCAGACGACCCGATCGGCGACCTCGCGCAGCGTCAGGCACGTCTGATAGGCGGCGACCGGGACCGCGACGACGATCTCGGCCGGATCGCGACGGCGCAGTGCCGTCGCCGCCGCTCGCATGGTCGCGCCGGTGGCCAGCCCGTCGTCGACGAGGATCACGACCTTGCCGGCGACGTCGGCCTGCGGGCGCCCATCCCGATAGGTCTCCTCTCGGCGGCGAATCTCTTCGCTTTCGCGATCGATGACCTCTTGGAGGGTCTCATCGTCGAGGCGCAGCGAACGGATCAGCTTTTCGTCGATGACACAGGTGCCGTCATTGGCAAGCGCGCCCATTGCCAACTCCGCATGGCCTGGAACCCCAAGCTTGCGGACCACGTACACGTCGAACGGAAGATGGAGGCGTTTTGCAACTTCGTACCCGACCGGAACTCCGCCGCGCGGGAGCGCCAACACGAGGGCATCGGGTCTATCGGCGTAGACCGCAAGCGCCTCGGCGAGTTGCGTGCCCGCATCGGCGCGATCCTGAAAGATTACTCCGGCACGCCTCCGTCGTGGTCGATTATTTGTTGGGCGGTCACGCCATTTTGGTTTTTGCAAGTTGCCGCGGGCGGCAGCGGCTCCTCCGGCACGAACTTCGTAGGCTTTTGCGAGAAGTTGAAGATGTCGCCGATTGAGGTCGAGGTTTCGTCGGTTGTATGAAGCGAGCCCAGACCGAAGTTCTGCTCGATGAACTTCAAAATGCTTCCGAACTCGTACTGCGTGTGCACGACCGTATTTGGGCGGGCCCACGGCGAGATCACGACCATGCCAACGCGGAAGCCGAGGCTGGTGTAGTTGGTCTGCGGCGGCGGGACCGGATCGTACCAGCCGCCCCAATCATCCCAGATCAACACGATCGCCGTGCTGTCCCAGTACTTGCTCTTGCCGATCGCGTTGACGACCGAACTGACCCAGCGCGGTCCGCCGCTGCAGCCGCTAGCGGGATGGTCCGACTCTTTCAACTTGGGGATCACCCACGAGACCGCCGCGAGCGTGCCGCTCTTGACGTCGCTAAAGATGCTGCGGTTCGGGAAGCTGATGTGCGCCCAATCGGGACCGTGACCATGACAGTCGGCTGGCGACTTGTATGGCGGCGTCCACGCCTTACAACGAACCTTGGCGATCGCATCGTAACCGTTCCAAACGCTGCCGGAAAAATCTTGGTCTTTGACTGGGCCTTCGCCAAGCTCGCGGTCGACGTAGTACTTCCACGCGACGTGCGCGGAATCGAGCAAATCGGCCACGGTGGCGTACTCCGTGAAGCATGGAAACGGTCCATACGGAATATACTTGCCGTCCGACTTGAGGATGGGAGTGGTTTCGCCGTATTGACCGTCGCAGCCCCAGGGCGTGTCGTTGGGCTGATCGGTGAGCGATTCGTTGGAATTGAGGGCCACGGTGCCCGAGAGAATTATCTGGTGCGAAATAAAGCTGGCCGCCGTCTGCGAGAAGAACATATGATCGGCAAGCGCGTACTGCTTGGCGAAGTCCCAATACGCCTTGGTCTCGGAGCGCTCGACGTAGGCGTAGGGGTAGGTCTTTGCAATCCCTCCGGTACCGGCTTCTCCGAACCGGATCTTGTCGAACCCGTCGTTGCGGCAAACTCCGGTAGCCGAATCAAAATCGCATTCCTCTACGAAACCGCCCGGCTCGCTACCCGTCCCTTGGTGGCTGTGATCGATATCCGTGCCGCGCCCGTATGTGTTGGTCGTTTCGAGCGTGACCGGCGTGAGCTTGACGGTGCCGGCCTTGCACCACTTCGCCGGCTCGCAGGCGCCGGTCAGCGCGGTATCCGCGCCGGGAAAGCCCGCGAAAATGTTGTTGAAGCTGCGGTTCTCCTGCATCATGATGACGACGTGCGCAATCGGCTTGGCCGCGGTTATCGGCGGCGGCACGACGCTCGAAGTGTTGCACCCGGCGATGGCCGCGGCTGCAGCGAAGGTGAGGATGGAACGAAAACGGTCCATGGTAATCCCCCCGAGTGGCTTAGGTTACTCCGGTACGCCTCCATCATGATCGATGATCTCGCTATTGCTGGCCGCTCCGCCGCAGGTTGCCTTGTGAGGCAACGGCTCCGGCACGAACTTCGTGGGCTTCTGCGAGAAGTTGAAGATGTCGCCGATTGAGGTCGAGGTGGCGTCGGTTGTATGAAGCGAGCCCAAGCCGAAGTTCTGCTCGATGAACTTTAAGATGCTTCCGAACTCGTACTGCGTGTGCACGACCGTATTTGGGCGGGCCCACGGCGAGATCACGACCATCCCGACACGGAAGCCGAGACTGGTGTAGTTGGTCTGCGCCGGCGGGGCAGGATCGTACCAGCCGCCCCAATCATCCCAGAGCAACACGATAGCCGTGCTGTCCCAGTACTTGCTTTGGCCGATCGCGTTGACGACGGAGCTGACCCAGCGCGGACCACCGCTGCAACCGCTGGCGGGATGATCCGAATCGGCCAACGACGGAATCACCCACGAGACCGCCGGGAGCGTGCCGCCCTTGACGTCGCGAAAGACGCTGGTGTTCGGGAAGCTCATGTGCGACCAGTCCGAACCGAAGCCATCGCAATCCATTGGCGGCGTGAACGTTTTACAACGGACCTTGGCGATCGCATCGTAACCGTTCCAAACGCTGCCGGAAAAATCTGAGCCCTTGCCGTGCTCGGGGTCGACGTAGTACTTCCACGAGACGTTTGCGGGATCGAGCAAATCGGCCATCGTTCCGTACTCGGTGAAGCATGGAAACGGGAGTCCCTTGTGCGGCGCTTGGATCTCCTTACCGTTACTTAGCAAGATGTCGGCTTGCGTGCCCGGCGATGCATCGCAGCCCCACGGCATGCCGTCGGGCTGATCGGTGAGCGATTCGTGGGAGTTGAGGGCCACGGTGCCTGAGAGAATGATCTGGTGCGCGATAAAGCTGGCTGCCGTCTGCGTGAAGAACATTTGATCGGCAAGCGCGTACTGCTTGGCGAAGTCCCAATACGCTTTGGTCTCGGAACGCTCGACGTAGGCGTACGCGTAGAGTTTTGCAACCTCTCCGGTACCGGATTCTCCGAAGCGGATCTTGTCGAACCCATCATTTTGGCAGATGCCCGAAGCGTTGAGATCGCATTCGATTTTAAAGCCGTTGTGGCTGTGATCGATGTCCGTACCCAGGCCGAGCCGGTCGGTCGTTTCGAGCGTGACCGGCGTGAGCGTGGCCGTGCCGGTCTTGCACCACCTGGCCTTCTCGCAGGGGCCGCTCATCGCCGTCTCCGCGCCGGGGAAGCCCGCGAAGATATTGTTGAAGCTGCGGTTCTCCTGCATCATGATGACGACGTGCTGAATCGGTTTGGCCGGCGTCAGCGGCGACTGCGGCACGGCGTTTGAACTGTTGCAAGCGGCTAAGGCCGCGGCTGCCGTGAAAATGAGAATGGCATGAAATCGATGCACGGGGGTCCTCCATGGCGTTGCTTGGGAGCGGTTTCTTCGGATTGGGCCGAGCGCCTTCTTCGTGCCGGTGCGAACGTCGCCGGTCTTGCTTACGTTCATAGTAATAGGTCCGGTTCGCGGCGCAAGAAGCGTAAAAACAGCGCCGCAGCATCAACTCATTGACGAAAAGGAGTTAAATCTTGAGACTTTCAGCAATCATTTCGGTAACTTTGGTTATCGCGCTTACGGGGTGCAGCGGCGCGATGAACTCCCTGCCCGTCGGGAACTCGCAGGTCCCCAGTGCTGCGGAGCTCGGACTCTGGCCGCGCGCCGGGCAGGCCGAGCGCGTTTGCGCCGATGCGCCCACCGGATACGCGCACTGTCTCGCGTTGGTCCGCACCGACATTCACGGACTCGTCCGTCGAAATACACCAAGCGGATACTCGCCGGGCGACCTGCAGACGGCTTATGATCTGACGAGCTACAGCTCGAGTAACGGCAAGGGCCAAACCGTAGCAATCGTCGACGCGTACGTCAACCCCAACGCTGCGAAGGACCTTGCCGTCTACCGTTCGCAGTACGCTCTGTCGTCTTGCACGGTTTCGAACGGCTGCTTTGCAACCAAAGCGTTCGGCAGCAGTTCGAACACGGGCTGGGCGGAAGAAGAGTCGCTCGACGTCGATATGGTCTCGGCGATCTGCCCGAACTGTCACATCATTCTGGTCGAAGCGGCGAGCAGCTCGCTCTCAGCACTCGTAACCGCCGAGCAGTACGCAACGCAGCATGCAAACTATGTGAGCAACAGCTGGAGCGGAGACGAAGGCACGAAAACGTACGACGGCGACTTCAACGTCAGCGGCGTTGCGATTACGGCTGCAACCGGGGACAGCGGCTACAATAGCACGGCGCAGTGGCCGGCCATCCTTCCCACCGTTACGGCGGTTGGCGGAACCTCTCTATCGTCGTACAGCCCTCGCAAGGAGAGTGCCTGGTCGGGTGCCGGAAGCGGCTGCAGCAAGATCTATGCGAAGCCCAGCTTCCAGAGCGGGCTGAGCACCGGTTGCGCCGACCGCGCGGAGGCCGATACGTCGGCCGATGCCGATCCGAATACCGGCGTCGCAGTCTACGATTCGTATCGTGAAAGCGGCTGGCTGGTCTTTGGCGGTACCTCCGTCGCTACGCCGATCATCGCATCAACCTTCGCGCTGGCCGGCAATACCGCGGACAACAACGATACGCACCTCTACAGCAACGCAGCGTCGCTCAACGACGTCACGAGCGGAAGCAACGGAAACTGCGGCAAGCCGCTCTGTACGGCCGGCACCGGCTGGGACGGACCGACGGGTTTGGGATCACCTAACGGCATCGCAGCGTTTTAGCTCGATCTTATCTACGCGGCACCCATGTCGTCCTTCGCTCGGAATGACATGGGTGCCCACTCACCGCTTTCTAAGGTTAGGAGGTGGACGCTCTCGGGTATGAAGCGAACGTCTTCTTTAGCACTCGAGAGCACTCGAGAGGAGTTAACGAATGAGGTTCTTTTCAGGAATGACGGCGCTGGTCGCAGCGATGCTGCTCATCGGGGGCGCCTCGATCGCGCCGGTTGCGGCGCAAGATTATGGCGTGCCGGTGTACACGACCTGGCAGCCAGGCTGGGACACCCATCAGTTCGATAAGCACCACGTGATTTTGGGGACCGTCGCCGCGTTCACGCCGTATCGCTTGACCGTGGCACGCCGTAACGGCAACGTGCAAACCGTCGACCTCAAGCACGGCACGGTCATTTATCCGACCGGCGCCACACCGACGACCGGGCAGCGCGTCGGCCTCGTCGGCTACTACAGCAACGGCACCTTCATCGCCAATCGCGTTATTCTCCATCCTTAGCACGGAGCTCGCGACCGCACCGCCTGCCTGCGCGCAGGCGGCGCAGCAGTTCGTCGAAACGATTCGGGGCGTCGTCGGATTTCGGTTGCACCGAGTCCTCGATGTGCACGCCGGTTTCTCCAGCCGCCACGAAGATCTCGTCATCGCAGGCGTGTTCGACGATGGCACGATCGTCAAGGTGCGCGTGCTTCGTTATACGATCGATGGAAGGGCGGCGAGTGCTTCGGACGACGCGGCGATGGAGCGCGCCTACGAGAAACCAAAACCCGGCGATGCCTTCGAGCCTCCATTCGATGCGCGGTACGCGGACGCTTATTCGTGCCGCCAGGAGACTCCGCAAACGGTTGCCTTTACGTCGGACCTCCCCGACGCGGCGCACGGAAACGGCACCTTTGGCTACGACGCGGACTATAACGTCGTCTGGTACGATTATCAGCCGAATGCGCTCCCGCCGCACGCCACCTCCGGGACGATCGGGGACCGGCGCGCCGAAGTCTTGCCGAACTACTGGGCGGTGACGCGAGAGACGCAGCAGTACCGAGGCAGTTACGGCCCCTTCCCTGGGGCGGCCACGCAGCAAAGCGACTTCTCAGACTTCAGTCGCTTCCCGGACCTGGAGAGCGCGCTCCGCTCCATCTGAGGGCGGGAAGGCTTTGCGCTCCCCGCAGAAAACCGTGGAAAGCGGAGGAGTACTGCATGCCCGATTTTATGAAGACGTTGTTCGTGAACCCGCCCACCTTCGAAGGCTTCGACGGCGGCGCGGGATCGCGTTATCAATGTCGCCGCGAGGTGCGGTCGTTCTGGTATCCGACGTGGCTCGCGCAGCCGGCCGCGATGGTTCCCGGGAGCCGCCTGATCGACGCGCCGCCCGACGACCTGACGGTCGATCAGGTCGCCGCGATTGCGAAGGATTATGAATGCATCATCCTCCACACGAGCACTCCGTCGTTTAACAACGACGCTCGCTTCGCGGCCCGCGTTAAGGAGGATAATCCCAAGGCGCTAGTCGGTATGGTGGGCGCGCACGTTGGGATTCTGCCGGAGCAGTCGCTCAATCTCGCGACCGCGGCCGACTGGGTGAGCGTCGGCGAGTTCGACTACACGTGCATCGACATCGCGTCGGGCAAACCGCTAAACGAAGTCGACGGCATCGCGTATCGCGAGAACGGGCAGGTCGTGCGCACGACCGAGCGTCCGATCATCATGGACATGGACGCCTTTCCGTCGGTGCTCGACGTCTATCGCCGCGACCTCACGATCCCCAACTACTTTAACGGTTACTTGCAGCACCCGTATCTCTCGTTCTACACCGGGCGCGGCTGCAAGTCGAAGTGCACCTTCTGCCTGTGGCCGCAGACGATTGGCGGCCATCTCTATCGCGTGCGCAGCGTCGACAGCGTCGAAGCGGAGATGAAGCGCGCCAAAGCGATGTTCCCGGAGGTCAAGGAGTTTTTCTTCGACGACGACACGCTGACCGACAACATCCCGCGTGTCGAAGAGATTGCGCGGCGGCTCGGCAAGCTCGGGATCACCTGGTCGTGCAACGCCAAGCCGAACGTGCCGCGCGCCACGATCGAGATCATGAAGGCCAACGGCCTGCGCTTGTTCCTCGTCGGCTACGAATCGGGCAACCAGCAGGTGCTCAACAACATGAAGAAGGGCACGCGCCTCGACATCATCCGCCGCTTCTCCAAAGATTGCCGCCAGCTGGGCGTCAAAGTGCACGGCACGTTCATCCTCGGCATGCCGGGGGAGACGCTGGAGACGATCCAGGAGACGATCAACTTCGCCTGCGAGATGGATCCCGAGACCATCCAGGTTTCGCTGGCCGCGCCGTATCCCGGCACCTACCTCTACAAACAGGCGACGGAGAACGGCTGGCTGGAAGCGCAGAGCGAGGAGCTACTCGACACGCACGGCGTGCAGCACGCCGCGCTCAACTATCCGGGACTCACTTCCGAGATGATCTTCGAAGGCGTCGACGAGTTTTACCGGCGCTTCTACTTCCGTCCGCGCAAGATGTTCGGGCTCTTTGGCGGGATGCTCGGCGATCGTCAGGTGATGAAGCGCCGCCTGCGCGAAGGCAAGGAGTTTTTCCACTTCCTGCGCGAGCGCAAACGCGAAGAAAAGGCGGCCGCGCTGTCGTAACGGCCGGCGGCCGGCCTTTGCCCGTTTATCAATAGGGGACTAAAGTCGCAGCGGTGAAAGAGTAAGGACTCCCTTGCTTCCTAAGCTGCATTGGGATCGGCTCTCTTTTGTTCCTTCTTGTAGAAACGGGGTTACCTATGATAGATCGCTTGATCAGAACGACGCACTCTTTGGTCGCGCTCGGCGTGTTGGCGCTTGCCGGTTGTGCCGGCGCGTCATCGCCCGGGCGCCCGCCCACGCTCGCGACCGCGGGGGTTCAGCAAGCTACGACGTCCTCATGCCCGGTCGCCGTTTGGGCGACCAAAGTAAACACAGGAATCGTCGTTGGTTTCGGTGCCGCGGGGAACTACTGCAAGGCAATCTACGGATCTAACAACGAGCACCTTATGTACGCAAACGGGCTCGCTACCAGCGCGAATCGGCTCTACGTCGCCGACAAACAGGGCAAGATTTTCGTGTTCACCCTTCAGGGTACGTTCGTGAAGGCTTGGAGCACGTCCATCGGCACGACGAGGTACAATCCGTGGTCCGTCTGTGTCACGCATCACCCACCTGCGCCCGACGTAGTCGGCGTCGGTACCTACCAAGCCGCCAGCAGCGCAATCCCCGTTGCGGAGTTTTTCAGCGCGGGCGCGGCAAATGGCAGCTCTCCGACGGGATATGCTTCGGGGGCTGGGCTGACAAGCCAGGTGTGGTGCGCCTTTGACAAGTCGGGCGACTTTTTCGTCGACGGCACGACGGCTTTGCACCATCCACGGATCGCGTACCTCGCCAGGGGGCACGTGAACGTTGCTGCGCAAACTCTGGTCAATGCCGGCTTGGGATCCGCTCATGATTGGGCTAGCATGTATTCACGAATCGATGTTAACCCCAACCAGAACTGGCTCAGCGTTAATGCCCTGGTGCAGTGCTACACCGGCTGCTCGCAAACCGTTCACAACTGGAAAATCTTCCCCGACCCGGTGAACGGACCGATCGGCTTTGTAGCCAAGCCTACATATACGTTTACGGGTTGGCCATCATCGCCATCGTCTCCGATCTACCAGCTTGCGCCAAGCGCAGGCGGCGCGGCCGGTCAACTCTATATGGCCGCTCTCTACAACAACGTCATACTCAAGGCGCCGGCAAACGGAGGCCCCGTAGCGCCGTGGAACCTTTACTATCAAGGTAATCCGCTCGGCCTTGCGACGGTCCCGACGGGTCAATACTAGCGAGCAGTTGTGCCTATCAATCCGAAAGCGTAAGAATTGAAACGCTGTAAGCTGGAAGCGTTAGCGGCACGATCGTTCCGACCGTGCCGAGGCTGCGCGTTACCGGACCGATCCAACGGTTCGCTTTTGATTTGTCATACTGCGCCTTGCCGTAGACGGTCAGCGTTGCCGTAAAGCTCGTCTTTCCCGAGCCGCTCAAACGCGCGTCTATCGCGATCGGTTTGAGCGTGTTGTTGAAGAGCGCGAACGCGTAGCCTTTGGTCTGCGCGAAGCCGTAGGCGCGGACGTCGGGCGACAAGGATCCCGGCACCGCTACGCTGCGAACTTTCGATCCGGCGGGAACTTCGCTTGCGAGAAGCGCTATAACGCGCGCGGTTGGAAATGGCGTGCCGCCGGGAATCTTGGGCGTGTTGGCGCAGCCCTCGTACGGGTTTGGCAGGCCGTCCGAGAAGAGTGCTTCGCTGCCGAAATGCTGCCAGCCGTAGAGCTTCTTCGAGTAATCGCCGGTTTCGTCGCAGCTTCCGTACGCCACCCACCAGGTCGCCATCGGGACGCCGGCGTTCATCAGCGAGCCGAGCATCTGCCCGAGGAAGAGCCCGTTGACGATCGAGACCGACTGCTTGCCCTCGTTGCCGGCATCGTTGTTAAACTCGCCGAGATAGATCGGCACGCTCTTGGCGACGTGCGCGGCACTCATCTGCGCACGCAGGCCGGCGAGGTCGTTCGCGAAATTATCGATCGCCGGTCCGAGCAGCTCTTGGTCGCTATCCTTGTTGTACTCGGGATAGTAGTGCACCTCGACGAAATCGAACGGCTGCGCTTTGCGCAGCACGACGTCGTTCCAGGCAGTGTCGCTGGGCAGGTCGACGACGACGCCGAGCTTGACGTTGGGATCGGCCTTCTTTACCGCGGGATAGTAACCGGTGCGTACGGCGTTGGAGTAAGTCGCGGGATCGTGCGGGCTTTTGTGCAGATCGTACTCCCACGAACCGTAGACTTCGTTGCCGACCGTCCAATACGAAACGCGATAGCCGCGACTCTTCGCCTCCGATACCCACGCGGCAGCTTCGCTTGGCTCACCGCCCGCATTGCACGCGGGATTGCTCCCATAGTTGAGGGTGATTGCGATATCGAGGTCCAACGGACGCGCAGCGTGCGTCATCAAGTTGTCGAAGGTCGCGCCGGGCGTGATATAGCCCATGCTGTCGCAGATCGAGCCGCCGTGCTCCCAGTGATACGCATCGGACTCCGAGCCGCCGGGAAAGCGCACGAGCTTGACGCCGGTCTTGCGCAGCGACGGATTGACGAACGGGTTGCGGAAGTTATACCACGTGTCGAGCGATGCGCCGTATACGTCGGCGCCGACTGTGGGCCCGGTCGATTTTGCGTTCAGTTCGACGACCGGCGTCTGTGCGTTTGGCGCCACGGTTTGGGATGGCACGCCGGGAATGGCGCGAGGCCCGCAGGATGCGACCACGATTGCAGCCAGGATGCCGGTAAGAAGTGCCAGGTATCGCATGGGGATAGTTTCGCCGGCCGGGGAGCGGGCGCTTTAGCGGCAGAGAATGGCGCCGATTTGACCGAACGTACGTTCGCATGATAGAGTCGTTACCGTGATGTGGTGCGGCAAGTGAGCTGGCTTTCACGGATGCGCTCTTCACTCAGTCGCGCGCGTGAAGTCTTTTCGGCCGTCGCGCGTCTGGGCGCCGCGCAGCGCCCCCTGACCCCCGAGTTTTGGGACGAGCTCGAAGAGATGCTCATCGTCGCCGATTTCGGCGTTCCGACGACCTCGAAGATCATCACTGGGCTCCAGACCGTCGCAAAACAGGAAGAGTGGAAGACGAGCGATCAGGTTGTGTCGCGCTTCCGCAAAGACGTCGAGCGGTTTCTCACGCTGCCGGGGGCGGAGCTGAATCTGAAGCCCACGCCGGCCGTGATGTTGATCGTCGGCGTCAACGGCAGCGGCAAGACGACGACGATCGGTAAGCTCGCAGCGCGGCTGCACAAAGCGGGAAAGCGCGTGCTGCTGGTTGCGGGCGACACATTCCGCGCCGCCGCCGCCGAGCAGCTCGTCGTCTGGGCCGACCGCAGCGGCAGTACGGTCGTTCGCGGCGCAGAAGGCGCAGATCCGGCCTCGGTCGTCTTCGATGGCATACGCGCCGCGAAAGCGCGCGGCTTCGATATCGTCATCGTCGACACTGCGGGGCGGCTGCAGACGAAAGCCAACCTGATGGAAGAGCTCAAGAAGATACGGCGCGTGATCGAGCGCGAGCTTGGCGAGCCGCCGGCGGAGACGCTGCTGGTCGTTGACGGGACGAGCGGTCAGAACGCCATATCGCAGGCCAAACTTTTTAACGCGGCGACCCAGCTGACGGGCATCGTCGTTACGAAGCTCGACTCCACGGCAAAAGGCGGGGTGCTCGTCGCCGTCGTGGACGAGCTGGAGATTCCGATCAAATTGGTCGGACTGGGTGAAGGTACCGACGACTTGCGGGACTTTTCGCCGGCCGAGTTCATAGACGCGCTCTTCGACGAAGCGGAGACGGCCGCAACATCGTGAGCGGTTCGAGCAAAATGCCATCCCCTTGGCACTCGGCAGTGAGAGCGTGATACGTATGGCGCCTAGAACACAAGAGAAAGGAACATCAATGGCTGCAGAAGACGAACGACAACTCGCCCTCGCCAATGCGCTCACTCAAATCGAGCGCCAGTTCGGCAAGGGCTCGATCATGCGCATGGGAGACTTTCAGGAGCGCATGGGGTTCGAGGTCGTACCGACCGGCTCGATCGCGCTCGATTTAGCGCTCGGCGTGGGAGGGCTTCCCCGCGGGCGAATTGTCGAGATCTATGGCCCGGAGTCCAGCGGCAAAACGACGCTGGCCCTGCATGCCATCGCCGAGGCACAGAAGACCGGCGGAACGGCCGCCTTCATCGACGTAGAGCATGCGCTCGACCCCAACTATGCCGCGGCGCTCGGGGTCGACCTCGACAACCTGCTGGTCTCGCAGCCCGACACCGGAGAGCAGGCGCTCGAGATCGCTGAGATGCTGACGCGAAGCAACGCGGTCGACGTGGTCGTCGTCGACTCGGTCGCCGCGCTCGTGACGCGCGCCGAGCTGGAAGGCGATATGGGCGACGCGCACGTCGGATTGCAGGCCAGGCTTATGTCGCAGGCGCTGCGCAAGCTGACTGCCGCAATCTCTCGCAGTAAGACCGTCATGATCTTCATCAACCAGCTGCGGGAAAAGGTCGGGATCATGTTCGGGAATCCCGAAACGACGTCGGGTGGCCGCGCGCTGAAGTTCTATGCGTCCATTCGGCTCGACGTTCGCAAGCTCGAAACGATCAAAGTCGGCCAAGACAGCGTCGGAACGCGCACGCGCGTCAAAGTCGTCAAGAACAAATGCGCTCCACCGTTCCGGCAAGCCGAGTTCGACATCACCTACGGCCACGGCATCTCGAAGATGGGATCGATCCTCGACGTGGCGCTCGATCAAAACATCGTCGGCAAGAGCGGCTCCTGGTACACCTACGGCGAGCAGCGCATCGGCCAAGGGCGCGAAAACGCCAAAACCTTCCTCGAGGAACATTCGGACGTCGCCGTTGAGATCGAAAGCAAAATTCGCGAAGCGCTCGCCCCCGCTCGACAGGCCCAAGATGACAAGAGGGCTGCGAGTAACGGCAAGGCACCGGCCGCCGTCGCGGTTGAGTGACGACGTGCTTCGACCGCGCTCAGCATGACAAGACAGGCGTATTGTGCGGCGCTGGGGATGCTGGCGCGGCAGCGGCTTACGGAGGCGCAGCTTTGGCAGCGGCTTGAGCGTAAGGGGTTTAGCGACGAAATGACGCGCGAGGCGGTGGAGCGTTGCAAGCGCGAAGGGTTTGTTGACGATCGGCTCTACGCAACGCTTTACGTCGAGCGTAAACGGAGAGCGGTCGGCGACAGCCGGCTCGTCGGCGAGCTGGTTCTCAAAGGGATCGACGGCGATGCCGCCACGGGCGCCGTGGCGGCGCTGCAGAACGACGAAGTGTCGCGATGCCGCGACGCCTTCGATCGTCTGTACGACAAGAAGCCCGATCTGGCGTATCCGTCGGCGGCGCGTCGTTTGGAGCGGCTCGGTTTTCCTGCGGCGACGATCTATCGCGTCTTGCGCGAACACGCCAGCAAGTATGGCCCCCTCGCGGTTGAAAAAGAAGGCCTCCTTTAGCTGTCCCAATCGCTTTCGGGCTCGGGCACTCGTTCCGGCATGCCGACGCAAACGATTGTTCTGGCCGACGACGATCGTGCAATTCGCGAACTTTTGACGCACCATCTCGAGCGTGAAGGTTTCGCAGTCGTCGGCGTTGCCGACGGCAACTCGGCGCTTCGCCTGGCGCGCGGTGCCGCAGATCTGCTCGTGCTCGACGTCGGACTGCCCGGAGTCGACGGCTACGACGTAGCGCGAACGCTTCGCCGCGAAGACCGCACGGTGCCGATCGTGATGGTGACGGCACGCGGCGACGAACTCGATCGCGTCGTGGGTTTCGAACTCGGTGCCGACGACTATCTCTGTAAACCGTTCTCGCCGCGCGAGCTGGTGGTGCGCGTCAAGGCGATTCTGCGGCGCGCCGGTCGTCCCGTCGCGCAGGCCGGACCGCTGCTGCGCTTTGGGCGCCTCGAGATCGATCCGGCAGCGCGTGAGGCGCGCGTCGACGGCACCGACGTCAGGCTCAAGCCGCGCGAGTTCGCGCTTTTGATGGAGTTTGCGGACAATCCCGGCGTGGCGCTCTCGCGAGACTGGCTGCTCCAGCGCGTCTGGGGCTTCGACTTTAACGGCGACGAGCGAACGATCGACGTCCACGTCCATCGGCTGCGCACAAAAATCGAGGAACCGTGGAAGCTGCCGCCGATGCTGCGGACGGTCCACGGCTTCGGCTATAAGTTC
The DNA here is from genome assembly GCA_003167155.1 of Candidatus Cybelea tumulisoli. Classification (GTDB taxonomy): domain Bacteria; phylum Vulcanimicrobiota; class Vulcanimicrobiia; order Vulcanimicrobiales; family Vulcanimicrobiaceae; genus Cybelea; species Cybelea tumulisoli. The sequence goes on from PMTY01000170.1 coordinate 20,693, forward strand.
TTACGCCCGTAGCGCGTTGACGCCATCGTGCTCGATCTCAAAGAGCTTGCAATTTCCATCGGCGAGCGCGCAGTGCTCCCAACGCTAGGCCACGAGCTGCGCACGCCGCTGACCTCGATCCAGGGCTACATCGAAACCGTGCTCGAGGGTCAGATCGATTCGCAGACGTCGCGCCGGTTTCTCGAAACGGCGCGGCTCGAAGCCCTTCGCCTCGGCCGGCTGATCGACGGCATGCTGGAAGTTTCGATGCTCGAGGTTGCGCTGCCGGCGCTCGCGGACCGATGCGACGTGGCCGAACAGATTCGTGCAACGATCGACATCATCGCGCCGATTGCGCGCAAGCGCGACGTCACGATTCGCACCCGCTCGCCCAAGCGCGTCGTCGCGCGGCTGGACGCCGACCAATGCGTTCACGCGCTCTCGAACCTCGTCGAAAACGCGGTGAAGCACGGCAGCGAGCACGGTACGGTCAAGGTCGCGTGTCGCCGGGCCGAGCCGTTCGTGGAGGTTTCCGTGGAAGACGACGGCAGCGGCGTCGATCCGGCGGAGCGAAAAGCGATCTTCACCATGGGCGTCCGCGGCGCGGGTACGGATCGGACGGGCAGCGGCATCGGACTGGCCGTCGTCAAGGCGATCGCCGAGCGCAGCGGCGGCGACGTGCGGGTCGAGTCGTCGTCGCTGGGTGGGGCCCGATTTGTTTTGCGCGTTCCGGCGGGATAGCGGGGTAGGGGCGTCGTAGGTAACAGTCCGTGGCTATGTCCCGGGTTCCGTTTGCACATGCGAGCGAAGCCGAGCTCGCACGGATCTTTGACTTCTACCAAATCGTCTGGCAGTACGAACCCCGCAGCTTCCCGATCGCTTGGAACGAACATGGTCGCCCCGTCGAGTTTTTCACTCCGGACTTTTATCTGCCGGAGTTCGACCTATATCTCGAGTTGACCGTGGCCAAGCCGATTCGCAACTCGCGCAAGAATCGAAAGGTCCGCTTGCTACGCTCGCACCATCCCCGCATCAACGTCAAACTTTTTACGCGCCGCGATATCGAGCGCGTCTTTTCACGTTCGATGAAGCGGGCCTCATGATCGGGGATCAACTCTTCGACTCCAACTCCATCGCTGCGCGCGTGGCAGCGATTGCGGCGGCGATTTCCCAGGATTATGCCGGCAAGGTGCCCGTCATGGTGGGAATGCTCGCCGCGGCCGACCCGTTTCTTGCCGACCTGGCGAGGGCGGTCACGATTCCCTGTCAACTGGACGTTATCTCGGTTAGCAGCTACGGCGATGGCGACGGCATCGCGTTGGAAAAGGACCTGGCAATCCCGATCGAGCAGCGTGACGTCATCCTGGTCGACGACACGGTCGATACCGGCCTGACGCTTCAGTTCGTCGTCAAGACGTTGCTGGCGCGCAAACCGGCTTCGCTTGCCGTCTGCACGCTTCTCGATCGACCGCACCGGAGGATCGCCGACATCGCAATTAAGTACAGGGGCTTCGAGGCCCCCGACGTATTCGTCGTGGGCTATGGACTCGGATACCTAGGGCGTTATCGGGAACTGCCGGCTTTGTACGCATACGGAGCGTGGCCCGCATGACCGGTGCCACGCTCCGGAAATTCACGCTCGTCGCGCTCATCTGCCTGGTTGCAGCCGCCCTGGCCCCGGCTCGCAGCCTTGCGCTCGAGCTGCGTTCGATCGAACAGGCCGCCGCCGACTACCGCAATCCCAACGAGCACCTGGAAGAGATGTTCCGGGCCGCCTTGCTCGATACGAGCCGGCTCGCGGAATACGCTCCCGACGGCACGGCCTATATTCCGACCGGCGACATTCCGGCGGAGTGGCTGCGCGACGCGAGCGCGCAGGCGCGGCCGTATCTTTTCTTCGCTCGAGAGGACCCCGACGTTCGCGGGCTGCTGCGCGCCATCATCGCGCGCATGGTCAAGTATTTGCAGATCGATCCCTACGCCAATGCCTACACGTTGGACTATCGCGTCTGGGAGCAGAAGTTCGAGCTGGACTCGCTCGCCTATCCGACTGCGCTGGCTTGGAGTTATTGGAAGACCACCGGCGACTCATCGATTTTCACCGGCGATTTTTCCACGATGCTCGACGACGTGCTGGCGACGATGCAGCGCGAACAGGATCATCCACGCTACTCGCGCTACACGCATAAGGAGCTTCCCAATAACGGCGCTGGCCGGCCCGTGAACTACACGGGAATGATCTGGACCGGTTTCCGGCCTTCGGACGACGCTTGTTACTACAACTTCTTGATACCGTCGGAGATGTTCGCCGTCGTGTCGCTGGGCGACATGGCCGAGATCGAGCTCAAGGTCTACCACAACGTGGTCAAGGCGCGCGAGGCTCGCGCGCTGCGCGACGAAGTGCAGCGCGGAATTCAAACCTACGGCTTGGTGCCCGTGCCGAAGTACGGCCAAATCTATGCCTACGAGGTGGACGGTTTCGGCCACGCGATTCTCACCGACGATGCGAATATCCCTAGCCTGCTGGCCGCGCCGTACTTCGGATACACCGAGCCGAACGACCGCTACTACGAAAACACGCGGCGTTTCTTGCTCTCGCAGGACAACCCGTCGTTCTACCAGGGCCACGTGGCGCGTGGAATCGGCAGCTACCACACGCCCGAGCACTATATTTGGCCGCTTGCGTTGATCATCGAGGGCATGACGGCGACGACTAATGCCGAGAAACAGGACGTTCTCGGACAACTGCTGGCTAGCGATCCGGGCGATCATCTGTTGCACGAGTCGTTCAACCCCGATAATCCGCAACAGTTCACGCGGCGCAACTTCGGCTGGCCCAACGCGTTGTTTTCCGAGTTCGTGATGACCCAGTTCGAGGGCGCGCCCGAGATCCCGATGGGCGACACGAGCGACCTGGAGTTTCGGACCGAGTAGGCCCGCGTGGCGTCTAAGGCCGACATCATCCTCGGCTGCCAATGGGGCGACGAAGGCAAAGGCCGCATCGTCGACCTCTACGCCGCTGATTACGACGTCGTCGCGCGCTTCGGCGGCGGCGACAACGCCGGGCACTCGATCGTCGTCGGCACGCAGGAGCTGGCCTTGCGGATCGTTCCGTCGGCGGTCATGCATCCGCACGTCGAACTTTTCGTTGGCGGCGGGACCGTCGTCAATCCGCAGACGCTGCTCGGCGAGCTGGAAAAACTGGCGGCACTCGGCATCGATACGTCGCGCGTCAAGATTTCGGACCGCGCGCACGTCGTGCTGCCGCATCACGTCAGCCGCGACGCAGCGGCCGAACGCGAGCGCGGAAGCGGCGCAATTGGCACGACCGGTCGCGGGATCGGACCCGCGTACGTCGATCGCGTCGCGCGAAGCGGCATTCGCTTTGCCGACGTGCTTCAGGCGCCCTTCGGCTTCGCTCAGGGCGACGAGGGTGCGCCCTTCGACTTCGCTCAGGGTGACACGGCGGTGGTGCTTGAAGAGGCGAGGCGGTTGGGGGCGCATGTTGTCGACGGCGTCGAGTACATTCACGAGCGGCTCAACGGCGGAAAGCGGATCCTGCTCGAAGGCGCGCAAGGTTCGCTGCTCGACGTCGGCTACGGGACCTATCCGTACGTCACCAGCTCGCACACCATCGCGGGCGGGGCGTGCACGGGACTCGGCATCGGTCCCGGGGCGATCGGGCGCGTGATCGGCGTCTTCAAAGCCTACTGCACGCGCGTGGGCGCGGGCCCGCTGCCGTCGGAACTGCATGACGAACGCGGCGAGCAGTTGCGCCGTCAGGGCGGCGAGTTCGGAACGGTGACCGGACGTCCGCGGCGGTGCGGCTGGTTCGATGCCGTTGCGGCCCGGTACGCCGTCACGCTCAACGGCTTGACGAGCGCGATCGTCAGCAAGCTCGACGTGCTGACGGGATTCGAGCGAGTCGGGATCGTGGCGGGCTATCGCGTGGGCGGCCGCAGCGCCGGTTTTAGCGATGCCGGCGACCCCGATCTGCAGACCGACGTCGAAGAGCTGCCCGGATGGAGCGAATCGATCGCCGGCAACCGGCGAATCGCCGATCTGCCGGCAGCAGCGCGCGCGTACTTGCAGCGCTTGCAAGAGGTCCTCGGCGTGCCCATCGAGATGGTCTCCGTGGGGCGCGAACGTTCGCAGTTGGCTCGCTGAGCCTGCGCGGCGGGAGCTCTTTACGCATATGGCTCGATTCGTCTTCCCGTTGCAACCGTTGCTCGACGAGCGCCGCCGAACAGAAGAAGAGAAGCAGCTCGCGTTTGTCCGCGTCAAAGCGGCGCGCGACGAGCGCTCGCGCGAGCTCGACCGTATCGCCGGTGCGTTGCGCGCTCGCGGTCGCGCGCTGCACGAATGCGCGATGACCGGCTCCGCGGCGAACCTGCGTCTGTACGACGCGAACCTTCGCTACCTCGAACGCGCGCTCCAATCGCACGAGCGGTGCAGCGCGGAATCGGCACAGGCTTTCGATCTGGCCGCAGCCGAACTGCTCGACGCGAATCGCGAACGCCGCCTCATCGAGAAGCTCAAGGAGCGCCGGTTTCAAGAGTTCGAGCGCGAAGAGGCGCGCCGCGACGAGCTAGAGTTGGACGAAGCCAACGCCAGGCGCCGATGATTACGTTGACGAGGGTGAATGGGCAGGCGGTGATGTTGAACGCTGATTTGATCGAAACTATCGAAGAGAACGGGCATACCGTTATCACGCTTACCACTGGAAATGCGGTTGTGGTCTGCGAGCGCATGCCCGAGATCGAGGCGAGGATCGTCGCGTTTCGGCGAAAGATCTATGGCCCGCGTGAGACGGGAGCTTAGGGCAGCTCGTTCATGCCGTGGAGCTTCTGGGAAGCTTACGTCCTAAAGCTGTTGATTCTTGGGGCCATGCTTGGCGCACTTTACGCGCTGGGCCGCAGGCTCAAGGGCGCGAAGCTCTTTTCTCGCGGTGCCGGCCGCTACGTGACCGTCATCGAATCCACCATGCTATCGCAGCAGGCCGCGGTGCATCTGCTTCGCGTTGGTACGCGCTACCTCTTGATTGGAAGCGGTAACAGCGGGCTCTTCAAGCTCGCCGAGTTTACCGCCGGCGAGCTCGAAATTCGAGTCCCTTAGACGTTGAAATACCTGAACTGAGCGATCTTATTGCCGGTGGTTTCGACGAGATAGATCTGGCTGTCGAGTCCGAGAACCATCGCGGTCGGCCCCGAGTTCGCCGTGGGAATGTTGTAGAAGTTAACGTTGTGACCTCGGAAGAAGAACTGTCCGATTTTATTGCCGGCCGTGTCGGTAAAATAGAAGTTGCCATCCACGCCTTGCAGGATTTGATTGGGGCTCACTGAGTTCGGAATCGAATACTCTGCGGTCACGACGCCGGCCAGGGAAATGCGCCCGATCTTCTTGGATTTTTCTTCGGTAAACCATAACGCGTTATCGAGGCCCGGCGCGATGCCGGCGGGCTTGGCGTCCGAAGTCGGGATGTCGTATTCGTTGAGCGGGGAACCGCTGATCGGCAGACGCCCGATGCGGTTCGTGCCGGGCTCGGTGAACCAGAGCGCGTCGTCGGGCCCAGAGGTAATCGTCGCCGGTTGGGCGTTACCGGTTAGCTTGTATTGCGTGAAGTTCACAAACGGCTTTCGGCGGATCGCTCGAATCCGCCAAATGGAGTTGGTTCCCGGATCGGTCAGCCACATGTTACCGTCGGAGCCCAACGTAATACCGACGGGCCTGGCCGCACGATCGGGAAGCTTGTACTCGACGAACGGCTGTCCCACCACCGTGATTTGGCCAACGGTGGCGCGGCTGGTTTCGGTAAACCACAGATTTAAGTTTGGCCCCGAGCCGGATGCGATTCCGTTGGGCTCGGCCTTGCGCGTAGGAGTTACCTGCTCCATGATGTGTCCGCCGTGAAGCAGCTGCCCGAGTTTACTGGTGGCGAACTCGGTAAACCAGAGATTGCCGTCGGATCCGAGCGCGATGCCCATGGGCATGCTCGAGGCGGTCGGGATCGGGTACTGAGCGGTCACCGCTGGGGGCGGGGTGGGCGCCGGGGTCGGCGTGCCGCTGGTAATCGGCGTTCCCTTGCCGCACGCGGCCAGAACGACGAGCGTCAAGACTGCGAGCAGAGCGCGCGCCTGTGGCAATGGCTTCTCCTTAGGAACCTGCGGGGTAAATAGCCCTCCCCTTATTGGCAGACCGTTTCCGCTTTCCCCCGACGGCGCAAGCGGAGCGGCTTCCTCGGCTCGCCTTCTAATACTAATTTCTTAGTTGACAACGCGGTCGTCGTGCGCTAGGATTCAACTAACGAATTAGTAGAAGCCCGTCTCAACCAAAGAAAGCGAGCAAATGGCACGACGACGTTCCAACACCTTGACCGAAGCCGAGCTGCGGCTGATGGAGGTCCTTTGGGACGTCGGCCAGGCGACGGTCGCCGAAGTCACGGCCGCGCTGCCGCCCCCGCCCAGCGCCTACAACAGCGTGCTCACGACGTTGCGCATCTTGGAACGGAAAGGCTACGTCGCCCATGAGGAGGCCGGCCGCGCCTTCGTCTATCGGCCGCTGCTTGCACGCGAGGAGGCCGCGAAGAGTGCGGTAGGGCATCTGCTCTCGCGGTTTTTTGACAACAGCGCGGGATCGCTGGCGTTGCGTTTGATTCAAAGCGAACGCCCGTCGAACGAGGAGCTGATGCGGCTCAAGGCGCTGATCGAGACGTACGATGAGGGCCCGAGATGATCGCGATTGCCGCGACCGTGCTCAACGCGCTCTGGCAAGATGCGCTGCTCGTGGTCGCCGTCTGGCTGGTCTTGCATGCGTGGCCGCGGATCAACGCGGCAACGCGTTACGCCGTCTGGATCGTGACGCTCCTGGCCGCACTCGTCGTGCCGATCGTCACGACGCTCGCCTTTTTCACATCGTCACCGCCCGCGGCAGCAACGACCGCTGCTCAAGGTATTGCACGTACGAACCCCTCGCATGCCGTCGTCGTGCCGCAGCGACGCTACCAGCACACGATGCGCGCGATCGGCTCGCCGGGCACGACGGTTTCCTTGCCCACGCGTCTGCACGTCACGCTGCCACTGCCCGTTGCGCTCGCGGTCTTCGCCGCGTGGGCGTTGTTGACGGGCTATGCCGCGATCGGCCTGCTCATCGGCCTCGCGCGTCTCGAGCGGCTTAAACGGGACGCCCTACCGCTGCCCGTCGAGTATCGCGATTCGATGCCGCAGTGGAGCGCTGCGAATAAAGGACGGCGGCCCGTGCGCCTTTGCGTGAGCGAAGCGATCGACGTTCCGGTGGCCGTCGGTCTGTTCGATGCGATGATTTTGATTCCGCAATCGCTGCTCCAACGGCTCTCGCCGGCGGAAGTCGAGCAGATCAGTCTGCACGAGCTGGCGCATCTTCGTCGCGCGGACGACTGGAGCAACTGTCTCCAGCGGNNGAAGTCGCCTGCGACGACTGGGTGCTCGCATCCGTCGGCGCCGTGCGTCCCTATGCGATGTGCTTGACGAAGATGGCCGAAACCGCGGCGTGGCCGCACCATCCGATGCCCGCGCCCGGCGTCTTTACGACTCGCAAACAGATCTCGCAACGGATCGAGCGGCTCTTAGCGACGGGACGCGACATCGCGACGACGCTCGCGATTGGTCCCGCCGCCGCCGCGGTGGCTGCGGTCGGCGCATTGGCGATCGTTATCTCGTTGGTCGCACCATCGGTTGCCGCTCCTTCCGTTGCAGTGCCGGTGGCGAGCCTTGCGGTGGTGACGGCTGCGCCGCTGATTCCGAAGGCAACGATCGCGACGCCTACGCCCCTGGTGAAGATCGTCCGCATTGCAGTCTCGATCGCGCCGATGGCGCCGATTCCGCCGCTGGCACGCGTTACGACGGCCCCCGTGCGGGTGAGCATTGCTAAGAAGCTCAGCGTTGCCGCGAGCCAAGTGGCCGTTGCGCAGAGCGGTGGGAAGTCGTGCGTTGGTTGCGATCTCAGCGGGGTGAACTGGGCTGGCCGCGATCTGCACGGCGCAGACTATACCGGCGTCGACTTTAGCGGTGCAAATCTTGCGGACGTCAACCTATCGGGGAGCGTGCTCAATGGCGCAGACTTTACGAAGGCGAATCTCAGCGGCGCTTCGTTTCGTCACGCGCACTTAACGGGATGCGACTTTTCACAAGCCAACCTGGATGGCACCGATTTTACCAACGCCTGGATGTCGGGCTGTGAGTTCACCGGTGCTCGCCTTGCGGGATCGCAGCTCCGCGACGTGCTCAACGGTTGTAAGGGCTGTGAGTTCACCCATGCCGATCTTAGCGGGCTCAACTTGGCCGGCGTGCGTGTCAGCGGCGACGATTTCTCGCATGCCGACTTACGCAACGTCAACTTCGCCGGCGCGGAACTGGTTGGCAGCGACTTCAGTAACGCGCGATTGGGCGGCGCGAACTTGAACGGCGCGACGCTCAACGGTTGCGATCTTGACGGCGTCGATCTCACGCACGTGGACCTTTCGAAGACGAAGATGATCGGGATGGATTTCTCAAAGCGAAGCGCTCCCCCGTAACCTAACTCCTCGCGCAATCTAATCCACTAAAGAGCCTTGCGGGCGAGGCCTGGTTTCCTACGCCTCAAGCCGCTCCATAACAAGGAGGAACACCAATGGATCAAGTCTTAGCCGCGGTCTTCTCGCTGGTAATGAGCGTCGCGGTCGCGAGCGGCATACCGGTTAACTGCTCGGGATGCTCGTTTGCCAGTCGCGATCTCCACGCAGTCGATCTTTCACGCGTGAACTATGTTGGAGTTGACTTCGCGCGCGCGGATCTTCGGGACGCAAATTTGCGCGGGTCTAAACTTATCGGCGTGGATTTTCGGGATGCCGATCTTCGTGGCGCCGACTTGGGCGGTGCGAGGCTCGAGGGCGTCGATCTGCGCAATGCGCGGGTACAAGGAGCTGACTTTGCAAACGCGACGCTCGTAGGAGTCAACCTACGCGGCGTCCTGAACGGGCTGGGCGACGTGGATGCGCGAGGTCTGCTGCATCGGTGCGTCGGTTGTGACGCTCGGGGCGCAGACATTGCGGGACGCGATCTCTCCGGGATCTCGATTGTCGGAGGCGATCTACGCCAGGCTAGTGCCCGGGGCGTGCGTCTTGAGGGCGCCCATCTGGAGGGAGTCGATTTTGCCGGTGCCGATCTGCGCGGAGCCGATTTCCGAGATGCCAGGCTTTGCTCGCGCAATACCGACGTAGCCGGGGAGCACGAGACGCCTACGGGCAGAATTCACTGTACCGATCTCCGCGGAGCCGACGTGCGTGGCGCCGATCTGCGCGGCGTCCTCCTCTGTCAGAACGGCACGGAACCGCGCAGTTGCACGCTCGTCGATGCGGCGACGCTGCGCGAGGGCAGCGGCTCGAACCTGGCGGGTGCGATTCTTCCGTGAGAGCGACGATCGGCGCGCTGCTCGTGGCGCTCGCGCTCGCCGCCACGAGCGCCGCGGCAGCAGCCTATCCCAGCTTGACGGTGCCGCAGTCGGCCGATCCTCCGTTGGATCCCAACGCGCCGGTAGCGCAGTGGTCGCAGGCCGCGAGCGTTGCGCTTTCATGGGACGACGTTCGCTCGCGCCCCGCCGGCGAGGGAACGAAGGCGTGGATCGCGACCGACGGGCGCGCGCTCTACGTACGATTCGACGCGGTTCAGCACGAGCCGATCGCCGCGATGCAACACACCAACGACGTCGGTCAGGGCAACGACGACGAAGTATGGGTGGATCTCTGGCCCAACGGGATCAGCGGGTACTTCTATCAGTTCTACGCCACGCCGAACGGAACGCACTACGAATTCTCCTCGGAGAACACGGGGTACTCGCCAAACTGGGAGTCGGCCGGCGTCGCGCATAACGACGGGTATTCCGTTACGATGAAGATTCCGTTCGACGTGTTGCGCAACGCCCACGGCGGAGTGTGGCATGCGCAGTTCGTGCGTTACATTCGCGCCACGGGCGAGCAGCAGGTCTGGTCGTACGACAAAGTTCAAATGCAGCCCGATTCCTATGGAAATGCGGACTACGCACATGCGGGCTCCATCGACATTCCGAAAATCACCGGTATCTCAGCTTCACGGCCGAAGCCGCGAGCCGCACTCTATGCGCTTGGTGAAGCGGCCAGCCGTACCATTGGCGGCTCGACGTCGCGCGTCGGTGCCGACCTGTCGGTCCCGATTACGCCGACGGCCTCGTTCTACTCCACGTTCCATCCCGACTACTCCAACGTCGAGCTCGACCAGCAGTCCATCTCGCCGACGGTCTATCAACGGTATTACAGCGAGGTGCGGCCGTTCTTCACCCAAGCCGCGAACTTCTATAACGCGTTCAACTGCGATGCGTGCCCGAACGTCCAGGCGCTCTATACGCCCGCGATTCCGACGCCGAGCGAAGGATACGCCGTCGAGGGGAAAGAGGGGCCGCTTGGCTTTGCCTCGTTCGACGCAATCGGTGACAATCGCAACGATCTCGCCGGCACGCTGGACTACACGTCGCCGGATACTCGATGGCAGGCCAGTGTCGAGCGCGTCGCGGTAAACTTGCCCGGCTTAGTTGACGACGTCACGGAGACCGGCGTTGCATACTCCGACCTCAAGCATATCAGCGGGTATTTCAACTACGGCGACGATTCGGGCACGAACGTTCTCGCTCCCGACCAGGCGCAGTATTACGATATCGGCGGCGGCTGGGCGAATCAAACCTTCGGCTTCTTCGGCGCAACCCGCAAGGTTGGCGAATATTACGACCCCGTCGATGGGTTCGTCTCGCATCCCGGCATCGCCGGCTACGCGCTCTATAGCGCAAAGATTTGGGATTTCGACGGCAACAGCGATCTCAAGGCGGTCGGCATCTCCGGATTCGTCGACCGCTATCAAGGGCCGTCGATGGGAAGCGCGCAGAGCGACAACCAGTTGCTGCTCGACGTCCTAACGAAGAACGCGCTGGATTTTCAGGTTTTCACCGGATCCAACTATTGGCGCTTCGGGGACATCTTAACGCCGGTTTCGCAGAACGCCGGGTTTTCGTTCACCTACGACAGCGGCTTGCAGACGAACAATCCAGGGAACTTTCCGAATCATGGAACGTCGTCCACGCCGACGCAGATCAGCTATAACACGGGGCGATACGGCACCGGGCGGCTCGACACGTGGTTTCGCACGACGACGATTCGCGTCGGCAATCGCGGGGCGCTTACACTGGCTCTCGACGACACCGCCCAATGGTTGCCGGCTCCCGGACCCGATAACATTCAATGGTTCGAGAGCCTGAGCTACGCCTATCAGATCGGACGCAACTCGTCCTTCGCCGTCGGAATACGCAACGTGATCGGCGATCCGCCGATCCCTAATGGCGGCGGCGATTGCATCGGCCGCTGTTCAAACGTCTCGGTGGCGTACCACTTGCGGCTGCGTACGAGCGAGATTTACCTTGCCTACGGCAATCCCAACGCGCTCACTACGGTACCGCAAGCGATCTTCAAA
>PMTY01000195.1 GCA_003167155.1 Candidatus Cybelea tumulisoli
TCCCTTCCCGGCTGAGCCTTGTGCCGGGCAGTCTTGCTTCGGGGTGCGCGTACGTGATCAGGACGCAAGTTACGACGGCGAATCCGGCGCGAGGCAACTTTAGCGACAGGAACATCGCGGCGATGAAGATGCCTATCGTGACGGTGGAACGGACAAGTGCCGCGCGCCGGTTCGCCGGATTTTCGTCGCGCGGCACGACCGCGTAGGCAAACCCATGATATGTCAGGTTGACGAAGACGACGATGGCCGCGTACACGAACACGGGGACCGATGCCATGCCCGTACCCGCGACCCACGCCGTCGCGAAGGGTACGAGCGACGCTGCGAACATGTGCGCGAAGTTCCAGAATATGTATCGGGGGTTCGCCGCCTTCGCAAAACTCTACGGTAGTGAACACGATGTGAACGACGCCGTCGCAAGGTCCGACGATCCAACGTCTGCGGGCCGAGGTGCCGTGCCTTTCGACTGCGCTCAGGACTCCAGCGGCGCAGCGGTCCCCATGTACGACGGTTAACTTGACAGAACGTGTGTGACACGCTGTTGGCACTCGGCCACGCTATGCTGCACGATATGAAGCGCATCGAGCGTGTCCGGCTCTACCCCACAGCGCGCCAAGACGAAGCACTGCGTTTGATGCTCGATGTTACCCGCCAACTCTACAACGCGCTGCTCCAAGAACGCCGCGACGCCTATCGCTACAACCGGGTGACGGTAACGACCCGAATGCAGTACGGCGAACTGACCGCGCTGCGGTCCGAAGATGCGCGGCTCAAAGCGGTCTACCGGGAGTGTGAAGACGCGGTTCTGCATCGACTGGACCTGGCGATGCAGGCATTCTTCCAGCGACTCAGGCGCGGCGAGGTGCCCGGCTATCCGAGATTTAAGAGTTGGCAGCGCTGGGAGCAACTGGAGTTTCCGCACGGCGATCGTGCTCTGCGCTTAGACGAATATCAGCGGCGCGTGCGGGTGCCCGGTGTCGGGGCGGTCTTGCTGCGGAAGGGCCGGCGCGTGCCGGCGAGCTACGGGCGCGTGTGGCTGGTACGGAAGCTGGGCCGCTGGTACGCCTGTTTTGAATGCGAGCGGGCAATGCAGCCGCTGCCCAGTACCGGCCACACGGTCGGGATCGATCGTGGCGTGCACGTACTGGCGGCGTTATCCGATGGCCGTCTGATCGGCAATGCCGCCGTGGGCGAGCGCCGCCGGGCTGCCACCAAGCGGTTACAGCGGGAACTGGAGGCCATGACGGTCCGCGATAGCGCGGGGCACGCCATCAATCGGAAGGACCCGCGGCGGCAGCGAGCGCAGCTGCGGCTCGCGCGCTCCAAGGCTCGCGAAGCCAATGCGCGCCGGGACTACGCGCATAAGGTCAGCCGCCAGATCGTTGACGGCGCCGATGTGATTGCGCTCGAAAAGCTGGCATTACGGGCGATGACCCGCAGCGCCAAAGGCAGCGTGGAGCATCCGGGACGTAACGTGGCAGCGAAGGCGGGGCTCAACCGCCGGTTACTGGATAGTGGTTTTGGTCTACTTCGGCAGATGATCGTGGCGAAAGCGGAAGAAGCGGCGCGCACGGTCGTCGAGGTAGATGCACGTTTCTCGTCGCAGACCTGTTCGCGGTGCGGGCATGTAGCGCGCGAGAGCCGCCGAAGAAGGCGCTTTGGTTGCGTGAGTTGTGGTTTTGCCAATCACGCTGACGTCAATGCGGCGCTGGTGATTCGGTGGCGAGCGCAGTTGGCGCTCCAGAGTGAGTTAGATCCGGCCGAGGACGCCGGTCCCTGCAGCCAGGATGCTGCGGCGTAGACACACACAACGAAAATAGTAATGATCACCGCGAATATGCCGTCGGAGAAAGCAGCGAGACGTTCCTTGGTGATGGCCTTGGTCACGAGGTTCTGCCACCTTCCCGAGAGCAACCCTGCAGCGAAGCCATCAGAACCTCCAATTCCGTGAAGCGATGATTTCTCGCCGACGGCGGGAAATCTTCGCTACCGTGATCGCTGCACGCCCGAGCTCAAAGCCGCCTCCACTAAAGTCTATCGCGCGCAGGTCACGACCGTCCTGTCCGGCGCATTTGTCTTGTATGGGCCGGGTCATAGCGACTATTGCGCTCCTCCTTACCGCAGTGTGCGGGCGCGCGAATGCCGGCAGCTCCGGTATTGAAACTACCTATGCGCTCACGAAGACGACCTACCTTTCGACGGAGTCCGCGCAGCTAAAGCTGACGCTCGTCAATCGTACGGCTGCCGAAGTTGCGATCGCTCCCACCAGCGTTGGGTTCACAACCTACGGAGGTGCCGCTTTAAGGCTACGGATCATGGTTTGCGGCAGGGGTTGCATGTGGCGCTTTCGGGTCGCACCGGGCGCGCGTGGCGTCATGACCATCGGGCTGCCATCTTGTCTGGTGCTCTCCGACGGCTGCATGATGGAGATTGGAGTGAGCTACGTCGTCACCTCGGCGGGCCTCTCGGAGGTGCGCACCGCGAGGCTTCCACCCTATCGCTTCGTTCCCGATCCAGACGTAACGTATAAAGACGTGCCCGACGGGCAGCCGGTGTATGTCGGTATTGGTAGCACCGACGACGCGATCGCGCCCGATACGGTGCTCCTCGCAGTCACGTCGGCTCCGACGGGCTCGCCGCGTCCGTACGATCCTACGCCCTACGTCGCGGAAGTTGTCAAAGTCTTGAAGGACGACGGCGTGGTGATCGACCACACGAACGCCGGTTTGGACGATCCAGGAGCGTGGATGCCGACTTCTTGGTCGAACTACTTTCCGGGTTCCGAGCGACGCAGGCCCTTGTCCGATTCCGACGACGCGGCAACCTGGCGCGCGCAGATCTACATCAAAGTGGTGCCGGACCAAAGCGCCGCGATCGCCCGCGGCGTGGCCGACCTTAGCCGGCATTTCGGCGCCCGCATCGGCAAAGTGACGGAGCGGTTCGTTTTCAATCCAAGCGTGGAGGATCCGGGAGCATGGAATCGTGCGTTGGACGACGCGCGCTCGATGCTGACGCGGCTCGTGGAAACGGTCCGCGGCGGCAAGATCGGCGTTTACGCCCTCTCGCAGATGGTAACCAACTTGCGATTCCTACCAGGTTGGGCTACTTTCGACGGACCGTACGACACCGAAGAGCTCGGGTCCGAAGGGACCGTTTTACTACAACCCGCCGCGGTCGAACAGCCGCCCGAAGTTAAATTTGCCGAAGAGGCCGCATGGGTTGGCTCGCAAAGCGCCGACTTCGAACCTGATCCCGCACTTGCGGCCCGCGCCGTAAGTGCGTTCGTTGAAAAGGATGTTCCGGCGCTCGGCCGCATCGTGACGATTGCAGCCGATCAGCCCGAACTCTACGCCGCCGGCAGCGCCTCGACCGCGATATCGCTCGCGAACTGGATTTCACCCTATTTCGCTGCGCTCGTGCACGCGCACGAGAATGCGGCCACATTTGCGAAGGCGCTGGGCGTGACGCTTGGGCACGAGTCTCTTTATACGATGTATTCGCATCCCAACGACGACACGCAGAGCGTTGGCGTCGCGACGAGGTTCCAAGAGACAGACCGCTATCCGTGGCAGACTGGCCGCCTCGATCCCGGCGTCAAAGTTATCCTCTGGGGTGATCCACGGCGTCAAACGATCGTTCCGATCGGCTTGCAAGACGAACCCTCGACGATCGCGGAGATATCGGAAGCCAGCCCGCGTTGGACCGCGCCCCTGGTGCGGGTTGCCGTCGAGCTCGACTCAACGGCCGGCACCGTTCCCATCAACCCACGGATCGTGCTCGGACGGATCAAGGGCCTAATGCGACCCGTGCTCGCCGCCTTTAAGACGAGCCGAGACGGCCGGCGCGCGCGCTACGAAGTTGTCGTCGGCTGGCGCGACCGTATGATGGTGGAGGGCCTCATTGCAGCGCTGCGGCGAACGTATGCAGCGCACAATGCGGATATGAGCACCGAGGTAGGTGCGTACACACCCGACTGCGCCGCGGTCGAACGGCGTTTGTTGAGAGCGGCCTTCCGCTCGAACTGGGAGCGCGCCCGCCAAGACGCGTCGAGCCTCCATCGAACGCTGCATCGCCTGGTGCTCGTTGCGCCGATGGTGGAGAGCCAAGGCGCGAAGTTCTGCGGACCGCTCGCCAGTTCCACCGACTGGCTCCCCGATGTTAGCACTCTGAATCTTCCGCAGAACGAGAACACACTTCCCGTCGCAACTACCTCGCTAATGGTCTTTCGGACGGTGCCCGCGGCCCCGTAGTTCGGATAGGGCGGCGGTTGATACCGAAACTTCTTTAGCCGAATTTCTTTTCGCCGCTAACCCACGTTTCGCTTACCTTTATCGCCATGATTTGTTCAGGATCGGTCTTGAAGGGGTCGCTTTCTAGGATAGTGAGATCGGCCTCCTTACCGGTTTCGAGCGTTCCGATCAGATCTTCCATCCCGATTTGCCGTGCTGCGTTGATGGTCACCGCCATCAGTGCCTGATCGAGCGTGGTGGCCTGATCCGGACCGATCACCGAGCCGTCAATTTCGCAACGGCGCGTCACCGCGGTTTGAACGAGGCGCAGCGGGCCGATGGGTCCGGCCGGAGAGTCGGTGTGCAAGCTGAAGGGGATTTCGAGCTTCACGCAGGCGCCGGTTGGGATCATGAAGTCTGTCCTGTCGGCTCCTAAAATCTCGTCGCGATAAGCCGCGCCGTAGAGAGCCAAGAGCGCCATGAGGAAAGTCGGCTCGACGCCTAGGCGCTTCATTCGCTCGAGCTGATCTTGGCGCGCCATCGTTGCGTGTTCGATCCGGTTGAGTCCGGTCGCCGGCTTCGCACCGTAGGCCGACTCGATGGCACCGAGCGCGTCATCGATCGCCGCATCGCCCTGGCAATGGATCAAGATCGGCCATCCGGCGTCCATCGCCGCGCGACACATCTGCGCCATCTGGCTTTCGGAATAGTTCGTTTGACCCTTCGACGCGGTGTGCAGATACGGCATCGTTTGCGCCGCCGTCTCCTGCTGATTCGAGCCGTCCGCCCAGAACTTGATGCCGTACAGCGAGAGGCGGCTGCCGGGAATTACTCGTGCCTTGGCGCCCGTCCCCAGCGCGGCGAAAGCTTTGCTTTCGTCGATCGCATCCGACGGCAAGCTGGCACTTAGGCGGACGTCGAGCGTGGTCGATAACCTCGCAAGCGACTGCACCCACTGCGCCTTGATGGTCCCGGGCTCGTGTAGCGTTGTGTTGCCGAGGGCGGCGACTCGCTGCGTATATGACGTGACCAGTTTCGCTAGCGTTTCCGGGGTGACGTCGGGTATGGCCAGCGCGGTAAAGCGCAACAGTGCAGGCTCTTCGTAGATCAGGCCGTTCAACTTGCCATTTGGTCCTCGACCGAAGTGGCCGCCGCCGGGAAGAACGCCGACGCCCGCGGAGATCTTTGCGAGCTTGAACGCCGTCGAATTAGCCGCGGCAGTGTGTCCGTTCACGTACCAAACGAAGATCGGATGCTCGGTTGAGACCGCATCGAGCAGTTCCATCGACAGGTCGCCGCCTTGGAGCAGATTATCGAAACGGCCCGCTCGAATCCATTGCCCCGGCGCTGTTTTCCCTGCCGCCGCCGTCAATGCGGCGATGACTTCGTCACGCGTCCGATATTTCGGATATCCGACGTCCATGAGGAGATCGGCTACGAGTGCAGACAGGACGGTATGATGGTGCGGGTCGATCAGTCCCGGGAGCATCGTGCGCCCCTGCAGGTCGACAAATGTTGTAGCCCTACCGCGCAGCGCTGAAATTTCTGCCGTCGACCCGACGGCCAGAATCTTGCCGCCGCCAACCGCTAACGCTTCAACCCTACCTTGCTGCAACGCCATCGGGATGATTGTGCCGTTGCTAAAGATCACCTCAGCGCCATCAGCCGCGCGGGCCGTATACTTAGCGGACATCGCCGCGATCGCCGCTCCCGTCGCAGCGGCGCCTCCGATAAACTGGCGCCGGCTGCCCGTGGTTTGCGAGTCGTCAATCTTGATCTTATTAGTGATCGGTGAACCGGCACATATCTGGCACATTAAACGACTCCCGTTAGAAACTTTCAAGTGGCTTAGGCAGCGGTAGCTGGGTTTCCCGTCGTAAGTGTCTCAAAACGCCGCACACGACGGCGACGCGATGCTTACCGCCTGATGGAATAGGCGTGCCAAACAGGGTTTCGGTCTGCCGGTAGGCCAGATGCGCTGGCGGCAAGCTCAAAATGGGAAGTCTAGCGCCTTCATGGCGTTCGCTACGACACGCATATCCTGTTCGCTCACTTCGATTAGGCCCCGCCGGAATGGGAGTCCCCAATTCGTCCCAGGATGAATGAACGATAGTTCGCCCAGCAGCGGTTCGATGGGCGCCGCTTCTGCCTTGAAATAAAATACGTCGCGGCGCGTCGGCGAAAAGCTGGGCGTCTGCGGATACAGATATGGCTCACGATCGCGGACCCTGCCAATCGCAGTGAAGCTTTGTACGGGAACTCCCGCGCGCAGTTGCGACCGAGGTGAGTAGAACGCCAGCAGATCGCCCGGCAGTAAACGACGAACCGGAGCCGATTTCCCGTGACCGAGCTGCACGAATCCACCGGCCACTGCAGCCTGTACGTGATCGGCAGAGGCCACGCCGACCCAATATTTCACGGCGCGCCCGCATGCACGGTAACCACGAACCCGCCCGGTGCAACGAGGGTAAACATCCGACCGAATGGGCCGTTTTGAGGTTCGCCAACGTCTGCTCCCCGCCGTAAAAGCTCCGCCCGGTATTCGTCCACGTCGCCGCTCACCGAGAACCACACC
>PMTY01000152.1 GCA_003167155.1 Candidatus Cybelea tumulisoli
CCGTGCGTGCCGTCCATGTCGTCGGCGCCGAACTCGAGCGCGACCTGACATACCTTCAATCCTTGAATCATCCAGTAGGCTTTGATGTGATCGAAATTGTTCAGCATCAGTCGCGCGACGGCAAACGTGCGAATGTCGTCGAGGCCGGTAGTCCAGCCGCAGTACGAGAGCTCGTTGCCGTCGGGATGAAACGCGAGCGGGATGAATGCGTTGAATCCGGGCGAGCGCTCTTGCGATTCGCGTAACCGGATTAAATGGTCGACGCGATCTTCGAGCGACTCGATATGGCCGTAGAGCATCGTCGCATTGCTGGCGATGCCTTGGCGGTGAAGTTCCTCGTGCAGCAGCAGCCAGTTCGATGCCGAGACTTTATTCGGACAGATTTTGCCGCGGGTCGGTTCGGCGAAGATCTCCGCAGCGCCGCCGTTGACGTTATCGAGCCCGGCATTCTTTAGCTCCGTGACGATCAGCGGAAACGACATGCGATGCCGCTTGGCCATGTATTCGATCTCGGCGGCGGTGAAGAGCGAGAGCTGTACGTGCGGCAGTTGGGCCTTGAATCGGCGCATCAGGGGCAGCCAATAGTCGAGCGAGAGCTGGCGCGGATCGTGGCCGCCGACGATATGGAGCTGGTTAAAGTTCGTTCCGGTCTCGACGGCCTTGGCGAAGACCTGATCGGCGGTCATGCGGAAGACGCGCTGCGGCTCCTTGAACTCGTCGGCGGCAAACGAGCAGAACGTGCATCCGGCAAAGCAGACATTAGTCGAGTTGATGTAGCGGTTGAGGACGTAGAAAACTTTCTTGCCGCTCTTGCGCTCCTTCTGCTTGCGGGCAAGCCGCCCGAGCGTGTGGATATCCCAGGTGCGATAGAGCGCGAGCCCGTCGTCCATGGAGAGCGGAATGCCGGCATCAAGCTTACGCTCGATTTGCGCGGTTATTGGGTCGGCGAAGGCCATTAGGCTCCTATTCTGCCGTGCCCGAGAGACGCCCCGCGTCGCGCCGGATAAGTTCCCCTGGGAAGAGCGCGGCTGCGGCCGCGACGAACGCGATGCCGAGGAGCACGCCGCCGAGCAGGTCGGTGATGTAGTGAGCACCCAAGGCCAGGCGCGACCAGCAGATGCCGACTCCAAAGACGAAAAGCAGCATCGACACGGCTTTTCGAGCCGTGCAGTTGGGATTCGAACTGTACAGCATCACTACCCACAGCCAATAGAAACCCGCGACAATAGCCGCGTGCGAGCTCGGATAGGAAAAGGCCGTCTCGTGCTTCACGACCCAGTCGAGCGGGCGATGCCGCGCGAAAACGTGCTGGAAAAAATCCGCCGTGCGCCAGCAAAGCAGCAGCAGGATAATGCTGGCGAAGGCGCGCTGCCGCCAAGCGGGCAGCAGCCAGGCGACGATCAATAAGGCGATGCAGATGGGAATGAGGACGTCGGGGTAACAGGCCCAGGTCAACCACCATGCGACTAATGTCGAATGATCGAAAAGCGCTCGTTCCCATTGCAGCAAGAAAGCCGGCTCGCCATAAGCGACGACGATCCGTCCCAGCACGTAGAACGCCGCGAAGGAGAGGATGGCGACAAACGCCCAGAGAGCGCGGTAACGACCGCGGCGCAGGCTATTCACTGCTCGCAAAGAGACCTTGCTGCGCTTCTTCGGTCTTGCCCAATCGCGGCGCCACGATCTCCAAGTCCGCAAGTCCAAGGAGGATCTTGCGAGGCTTGGTTCCCTCGTGTTGCCCGACGATTTTGAAATCCTCGAGCTGTTTCATCAATCGCATCGCGCGCGGATGGCCGATCGAGAAGCGGGATTGCAGAGCGGCCGTCGACGCGTAGTTCGTCTCGATGAGAAACTTGGCAGCCTCATAGCAGAGCGGATCGGTCTCTTTTCGCGCGGCCTCGTCGTCGCTGAGGGGCACGACCTCGACGTCGAGCAGGTTGTCCGGACGTGATTGACGTGCCCAAAACTCGACGAGACGGTTTACCTCCCCGCCGGTGATGAGCGCGCCCTGCGCGCGAATCGGTTTTGGCGCGTCGATCGGGAGGTAGAGCATATCGCCACGGCCGAGCAGTCGCTCCGCGCCGTTCATGTCGAGAATCACGCGCGAGTCCGTTTGCGAGCTGACCGCAAACGCGATGCGTGAGGGTACGTTCGCCTTGATGAGGCCGGTGATGACGTCGACCGAAGGACGCTGCGTCGCAACCACGAGATGGATGCCGGTCGCGCGCGCGAGCTGCGCGAGGCGCATGATCGTCGTTTCGACTTTGCTCGGAGCGACGAGCATCAGATCGGCGAGTTCGTCGATGGCGATGACGACATAGGGCAACCGCTCGTCGGGATATTTCGCGTTGTACTCTTCGATCTTGCGAACGCCCGCCTTGGCAAAGCGCTCGTAGCGGGCCTCCATCTCTTTGGTCATCTCGAAGAGTGCACCGGCGGCCAGCCTCGGGTCGGCAATCACGTCTTTGATCAGATGAGGGATGCCGTTGTAGACGGTGAGCTCGACGCGCTTGGGATCGATCATCAGCATCTGCACTTGATCTGGGGTCGCGCTGACCAGCAGCGATGCGACGATCGTGTTCAAACAAACGGACTTGCCGGCGCCGGTCGCTCCCGCAATCAAAAGGTGCGGCATCTTGCAGAGATCGCCGAAGACCGGCCGGCCGGTGATGTCTTTGCCCAAGGCCATCCACAACGGGGGCACTTGGCCGCGATTGGGAAGCGCATCGAGGATCTCGCGAATCGCGACGATCGAGACCGTCTTGTTCGGCACCTCGATTCCGATCGCGGATTTTCCCGGAATTGGCGCTTCGATGCGGACGCTGGTCGCGGCCAGCGCGAGCGCCAGATCGTCGGCAAGCGACGCAATTCGTGAAATCTTAACGCCGCGTTCGGGCTTTAACTCGTAGCGCGTCACCGAGGGGCCTCGCTCGATGTGCGCTACCTTCGCGCCGACGCCAAAACTCGCGAGCGTATCCTCGAGTACGTGCGCGCGGCTGGACTCGTCAACCGCTACGTTCGGCGGAGCATCGAACATCGAGAGGTCGGGAAGGCGGTAGGCGCGACTGCTCGTGGGCACCTGCGGTTCCGGAATCGTTCGACCCTTGTCATCCTGAGCTTGTCGAAGGACGATTGGCGCTATAGGTTTTGCGATCACGACCGGGAGCGGAATTTCGCTCGGCTCTTCTTCTTCAATGAGCGCGAGGGGCGCAGCTTCTTCGGGCACAATCGGCGAGCGCCTCAGTGAAACGGTTTCGGAGATAGCCTCGCTCCGCGGGCGCAGCGGAGGGCGAAGGCTCCCGAGGAAAACGACCGCGCGCCCGATCAGGCGTTTTAAACTCGCGTTGGTAAGCCAGAGCGTGAGCGAGAGCGCCGCAAGAGAAAGGACGATGGTCGCTCCGACGCCGCCGACGAGCGCACGCAGCGCCCACCAGATGTTCGTTCCGACGAGCCCGCCGTGCTTCCAGCCCCGAGCACCGAAGAACGCGTCGAGAATCAAGAAATACGCAAGCGCGCTGCTGCCAAGTCCGGCAATCATGCGGGGAACGTTGATTTCGAGAAAGATGATCCCGCCGATTAGAGCGACGAGCACGGGGAAAAGCGGAGCGGCATCTCCAAAGAGAGCGCGTAGCTCCGTGGCGGCCCAGCCGCCGATGCTGCCGGCATGATTCGGAAACGCCAAGGCGATGCCGCAAAGTACGGCGAGTGCGATCGCGGCGAGCCCAACGATCTCGAGGTTGAGCCGGGTCCTGGCATTCGCTCTGCGGCGGTTGCGCGCCATGGACACTACCTCTTCTTCGTCACGACCTTAGTTCATTTGTGCGTCGACAGCCGTCAGGGGCCGGCCGCGCACACGTGATAATGGTATGAAAGAATTCGAGCTGTCGCCGCACTCTCCACGTCGGACGGAGCCAAATTGGGCGCCGGAACTGTGGGCAGCGGCGTTTCAGAACGAGCGGCGCAGGCTGCAAGGACTGCGCTAAAGGCACATACGGCAACGATTCGCGCGAAGGTCAGCGTCATGGCGGTTCCTCCCGTGCGGAGAGTTACGCGCCGAGGGCGGCTCCTCCTGAACGACGCGCTGACGGCCACGGGAAAAGTGCGGCCTCACCACCAAAAAGGGCTGCCGTGCCAACGCTCGTCGTTCTCGAAGGCGATCAGACCGGACAGGAGTTGTTGCTCGAAGCTCTGCGCGTGCTCGATCCCAGCGTTACCGGCGTCGAGCTGACGTTTGAGCGATTCGATCTGTCGCTGTTAAATCGTCGCGCGACGGCAAATCGCGTCGTGCTCGACGCGGCCGAGGCGATAAAGCGCCGGCATCTCGGCCTCAAAGCTGCGACGATTACACCCGAGGGCCAAGGCGACGTGGGTTCGCCCAACCGCATCCTGCGCGAAGCGATCGGCGGGAGCGTCATCGTCCGAACGGGCCGCAAGTTGCCGCGCGTGCGTCCCGTCGGCGGGATTCACGCGCCGATCTCGGTCGTTCGAATGGCGGTCGGCGATGCCTACGGCGCAAAGGAATGGCGCGAAGGCGAGGGCCTGGATGAGGCCGCGTATCGCACGGAGCGAATCTCGCGCCGCATCTGCCGATATGTCTCGGAGTATGCGTTCGTCCATGCGAGCAAAATGGGCGCGACGGTCTTCGGGGGCCCGAAGTTTACGGTCAGCCCGGTTTACGAAGGGATGCTCAAAGAGGAGATGGATGCCGCGGCTGCGCGACATCCCGGCATCGACTACGACCCGCAGCTCATCGATGCCACCTACGCGTTGCTGCTCTCGTCTGCGGGCGACAAGCCGCTGGTGATTCCGTCGCTCAATCGCGACGGCGACTGCCTCTCGGATCTCGTGATGCAACTCTTCGGCTCGATCGCGGGCGCAGAGTCGATTTTGCTCGCATTCGAAGAGGGCTTGCAGCCGTCAGCGGTGATGGCGGAGGCGCCGCACGGCACCGCGCCGCGATTAGAAGGAAAGAACGTCGCCAATCCGCTCGCCATGATCCTGGCAGCCGCTGCGGTGCTCTCGTACATCGACGACCCGCTCGCGCGCAAAGCGTCGCAAGCGATCTACTCCGCCGCGATGGATACCGTGCAATCGGGAATCGCAACCGCCGATCTCGGGGGCCATGCGAGCACGACGGAGTTCACCGATGCAGTCATCTCCCGTGTGTCGGCGCGACCCGCTCCCACTTTGTCATCCTGAGCCCTTCGACTGCGTGGACTTAGTGGATGCCTTTGGTCCAACCTACAATGACCCAAATCATGTACGCGGCGAAAATCACGCCCCATATGATCCGAACCCAGCGTTGGAACGGTGAAGGCGGCGGAATCGGCGGAAGCCCACTCTTAGCTCGGCGAACGGGCTCGTAAATCAGAATGCAGACCCAAAGCAGAAAGATCGCCGTGAGCAAGTAAGGCTGGAGTGAAGCCACGCGCCCTTATCGTACCACGCCGCTATGCCTAAGCGCCTACGCAAGCCACCGACCGATCCGACTGACATTGCGAGGGCTCACCATGACACTGGGAACTCAAGCAAGAGAAGCGTTACTCTTATTGTCATCCTTCGACTCCGCTCAGGATGACAAGAATCAGACCTCCATTACCACTGGAATGACGATGGGGCGGCGTTTGGTGCGGGCGTAGACGGAGGCGGCTAACTCGCTGCGGACGTGCTCTTTGACGGCGGTGACGTCGCGCATCGCATCGACCGAGATGCCTTCGAGCACGGCTTTTAGCTCGGCGCGCAGTTCGTCGAGCACACCGCCGGCCTCGGGCAGATAGAAGACGCCTTTCGAAATTAGATCGGGACCTCCGATTACTCGCGCCTCCTCGCTGTCGATCGCGACGACGACCATGATAATCCCATCGATCGACAGCGCCTTGCGGTCGCGCAGCACCGCTTCGCCTATGTCGCCGATGCCGGATCCGTCGACGAAGACGTGACCGCCGTACGTCCGGCCGACCTTATCGCCGTATTCGTGCGTGAACTCCAGGACGTCGCCGTTCTCGACGATGAAAGCGTTGCCGGGCTCGACGCCGGTTTGAATCGCGAGCTGCGCGTGGGCCGCTAGCATCCGGTATTCGCCGTGCACCGGAACGAAGAACTCGGGCCGAACGAGGTTGAGCATCAGCAGCAGCTCTTCTTGCGAAGCGTGACCCGACACGTGCGAGCGCCCGTCGGTGCCGTGAATCACGATCGCGCCGAGCTTGGAGAGATTGTTGATCGTCTTGTGCACGCTCTTCTCGTTGCCGGGAATCGGGGTCGCGCTGATCACGACCGTGTCGCCGGGTACGATCTTAAAGTGCTTGTAATCGCGTACTGACATGCGCGCGAGCCCGCTCATCGGCTCGCCCTGCGAGCCGGTGGTCATCACGACGACGCGCTCGGGCGGATAACCGTCGATGTCCTCGCTGCGAACCATCGTGTCGGGCGGCACCCGCAGATAGCCCAGCTCGGTGGCAAAATGAACCACGTTGCGCATGGAACGCCCTAAGAACGTTACCTTGCGGTTGAAGCGAACGGCGTGATCCACGGTCTGCTGAATGCGCGGAACGTTCGAGGCAAACGAGGCGACGACGATACGGCCTTTGGCGTGCGAAAAGATTGAGGTGAAGGCCTCGCCGACGGCGCGCTCGGAGCGCGTGTGGCCCGGGCGTTCGGCGTTGGTGGAATCGGAGAGCATGCAGAGCACGCCCTCGTCGCCGATCGCCCCGATTCTGGAGAAATCGGCCGGCTTGCCGTCGATCGGCGTTTGATCGAACTTGAAGTCGCCGGTATGGAAGATCGTTCCGACCGGCGTCCGCAGTGCGAGCGCGCACGCCCCGGCAACCGAATGGTTCACGTGGACGAACTCGGTTTCGATCGAACCGTGGCGAACGCGACTGCCCGGCTTGACCTGCGTGAACTCGACCTCCCCGAGCTTCTGCTCGCGCGATTTCGCTTTGATCAACGCGATCGTAAGCGCCGTCGCGGCGATCGGTATTTGCGGAAACTCGCGCACGAAATAGGGAATCCCGCCGATGTGGTCTTCGTGCCCGTGGGTTACGAGCAGGCCGCGCAACTTGTGGACACGCTCGCGCACGTAGGTGAAATCGTTGATAACGATATCCACGCCGTACATCTCGTCGTCGGGGAACATCAAGCCGCAATCGACGACGACCAGGTCGTCGTTGGTTTCGATAACGGTCATATTGCGCCCGATCTCGCCGCAGCCGCCCAGCGGGACGATCCGGACGTAAGGCTCAGAGGGCGGTTCGGCTAGGGTCAGGGTGTTTGAGGTCACGACCGGGAGTTTTGCCGCGGGTCCTTGCTCCCCCGCGCCCAGGCCGTGAATTGGGCCGCGGAGGTGATCGACCCATGCGACTTTTCCTTCTTATCGCGCTCCTGGCCTCGACGGCGCCCGCCGCGAGCCCAGCCGCGCAAAGCCACGCGACCGCAAGCCCATCCCCTGCTCCGATGACGCCAGAGGAACTTTTTTCGCGCCGGGCCCTGAGGCGCGCGCGGCTCCTGATCCAGATGCGCGTCATGCAGTTCCGCGAGGAACGCTTGGAATGCATCCGCGCCGCACTGCGGCGCCGGCTGCCCGATTCGCTGTGGCCCGAGGAGCCGACGCCGTCGCGCGGAACCCCGAATGCAAGCGCAGCCGTCGCGCGGTGCGAAGACGTGCGGCTCGCTTGGTAACTTTTTTCCGTAGATCGGGTAAATGGCTGCATGAAGAATCGCGTTTTTTCCACGCTCATTGTTGGGCTCGTGGGCGCCGTCATCGGCAGCTTCCTTATGATGCTCTATGCGAGCAGCCATTTCGGCGGTGCGACTGGTCCAGATCGCACGCCGCCGGCCATCGCGGCCGTTCCGTTGAGCGGCGTGAGCGATCAAGATCGAATCGTGAGCGCGGTCAAGCGGACGAAGTCGTCCGTGGTCGCGATCACGGAAGAGGTAAACGGGCAGCAAGTCATTCCGGCCGACCCGTTCTTCCAACAGTTTTTTGGCGGCGGGCAAGGCGGCCCCGGCATCGTCCAGCCCTATCACGGTGAAGCCTCCGGCTCCGGCTTCGTTATCGACTCGCGTGGCGACATCGTCACCAACGCGCACGTGCTGCAGCCGCCCGCCGGAGGACGTGTCACCAAACTGACGGTGGTGTTTGCCAACGGCGATCGCGTGCCGGCGCACGTCATCGCCTACAACCTCTCGGCGGACGTGGGCATTCTGCGCGTGGATAACTACGGCAAGCTTCCTCCGCCGTTGGAACTCGCCGATTCCACTCGCCTCGAGCAGGGTCAATGGGCGATCGCGATCGGCGAGCCGCTTCAGCTCGAACAAACGGTGACCGTGGGCGTCGTCTCGGCCTTCAACCGCTCCGAACCGATCCCGACCGAAAACGGCTCCGAAATTGACTTCAAAGGCTTACTCCAGACGTCGGCCCCGATCAATCCCGGCAACTCGGGCGGTCCGCTCATCGACATCGACGGCCAAGTCATCGGAATGAACCAATCGACCGTCAAGTCCGCATATGCGCAAGGCATCGGGTTCGCGATTCCCTCGAACACCGTGCGCAACGTCGTCGCGGCGCTGGAAAAGAACCCGGGAGCGCACCAAGGCACCGACACCGGCTTCTTGGGAATCTACATGGCCGACCTCTCCGCCGGCGTCAAGAACCAGATCGGGTATAACGGCAGCGGCGGCGTCGCCGTGCAGCAGGTCTTCTCGGGATCGCCCGCCGACCAAGCCGGCATCCAACCAGGCGACGTCATCCTTCAGGCCGACGGCAAAGACTTCAGCAGCATCAAGGACCTCCACGACTACATCGCTTCCAAGAAGCCCGGCGACACGATTCGGCTAAACGTTTGGTCGCGCGGCCTCAAGAAGTTCGTGGCGATCAAATTGAGCGAAACTCCGGCCGCTCAACCGCAGCCCCAGGAACAGCAGCCCCAGGAAGAGCAGCAGCCGTAACGTCCGTCGCTCTTCATCCTTCGACAGGCTCAGGATGACAGAGAGGGGGGGCCTGCAACTTTTGGGCTTTGGGGCGGGTCAAAAATAGCGAAACAACTTCACTACCGCATCGTGTATCATGGTGCGGTAGTTCCAATCCGAACTCTCCCTAAGCGGCAAGGCGCCGCCGGCAGCGCGCAGGGCTCGTAACCTCGGCCTCAAGCGCAGTTGCCGGCTCAGCTGGTCCAGGCGGGTCGGAAAATTTATGAAAACGAGGTAAAAAGTTTCATGGCTAAGACGGTCGGCATCGACCTAGGCACGACCAATTCGGTCGTCGCCGTAATGGAGGGATCACAACCCACCGTTATTCCCAACGCCGAAGGCTCGCGCACGACGCCCTCGGTGGTGGCATTTACAAAGACCGGCGAGCGTCTCGTCGGACAACTCGCGAAACGTCAGGCAATCACCAATCCCGATCGCACGATCAGCTCGATCAAGCGACACATGGGCGAACCGGATTACCACGTCAAGATTGACGGCAAGGATTACACGCCGCAAGAAATTTCGGCGATGATCCTGCAGAAGCTCGTCAACGACGCGAGCAACTATCTTGGCGAGCGCGTTACCAAAGCGGTCATCACCGTGCCCGCCTACTTCAACGATTCGCAGCGTCAAGCGACCAAAGACGCCGGCAAGATTGCCGGACTCGACGTTCTGCGCATCATCAACGAGCCGACGGCTGCCGCACTCGCGTACGGCCTGGAGAAAAAAGGCAACGAGACGATCCTGGTGTGGGATCTCGGCGGCGGCACGTACGACGTGTCGATCCTCGAGGTCGGCGACGGCGTCTTCGAAGTCAAAGCAACCAACGGCGACACGCATCTCGGCGGCGACGATTACGACCATCGCGTGGTCGAGTGGCTCGTGGATCAGTTCCGTCGCGATCAGGGAATCGACCTCAGCAAAGACAAGCAGGCGATGCAGCGGCTCACCGAAGCCGCCGAAAAGGCCAAGATCGAGCTTTCGTCGGTCGTGACGACCAGCATCAATCTGCCGTTCGTCACGGCGGACCAAGAAGGCCCCAAGCATCTCGACTACACGCTCACCCGCGCGAAGTTCGAGGAGCTGACCGGGGATCTCACCGATCGCTGCGTGGGACCGTTCCACAATGCGATCGCCGATGCGAAGCTCGACGTCTCCAAACTCGACGAAGTGATCATGGTCGGCGGCGCGACGCGCATGCCGGTCATTCAAGAACTCGTTCGCAAGCTGACGGGCAAAGAGCCGAATCTCACCGTCAACCCCGACGAAGTCGTCGCGGTCGGCGCAGCCATCCAGGCCGGCGTACTCTCCGGCGAAGTCCGCGACGTCGTACTGCTCGACGTGACGCCGCTCTCGCTGGGACTTGAAACGCTCGGCAACGTGATGACCAAGCTAATCGATCGGAACACCACGATTCCGACGAAGAAGTCGCAGATCTTCACGACGGCCGAAGACGGCCAGACCTCGGTGGAAATTCACGTGCTGCAAGGCGAACGCCCCATGGCACCGGACAATAAGACGCTCGGGCGCTTCCGACTGGAAGGGATTCCGCCGGCACCGCGCGGCGTGCCGCAAATCGAGGTGACGTTCAACATCGATGCCAACGGCATCGTGAACGTCAGCGCGAAGGATCTCGGAACCGGCAAAGAGCAGGCGATTACGATCACCGCTTCGACCAACCTCAACAAGGACGAAGTCGATCGCATGGTCCGCGACGCCGAGCTGCAAGGGGCCGCCGACAACGCCCGGCGCGAAGAGGCCGAAGTGCGCAATAACGCCTCGAGCCTGATCTATTCGACGGAGAAATCGCTCAAAGAAGTGGGCGACAAACTCGATGCGGGTCCGCGGGGCGACGTCGAGCGGGCGCTCGCAGAGCTCAAGCAGATCAGCGAAAACGGTACGGTCGAGCAGATCAAACCGGCAATCGATACGCTGCAACAGGCCAGCTACAAAATGGCCGAGTTGCTCTATAAGGCCGCAGCGCCGCAGGGCGAGCAGCCGGGTACGGGCGATGGCGCACCGACGTCTAACGGCTCCGGTGGCGGTTCCGGAGCGCCCAGCGACGACGTCATCGACGCCGAGTTCAAGGAAGCGCAGTAGGCGTCGCCTCGTTGAACGACTCGATGTTTGACGATCCGTCGGTTTTAAGGACCGAGGCCGGAGAGGCCACGATCGAAGAGCGAGCGCCGCAGCAGCAGTCTCTCGAAGAACTGCTCGCTGCGGCCAACGCTCGCGCCGACGAGAACTACGGCAAGTTCTTGTTGGCCGTGGCCGACTTCGACAACTATAAGAAGCGCATGCAGCGCGACTTCGACTCGCTGGTTTCGGCGCGCCGCCGCATGCTGATCGAACGCTTTCTTCCGGTGCTCGATAATCTCGAGCGCGCGCTGCAATCGAATGCCGACGGCGACACGTTGCGGGGCGGAATCGAACAGACGCTGCGCGGCTTCGAGGCGCTGCTCGCAGGAGAAGGCGTACGAGCCATTGACGTCAAGGGCAAACCGTTCGACCCGCGCGTCGCCGAGGCCATCGGCACGTCGGCTTCGAGCGGCGAGGCGGACGATACCGTCGTCGCCGTCGCCGAGAAGGGCTATACCCTAGGCGACGAGTTGCTTCGCCCCGCGAAGGTAATCGTCGCCAAACAATCCACCGAATGACCCGCCTTAGCGCCTGCGCGAAGCGCAGTCCTGAGCGAGCGCAGCGAGTCGAAGGGTCAGGATGACAATGGAAGTGCGCCTCGGATGCCGATGAACTTTAAGGACTACTATTCGGTCTTGGGCGTGCCTAAGAATACGGCCGAGAAAGATATTAAGTCCGCGTATCGGAAGCTCGCGCGAAAATGGCACCCCGACGCAAACCTGAAGAATCCTAAAGAGGCCGAAGAGAAGTTCAAGGAAATCTCCGAGGCCTACGAAGTATTAGGCGACCCGGAAAAGCGCAAGAAGTACGACGTTCTTGGGCCCAACTGGCAGCAAGCCGCTCAACAGGCGGAGCAGCAACGCCGCTATCGCACCAACATCAATGGCGAAGAGTTCGAGTTTGATTTAGGCGGCGAAGGCGCCCCGACCGGGTTCTCCGACTTCTTCGAAACGTTCTTCTCGGGGGTCGGACGTCGCCAAACTGCCCAGGCCCCGCGCGGCCCGGGCCGGGCGCGACGCGGTCAAGATTTGGAGACCACGATCGACCTGACTCTTCGCGACATCTACGAAGGTGGAACCAAAGCGGTCTCGCTGCAAATCGAGGATATCTGCCCGCGTTGTCACGGCACCGGCACCGAGGACGGCCACTTGTGTCCCCAATGCCACGGCACCGGACGAGTTGTGCTGACCAAGCGGTTCGAAGTCTCGATTCCGCGCGGCATCGGCGACGGGCAGCGCATTCGTTTGGCCGGACAAGGCGGCGCCGGCATCAACGGCGGCCCAAACGGCGACCTCTACCTGATCGTGCAGCTTCAAGACGATCCAACGTACAAGCGAAAAGGCGACGACCTCTACGTCGATCTTCCCGTGAGCATCTACGACCTGCTGCTCGGCGGCGACGTCAACGTTCCCACGCTCAGCGGTCAAGTTGCGATGACGATTCCCGCCGGAACGCAAAACAATCGGCTCCTTCGCCTTTCCGGGCGTGGTATTCCAAAGGTCAAAGGTAAGGGCAGCGGCGACCAATACGTACGCCTGATCGGCCAGCTTCCCCAGAATCTCAGCGACAAAGAGAAAAAGCTCTTCAAAGAGCTTGCGGCATTGAGGAACGGGAAGGGGTCGTAGGGCGGCTCCAGCCGAGGGTTTCGGAGCGGCTCTAACCGAAATTACCACGCCGGGGGGAATCACCAGATGATTCTTTTGTTCTCTTCTAAGCGTGGGCTCGTAACGATCACTTGCGCAGCCTTGCTTGCCGGGTGCGCGAACGGCGGATCCGTCCTTCGACAGGCTCAGGATGACATGCTCACGCCCGGCAGCGCCGGCGCGCTTGGACGCGCGGCGAAGGCGCCCGGAGTCGCGAAATCGTGGATGAGTCCCGACGCAAAGAACCAAGACCTCATCTACGTCTCTGACTCGGCCACGTACGACGTCTACGCCTACTCCTTATCAAAAGAGAAGCTGGTCGGTACGCTCACGGATCAGAATAATCCGGCCGGCCTTTGTGCCGATAGGAAGGGCAACGTCTTTGTGACACAGCTCTACGGTCACCAGATCGTCGAGTATAGACATGGAGGAACGACGCCCATCGGGACGCTGAGCGATCCTGGCTACGAGCCCGGTGCGTGCTCCGTCAGCTGGTGGACGGGCGATCTCGCCGTCGCCAACATCGTCAGCGACGAGTTCACCCAAGGCAATCTGGTCGTCTATCCCAAGGCGAAGGGCAATCCCACCACCTATTCGCCGCCAGGGGGCGCGAGCGGCGACTGGTTCTCCGTCAATGACATCGGCTACAGCGTCGAACCGGCAGGCGACCTGTACTTCGCCGGGACCTGCAACAGCGCGTTCTGCGCCGGCGTGCTGCCCAACGGGAGCAGCACCGCCGAAAACATCACTTTAGACGTGAGCCCGCAGAGCCCCGGCACCGTCCAGTTTGACGGCATCCATATGACCTTCGCCGATCAGACCGACGGGACGATCTACGCCTACACGTTTAGCGGAACGAAGGGCGCCGAGGTCTACTCCACGACACTCTCCGGCTCGTCCGACGTCGACGGTTCTTGGATTCTCTGGATTGCATACAGGAAGCATAAAAACATCACCGTTCGCGTGGCCGCACCGCAGCAAAATGGCGGCGACGTTCTTGTCTACAGTTACCGAGGCGGTGGAACCGGCCGCACCCTCACCGGCCCAACCCAACCTTTCGGCACCACCTACAGCGGGATCGGCCACAGCACGTTCTAGAACGATCGAGCAGAGGTAAACCGATGATCTCGTTCTCCTCCAAATTCGCACTCGCGACGATCACCGGTGCGGCCTTGCTTGCCGGTTGCGCGAGCGGCGGAGCCGTCCTTCGACAGGCTCAGGACGACATGCCGGCGACGAACGCCGCGAGGATGGCAAAGTCGTGGATGAGTCCCGACGGAAGGTCAGGTTCCCGCCTCATCTATGTTTCAGACTCATCTACCTATGACGTGTACGTCTTCGGGGATCCGACTGGAAAGCTCCTGGGAACGCTCACGAATCAAAACAATCCGGCGGGGCTTTGTGCCGACAAGAAAGGCCACGTCTTCGTGACGCAGCTCTACGGCCACCAGATCGTCGAGTACGCGCATGGAGCAACAAAGCCAATAAAGATACTGAGCGATCCTGGATACGAGCCCGGCGCGTGTTCGGTCGATCCGGCGACTGGGAATCTCGCGGTCGCCAACATCGTCAGCGACCAGTTCACTCAGGGCAACCTGCTCGTCTATCCCGGCGCGACGGGCACTCCGACGGCATATTCGCCGCCTGGTGGCACCAGCGGCGGCTGGTTCTCCGTTAATACGGTGGGCTACGACGACGCGCACAACGCCTATTTTGCAGGCGAGTGCGGCAGCGCGTTTTGTGCGGGCTTGCTGCCGTCTGGGGGCAGCAGCACCGAAAACGTCAAGCTGAACGGCGGAACTCCGAAGAGTCCCGGCACGGTGCAGTGGGACGACAACTCCGGCCAGATGACCTTCGACGATCAGAGCGACGGAACGCTCTACTACTACAAGTTTAACGGCACGAGCGGTGGCGAGGCCGGCACCGTGACGCTTCCCGGTTCGACCGACGTCGACGGCTCGTTTATTTACTCACATTGCAGTCATGCGCGTGTGTGCCATAGCTACGCGATTGCGCCGCAGCAAAACGGCGCCGACGTCTTCCTTTATGAGTACGCTGGGACGTCGGGTGAGCGGTTGAAAACCATCACCGGCGTCACGCAGCCGTTCGGTTCGACCATCAGCCTCAGAACGCACTAAGTCTTAGCCGCGCCGATCTTATTTGAAGCACGGCTCGCTGGCGATGGCGGCGCCGTCGGTCGTCTCGCCCGTCGGCCTCGCCACTAGTTCGCCGTCTTTCATGTACAGCAGATTGGGTTCGCCAAAGACGTGGCCGGGGCGGTATCCGCGCCCTTCCCTCTGGGTCGCAAAAAATACGACCATTCGATCGTCGGGCTGCCCGTTGTTGGGAAAGCCGTACCGCAGCCCGCGCCGCTGGCACGGCTTGACCTCGCCCAAGTAGGTGCGGACCTGGGCGGCTTCGTTGGAAGTCAGTCTCGGCTGCCCGCGTTTGCCGTAATCCATTGCCGCATACGTGGACCAGGGAGTAACGCCGGGCGTTGTGAGCAGTGGGCTAGGCATCGTCAAGCGGCGCACTTCCGCGGCGTCGTATGGCGAGCCCTTATGGCAAGCCGCCAGACTTGCGACGGCTACGATGAGGGCCAGGGCATATCGCACTTTGGGAGCGTTCGCGGCCAGGCAACGGCAACCCCGGAGAACGGAAGGCGGTTTACCGAGGCACCACACAAAACTACCGATTCATTGAGGGCACATGATTAAAGAGATTGCATTTACCGCCTATCCAGCTGCGGATGTCGCGAAACTGCGCAAATGGTATGAGGATACGCTCGGACTTAAGTTCAGCGGGCCGTACCTCGAGGACGGCGTCGAAAAGTATAACGAAGCCAACATCGGGGGCGGTTACTTCAGCGTAATGACGCATGAGTGGATGAAGCGCGATCCGGGAAGCGCATCGGGCATCGTTTTCGAAGTGGACGATATCGACAAGACCGTCGCGGATCTTCGTGGAAAAGGCCTGGAGATCGACGACCCTTACGAAACGCCCGTCTGTAAGATTGCTTCGTTAGACGATCCCGAGGGCAACAAAGTCTCGCTGCATCAAGTTACGGTGCCTCATTAGGTCCTTCGACGGAGTTTATCCCGAGCGGAGTCGAGGGGCTCAGGATGACAAGATAAGATGATGGCCGGGCATGGGCTGATGTGGTCGAACATCTATCAGCCCGACACACCAAAAGTGAAGCGGCGCATCAATTGGAAGCGAATGGGCGCGCTCTTCGCTCCCTATTGGCGTCAGCAAGCGATGGTGCTCGCGTGCATCGTCGTCGTTTCGGCAATCGGCCTCGTGCCCGGCTTCATCATCGCGCACATCATCGATGCGGCGATTCCTCGCCGCAACCTCGCCGAGCTGGCGATCGACGTGGGGATCATCCTTGCCTCCGCGTTGATCGCCGCCGGGATAGGCGTGTTGCAAGGCTATCTCAACTCGGTCGTCGGTGAAGGCATCATGCGCGACATTCGCACGAGCCTCGTCGCGCATCTCCATCGCATGCCGCTGAACTTCTTCACCGGCACGAAGACCGGCGAGATCATGAACCGCGTCAGCAACGACGTCGACAACGTCGACAACGTCGTCACCGGCACGCTGACCACCATCGTGACCAACATCGTGATTATCGCAACGACGCTGGTGGCGATGTTCGTGTGGAACTGGCGGCTGGCTCTCATCTCGGTGATCATCGTCCCGCTGATGACCCTTCCGCTCGGTCCCGTTGGGCGGCGGATGTATGCGATCCGCAAAAAAACGCGCGAGAAGCGCGACGAAATCGAGTCCATCACTCAAGAGACACTCTCGATCTCCGGCATCACGCTGATCAAATCATTCGCGCGCGAAGCCTACGAGCGCGCTCGCTTCTACACCGTCGGAACGCGGCTGATGCAACTCGAGATCGACCTGGCGATGGTCGGCCGCTGGTTCATAGCCTCGGTTACCGCGATGGTCGTAGTCGGCCCGGCCTTGGTCTGGTTCGGCGGAGGCTGGCTTGCGATCGCGGCGGGGCTGCAAGTCGGCGTGATCGTGGCATTCGTCTCGTTCATCCAGGGCCGGCTTTACGGTCCCGCCGCCGCGCTTGCCGGGATTCAGATACAGATCGTCAGCGCGCTCGCGGTCTTCGAACGTATCTTCGAGTATCTCGATATGACAACGGAGGAGTACGATCCGCCGGGAGCGATCACGCTGCCCGAAGTTAACGGCGAGATCGCCTTCGAGAACGTGGTATTTTCATACGACGGGACACGCGAGGTACTCGACGACATCTCCTTCCACGTGCGAGCTGGAGAAGTCGCGGCGTTCGTTGGGCCGTCCGGCGCCGGCAAGACGACGATTACCCAACTCGTGCCGCGCTTCTACGATCCCCAGGGTGGCCGCGTACTGATCGACGGGCACGACTTACGCACCGTTACGCTCGATTCGCTGCGGCGCCACATCGGAATCGTGACGCAGGAGACCTATCTCTTTCACGACACCATCGCAAACAATCTTCGCTACGGCAAGCCCGACGCGACCGATGCCGAGCTTGAGGCTTCTGCGCGCGCTGCCAACATCGCCGACTTCATCGCCAGTCTGCCCAATGGGTACGAGACGGTCGTCGGCGAGCGCGGTCACAAACTTTCCGGCGGGGAGCGACAACGCTTGGCGATTGCGCGCGTGCTGCTCAAGGATCCACGGATTCTGATTCTCGATGAAGCGACCAGTTCGCTGGATTACGAGAACGAGGCGGCGATTCAAAAAGCGCTCGACGTCGTCATGAAGGGACGCACCAGCCTCGTGATCGCGCACCGGCTCTCCACCGTTCTGACCGCCGACGTCATCTTTGTCGTGGATCGCGGCCGCATCGTAGAGTCGGGTCGCCACGCAACGTTGCTCGCGCGTGGCGACCTCTATTCTAGACTCTATCGCACCCAGTTCGCCGGATTATCGGCTTAGTGCGGAGGCCTGCTCGGAGATTCGCGCCGCGAGCGTCTGCACTTCGCTGATTCCTACGAGCTTTTGCGCGGATTCCGGCAGTTCTTTCTTTAAAGCTTCCGCGTGCTCTTCGGCCGCTTTGGCTTCCTTCTGTGCGGCGACAGATGCGGCTTGACACGCGACGACGCGTTCCTTGGCCTCTGCCGCTTTGCGTTCGGCCACGGTTTCCTCGGCAGCGCATTCTTTCGCACGAGCCTCGATTACGCTCAACTGCTGCTGCAGGTCCGCAATCCGCGTCTGCACGTTTTTGCGCTCCGTCGCCAAGGCGCGCTGGCTTTCCGAAGTGGCCGCGGCCAGTTCCTTGGCCTGCAGCTCCAGAGTCACGGCCGCCTTAGCCTTTTCGTTGGCGGCCGCAAATGCTTGCGCGGCTTCCGCCGCTTTCGCTTCACCCTTGAGCCGCTCTTCGAGCGCACAAACTTCGGAGAGTAACGCTTCGGCAGCTTTGCGCTGATCTGCGATCAAGCGTTGCACTCCATCGAGCTGCGCTCCATTGAGCGCGGCGTCACTCCTTACGGGAGCGCTCGCCACGGGCGCAAGCTGAACATCATCGGGCATTGCGGTTTCCACCTTCGCTGTTTGGGGCGCCGTTGCAGGCGCTGTTTGGGGCACCGTTGCGGGCGCCATTTGGGGCGCCGCTTCGGGCGCTATTTGGGGCGCCGTTTCGGGCTCAGGGTTAGGACGCGGTCCGTTTCGTCGCGCTTCGGAAGCTTTCAGGTCGTCGAGCAATCGCCCTAAAGGCGACGCATCGCGAGGTGCTTCCTCCGAGGCGACTTGCCCCGGATTCTCGGTGCTATAGGTAGACTCGTCGTTTAGCAACTCACCGGCACGGCCGATGGCAGATTTCCAAGAACGAAACATGCTACACTCTCGCTAACGTGGTCAAAAGACTAGAGTACGAAGAACGCCGCCTGTCAAAAAGGCGCATCCGGACCTCGTATCTCCCGGCCTATATAATGGCACTCCGGGCGCCGCGTTGCAATACCGGCTCTCCTTTTGAGTCCAAATCTTAACCCGGCGTGACTGCGGCGTTGACGCATCAACGGGCCCACTTGTTCCCAGGCTCTTCTTAGCCATTTCTTACCTGCTTGCTAGTCTCAGCAAGTGCGGCGCCTTGCCGCGCGACCGAGAGAAAGGACCCCCGCATGAGCGACCAAGAGAAGCAGATCCGCGACGATCAGGCCGAGGCAGTCAGCGGCGGCGTGATCCCAATCGATCCCCCAGTGCGCCCACCCAGCAATCCGGTTCCGCGCGATCCCGTCAAGCCCATCCACAGCAATCCGACCCAATAGAGCCTTGCGCGCCGCCGCGCGCCACGCGAAAGGCTAAGGGGCTGGATTTCCGGCCCCTTTTAGCATTCGCCTATTCCGAAATTTCCATGACCATCGGCGCGATTGGGACTTGCAGCTGCGGTTCGGTCGCGGCTTGAATTTCCTCGACGCTGACGCCCGGAGCCAGTTCGCGCAAGACCAGTCCGCCGGCGCCGACGTCGATCGTTCCAAGGTCGGTGATGATTCGGTTGACGACTCGCCTCCCGGTCAGCGGCAGCGAACAGGTCCGAACGATCTTGTGAACGTTGCCCTTGGCAACGTGTTCCATCATGACGATCACGCGCTTCGCGCCGTGAACGAGATCCATCGCGCCGCCCATCCCCTTGACCATCTTCCCGGGAATCATCCAGTTTGCGAGGTCGCCGGCCTCGGAGACTTGCATCGCACCGAGAACGGCAAGGTCGATGTGCCCGCCGCGAATCATGCCGAACGAAAGCGCCGAATCGAAGAACGATGCGCCCGGAAGAACCGTTACGGTCTCCTTACCCGCGTTGATCAAATCGCCGTCCTCTTCTCCTTCAAACGGGTACGGCCCCATTCCCAGTATGCCGTTCTCGCTCTGCAGCGTTACGGTGATATCCGGCGGCACGTAGTTTGGAACCAGCGTCGGTAGTCCGATCCCGAGGTTGACGTACTGTCCGTCGCGCAGTTCTTGGGCAACGCGCGCAGCGAGTTGCGTTCTAGTTAAGGGCATAGGTTGTTCTCCGTCATCCTTCGACAGGCTCAGGATGACACGGGGGAGTTACGCGTCGTTATGCGTTCGATGCGTTTGCCTTGGGGGCCGACGTGGACGATGCGCTGCACGAAGACGCCGGGTAGGTGTACGTTCTCCGGATCGATCGCGCCCGGCTCGACGAGCTCCTCGACTTCGGCGATGGTGATCTTGCCTGCCATCGCGCAGAGCGGGTTGAAGTTCCTCGTCGACTTGTGAAAGATGAGGTTGCCCGAACGATCGCCGACCGACGCGCGAACCAGTGCGTAGTCGCAGACGATCCCGGTCTCCATAACATACTCGCGTCCGTTAAAGACGCGCGTTTCCTTTTTCGGCGAAGCGATCGCAACGCTGCCGTCGGGCCGATGCCGCCAGGGCAGGCCGCCATCGGCAATGAGCGTGCCATCGCCGGCCGGCGTGTAGAAAGCCGGAATGCCGCAGCCGCCCGCGCGCAGCCGTTCGGCTAAGGTGCCTTGCGGCACGAGCTCGACTTCGAGCTCGCCGCTGAGATATTGGCGTTCGAACTCGCGGTTTTCACCAACGTAGGATCCGGTCGTGCGCGCAATCCGCCGGTTGTCCAGCAGGACGCCGAGTCCCCACCCGTCCACGCCGCAGTTGTTCGAGACCGTAACCAGAGCGGAGGCGCCTTGCTCGAGCAATGCCTCGATGAGGTTGTGCGGAATCCCGTTGAGCCCGAAGCCGCCCACCGCGATGGAGGCGCCGCTGGGAATGTCGGCCACCGCCTCGGCGCAGGACGCATAGACCTTCTCCATGCCGCCCTAATGCGCCGACGGAACGAGCCCTGCCTTCGTGGAAGGTAGCGTTATTATGGCAATGGCACCAACCGAAATTGCAAGCAACGACGAAGAGGCTATGATTCTCGACATGGTGCGCGAGCTGGTCGCCGAAAAGGTCGCTCCGCGCGCCGCCGAGATCGATGCCACCGGCGAGTTCCCCTGGGACGTCAAGGAGCTCTTCGCGCAGAACGACCTGCTTGGGATTCCCATTCCGGCGGCGTACGGCGGGCTGGGAAGCACCTTCGTGACGTACGTGAAGGTGGTCGAAGAGATCGCAAAGGCTTGCGCTTCGAGCGCGCTCATCGTCGCCGTGCAAGAGCTGGGCATGCTGCCCATCATGATCGGCGGGAACGAGGAACAAAGGCGACGCTTTCTTCCGAAGATCGCCTCGGGCGAGCATATCGTCGCGTATGCGCTGACCGAAGTCTCCAGCGGCTCGGATGCGCTGGGTTCGATGAAGACCCGAGCCGTCAAACAGGGCGATAGCTACGTGCTCAACGGTCAGAAGATTTGGATCACCAACGGCAGCGTTGCCGACGTTGTCTGCGTCTTCGCCGTCACCAATCCCGAGGCCGGCTCGCGTGGCGTCTCCGCGTTCGTCGTCGAGAAGGGAACGCCGGGTTTTTCCGTCGGCAAGCTCGAGAAAAAGATGGGAATTCGCGGATCCCCGACGGTCGAGCTGGTCTTTTCCGACTGCGAAGTGCCGGCAGCGAATCGTCTCGGAGAAGAAGGCGAAGGCTTCAAGATCGCGATGAGGGTGCTCGACAAATCGCGGCCGGGCATCGCGGCGCAAGCTCTGGGAATTGCCGCGGGCGCGCTCGAGTACGCGACCGGCTACGCCAAGGAGCGTATCGCGTTCGGAAAACCGATCGGTCAACATCAGGCCGTCGGCTTCATGCTCGCCGATATGAAGACCGACGTTGAATCGGCCCGCTTGATGCTCTACGAGGCCGCGCGCCGCTGCGATGCCGGCGGCCCCGACGTCACGCTCTGGGCCGCGATGGCAAAACTCAAATGCGGCGACGTTGCGATGTCGGTCACGACCGACGCGGTGCAGGTGCTCGGCGGCTTCGGATACTCCGTCGACTATCCGGTCGAGCGCATGATGCGTGACGCGAAAATAACGCAGATCTACGAAGGCACGCAACAGATTCAGCGGCTCGTGATTTCACGCGCGCTCGTAGGAAGAGGATAAAAAAGTGCGATTCTCGTGCGCCCTGCTTCTCGTCGTGGCGGCCGGATGCAACAACATCGCTTCGGCTCCTTCGCAAAGCTCGCGAGCCTTTGACGGGGCGCCGGCCGGCCCTCGCACGATGGTCAGGCCCGGCACTTTTACCGACGGCAAGATCAGCCACGTCGTAATCATCGTTCAGGAAAATCGTTCGCCCGACGATCTCTTCTACAACCTCAAAGGCGCCGACACGCAGACGTACGGCACCAACTCGGCCGGGAAGCGCATCGATTTAACGCCCGAGCCTTTGACTGCGCCGTACGATCTCAACCACACGCACGACGCCTATGCGGTCGAAAGCGACAGCGGGAAGATGGACGGCTTCAGCATCGAGCGCGAGTCGGAGTGCAAAGGGCAGCCGGGATGCCCGGCACCCGACGTCGCCGCCTACGGGTACGTCCCACGCAAGGAAGTCCAGCCGTACTTCGATATGGCCGAGCAGTACGCGTTTGCCGATCACACGTTCCAAACCAACGAAGGACCGAGCTTCCCAGCGCATCAGTACCTGATCAGCGGCACCTCCACGATCAGCACGACTTCAACGTTGCGGTCGTCCGAGAACCCCTACGACCCGAACCAAAGGTTCACAGGCGGCTGCGATTCGCCGAAGGGATCGTTGGGGATGCTGATCGATCAAAACGGTCAAGAACTCCAAGAAACCTACCCCTGCTACGATCGCCCGACGCTGATGGATTTACTAATGGACAAAGGACTGACGTGGCGATATTACGAGTGGAAGACCGGGCCCGGCCTCTGGAACGCACCCGATGCAATCCTCCATCTGGAGGAGGGATCTCAGTTCTCGACCGAGGTCGTGGCGCCACCGTCGAAGGTGCTCGCCGATATCGCGAACGGCGCCTTGCCAAACGTCGTCTGGGTAACCCCGACGGCGAAGGCGTCGGACCACGCGAAGCTGACCAACGGTACGGGGCCATCGTGGGTCGCTTCGGTCGTCAATGCCGTCGGTGAAAGCACATACTGGGACAACACCGCCATTTTTCTGACCTGGGACGACTGGGGAGGCTGGGCAGATCACGTGGCTCCGGTCGTCTACAATTCGTACGAGCTGGGCTTTCGCGTTCCGGCCGTCATCATCTCACCCTACACGCCGAAAGGCTACGTTTCGCATCGCCAGCACGAGTTCGGAAGCATCTTGAAGTTCGTCGAGAAAGCGTTCGGCTTGGCATCGCTCGGCACGACCGACGTTCGCGCCGACGATTTCTCCGACTGCTTCAACTTCAAGCGCACGCCTCGCGCCTTCACTCCGATTCCCGCGCCGTACGGCGCGGACTACTTTCTCAAGCAAGGCGGTGGAAACGATCCACCGGATGACGACTAGCGGAGAGTTACAGCTCCAGCGCGACGGAGCCGGCTTCGTCTTCGGTCCATTCCGCTCCCCGCGCCATAACCGCCTCGAGCCTCTCCCCGAGCTCTGCGCGCAGCGCTTTCGTGATCCGGTCGTACTCTTGCTGTTCGGTGAACTCGCGCCGCGCTTCGAGTGCCGTTATGCGCGCGTCGACGAAGCCAAGCAGCATCGCTGCGCGCTCGCGGTTGGCCTTTTGCCGGCGCTTTTCCGGATAATGATACAAGGCGCCAACCGCCGCCAAATGCTGGAGAATGAGCGCGGTAAGCACGGTCGCCTTGATCTCGCGCGCGGCGTCGAGCGCCTCTGCGGCGTGCGCGCGCGCATCTTCGAAGCAGTCCATCGCGACCAAATAGGCGGCCATGTTCAACAGGTCGATCGCAACGGAACGGCGATTGTGCCATGCCTCGTGCCCGACGCGGGCCTCCTCGGCGCGGTGTAGCGCCGCTGCCACGTCGCCTGAGGCGAACTCGATCTCCGCTAGGTTTCCGGCGATCGAAGCCGCCGGGCGCTCGAGATTCAACGCGACGTAGTAGGTAAGTGCCTCATCGTAAAAGCGGCGCGCTCCTTCGGCGTCGCCGCACCACGAGCGAACGGTTCCGAGATCGCCCAGGGCGAGCGCTTGCAGCCGGCGGTTATCGAGCCGGCGCGCATCCTCGAGGGCTTGCTCGAGCAGCGCTTGCGCTTCTTCCGTGCGTCCGAGAGCTCCCAGCGCGCTGCCGGCGGCCTGCCGCGCGCGCGCCAACTGCATCAGGTCGGGCGGGTCATGCAACTCGAGCGCACGCTGTGCGGCAGCGTACGACGGTGCGTACTCGCCGAGCGCGCTGCAGAGTTCCGCATCGGCAATGTTGAGCAAACGGCGTGTCGCCGGCGAGACGGCGTCCCCCAAGGAGAGCGCGAGGCGAACCCAGTTGCGCCCTTCTACCGGCGCCAGCGAGTACCAAACACGCTCGAGCGAGCCGGCGATGAGGCATCCCGTCAACACGTCGCGCCGCTCCGAGAGCGACCACTCGAGCGCGGCGCGGCAGTTGTCGAGCTCGGCCGCCGCGTCGCGGAACCACGTGCGCTCGTCGGCGCCGTACCAATCGCAGTCGAGCCGCTGCGCGACGCGCAGGCAGCTCAGCGCGTGGCGTTGCGAGATCGTCTCTCGCTCGCCGGACGCGACGAGGCGCTCCATTGCGTACTGGCGCGTCGCCTCCAGCATGTGGTAGCGCGCGTCGCCGCGCGAGAAATCCGCCATGATCATGGACTGTCCGATCAGCGACGACAGCAGCTCGAGGATGTCGTCGCCTGCCAGACGCCCGTCCGCGCAGACCGCGCTGGCCGTCTCGAGGGAGAAGCTGCTCGCGAAGATTGCGAGGCGATCGAAGAACAGTCGCGCCTGCGTCGAGAGCAGCACGTAACTCCACTCGATGACGGCGCGCATCGTTTTATGGCGCGGGAGCGCGGCTTGATCGTTGGGGAGCAAGAGTTCGAAGATGCCGTCGAGACGTTCGGAGATTTGCCAAGGCGAGAGTACGGTCGCGCGCGCTGCGGCCAGCTCGATTGCAAGCGGCAGACCGTCGAGCCGCCGGCAGATCTCGACAATCGGACCTACATTCTCTCTGGTGATGTTGAACCGAGCGTCGCTGGCGCGCACGCGGTCGACGAAGAGCGCGACGGCGCCGAACTTAATCGCGTCTTCCGG
Organism: Candidatus Cybelea tumulisoli; assembly: GCA_003167155.1. Taxonomy (GTDB): domain Bacteria; phylum Vulcanimicrobiota; class Vulcanimicrobiia; order Vulcanimicrobiales; family Vulcanimicrobiaceae; genus Cybelea; species Cybelea tumulisoli. Next base: position 24,848 of record PMTY01000152.1, read on the forward strand.
CGCGATGCTCTTCTCTTCGGGAAACGCGAGCGAGGGCAGGCGAAAGACGCGCTCGCCCATCACTTTAAGCGCTTCGCGGCTGGTGGTAAGGAACTTGACCTTTGGACACTCCCGCAGCAGCGAGCCGATGACGCGGCGCGTCTGATCGATGACGTGCTCGCAGTTGTCCAAAACGATCAGGATTTGCTTGTTGGAGAGGTATGCGAGCAAGGTGTTGAGCAGCGGCGTGCGCGGCGACTCCTGAACGCCGAGCGCCGAGCCGAGGGCGTGCGCGACGAGATCGGGGTCGGCCAGCGGCGCGAGTTCGACGAACCACACGCCTCCGGGAAAATCACCGAGAAGCTGATTTGCAACCTCGATCGAAACGCGCGTCTTTCCGACGCCGCCGGTTCCGACGATGCTCACGAGCGGCGCGCTCTTGGCAAGCGCCGTGACCTCCTTCACAACATCATCGCGGCCCAAGAACGAGGTCAGTTGGCGCGGCAGGTTATGGGAAGGCGGCGGCTCTTCTTGCTCTTGCAAGCGCTGGCCGCGAGCGTATCGCGCGGATTCTTCGAGCGCCGCGCGGGCTTCGGGCGGCAACGCCAGCGCACCGCAGAGGCGCTCGAGCGTTTTCGGATAGGGAACCTTGCGATAACCGCGCTCGAGCGCGCTGACCGCCTGCACGCTGACCAGCGCTTTGTCGGCCAGCATCTGCTGCGAGAGTCCGGCCGCTACGCGGAAGTTTTTAAGCAGCGTCGCTAGCTCGAGAGCGGCCGACCCTTCATCCGATGAGCGCGAAGTCTCCACCAGCGGTGGCGTTCGTGCCGTCATCGCTTAGCCCATGCGCCCTGTCGCGAGCGAGCTTAGCCGGGCTCGGGAGCGATACCGAAGGGCGGATCGGTCGTACCAGTGTGATACTGATATTCGATGGTACCGTCCGTTGGGCTGACCTTATCGATGTAACCGCCGGCCGGATCGGCAACCCACAGATCTTTCCCTTTATAGTTGAAGTTCATGTTCGTGGGACCCACGAATGGCTTTGAACCGCTTGACAATTTAGTTGTATTCTGGCAGTTCGAGGTTCCGGCGCACGACCAGATGCCGCTGTAGGTGTCGATATAGTAGAGGTCGTCGGACTGGTCGAAGACCACGCCGCCGACCTTGCCGATTCCCGCAACAACGACCGTTCCGCTGCCGTTGCACTTCGGAAACTCGACGATCTCGCCCGAGTTGCTCGCCGTGCCATTGAAGCCCCAGTAACAGTCGCCGCTGTGTGAAATCGCGATGCCGGCGCCGTAGATTGTTCCCGAGCCGAACGTGAGGACGCGCGACTTCACCGATTCACGGTGAAGGTAAATGTAGACGTTTCCGTTCTCACTGGAAGTCCCCGAGTTTGAGACTGCAACTGCCTGTCGGCTCGGATTGACATCAACGTTCGTTGGGAAGTTTGCGTCCGTGAGCGATTGTTCGGGGCCCTGCGGCAGGCCATGCTTCGTGCGATAGACGAGCACGTCGTTTCCGTCGCCGTTCGCAACGTACAACCAGCCATTGACGGTCGCGACCGAGCCGTCCGGCTCGTCCACACCGTTGTTCACATAGCAGTCGGGGCTTAAGCCGCCGGAGGAGCCGACGGTATAAACTTCGACGTCGTGGCCGTACATCTGCGCGGTGTACATGATCCCCGTGCTGCCTTTGCTGCCGCCACCGCCACCCTTGGTGAAGTTGCCCTTGCACTGGTGGCCGCCGCTGCCGCCGCCGTGTCCGTGGCCGTTGTTATCGGGAAGGGCGCCCGTCATCGAAACCGGCGTGCCAAGACTGGCAGCCGAAGGCACGCTCGCGCTCGAGCCGTTGCCGCAACCGCTAACTACGGCGAGCAATCCGAGTGTGCCGATCGAGAACCGGCTCGCAATGCGGACGAACATCTTACTTCCTTCCAAGAAATCTTACTGTATCCCTAGTGTTGAACGTCGCCTGAGAATCAAACGTGCCCGCCCCGCATCCACCGAGAAGATGCGAGGCGAGCACGTCGCGAAGCTCCGAACGATTAGATGGAGTTGGTTATGTCGAGGTCGGCGTAGCCGATTTCCTTGCCCTGCTTGTTCTTGTAGGCAAACGTCGCGACGCAAGAGCCGGTCGTTTCACCGGCGGTTACGGTCCAATCGTCGCCCGAACCCTGGGTAACGGTGGCAATGCCTGAGGCGCCGCCACAGTTGTCGGACTCGCCAAGCGTGCCCTTCTTATTTTTCGGTGTGCGGACGGCGACGGTGTCCGGCCCCGCGCTCGAGGCCGTGAAATCGATCGTACAAGGCGTAACGCGGACGCCGCCATGCACGGTGCAGCCGCCGTGGCCCTTGCCATTGCCACCCTTCGCATCGGGATTGATCATCGGCGAATGACTAACTAAGGAAGATGCGCCCCCGGCGGGCGCCGGCCCAAGCGCCTGTGATCCTCCGCAACCGGCGAGCAGCGCTGCCGCTACCGCCGCTGCGAAACCGACGCTAAGGGTGCGGGACGAGAAGTAGTATTTAACCATTCGACTGTTCTCCTAAAAAGTGTTTTGGATAAGAATGGAAGGGGTCCGGGCCCGGGCCCCTTCCGACCCTGCAGTCGAAGCATAGCAGCTTAAAATCGGCTGGAAAGATGCACTTGAGAGTGTGTCAGCAACTGTGTGAGTGAGTGTAGTAGTCCCCCGGGATTACAATTGCAAGCGTTTACGTATTAACGGGGTGGGGCAAAGCTGGTTGACGGGGCAGCGGTTGCAGAGGGGCGTCGGCGCTTTGCAAATTTGGCGGCCGTGCAGAATCAGCCAATGCGAGGCGTCGCCCCATTTATCTTGCGGTACGAGTTTGGTGACGTCTTCTTCCACTTGGCGCGGCGTCGTGCCGACGGTCAACCCTAGGCGATGCGAGACGCGGAAGACGTGCGTATCGACGGCGAGCGCCGCTTCGTTAAAAGCGGCGGCCATCACCACGCTGGCAGTCTTTCGGCCGACGCCTGCGAGCGATTCCAGCGCTTCACGCTCGTGCGGGACCTGGCCGCCGAAGCGCTCCACCAGATCGCGGGCGCAGGCGATGATGTTCTTGGTTTTCATCCGAAAGAATCCGCACGACTTGATGATCTTCTCGACGTCGTCGGGCTTGGCGCGGGCAAGCTTCTGCGGCGCCGGATACTTTGCGAAGAGTATCGGCGTGATCATGTTGACGCGCGCGTCGGTGCATTGAGCGGAGAGTATCACCGCGACGAGCAGCTTAAACTCGCTATCGTATTCCAGCGCCGTCACCGCATGCGGATAGGTGCGCTCCAGAATCGCCAGCTCCTCGAGCGCGACTTTACGCGGTACCTTCTTTGCCGGGAACGGAATGCGTTGCACGCCGGATCATTCTCTTAGCGCGACGCACTCTCCGTCGTGCGTGACCAAACCATCTTTTTCGAGCGCGGCCACCAGCTCTCGAAGTTGCTCGACCGTCCGGGCGGAGAAGGCCGGCACCGCGGAATGCAGATCGAGCAGTGAGATGCGCGCGCCGGGCGGCAGATCGCGCAAACTGTCGATGATTCGCCCGCGCGCGTAGCGCCGAGTCTGCTCGAAGGGTATCGCGTTCTGCGGCGAGGCGCGCTTTGCACCGGCGATTCGGGCGGATTCGAGTTGCGCGGGGTTCACGGGCGCGGCGGCGCAATCGGCTCGCAACGGGCAGAGCAGACACTTGGGCGCGCGCGCCGTGCAGACGGCCGAGCCGAGATCCATCATCGCCGAGTTCCAATCGTGCGCGCGCCCCTTCGGCACGAGCGCTCGAGCAAGTTCGTCCAGCTGTCGCGCGGTTGCTCTGCGCGGGTGTTCGATGCCAAAGAACAGACGATGCACGATGCGGCGGACGTTGGTATCCAAGGGTGCGACATCTTCATTAAATGCGAAGGCCCCGATCGCCGCAACCGTATACGATCCGATGCCCGGCAGCGAGCGCAGAACTCGCGGTTCCGAAGGCAGCACTCCGCCGTAGCTCTCCACGACCGCTCGGGCCACGCGGTGTAAGCGCACGGCGCGCGAGTTATATCCCAGACCCTTCCATTCTCGCAGTACGCCGGCGAGCGAGGCTTGCGAAAGCGCGGCGAAGCCGGGAAACCGCTTGACGAATGCTTCGAACTTGGGGACGACGCGGTCGACTTGCGTCTGGGCCAGCATGAACTCGCTCACGACGGTCCGGTAGGGGCTGCGCTCGGTTCGCCAGGGCAGCGCGGCGCGGCCATGACTGCGGTACCAACGGAGAAGGCTGCGCTGCATGCCGGCGAAACCAGCCGAGCCGGGCCGCCCCGTATCCTTCGACAGGCTCATACGAGGGGGCGCTTCGCCCTTTTCGTGGGGAACGCTCCCGATTGGGCGAAGCCACGGGTATGAGCAATGAGCAACAGTTTGACGCCGTCGTTATTGGCGCGGGACCGGGCGGCTATCACGTCGCGATTCGGCTTGGTCAGTTGGGCAAGAAGGTCATCTGCATCGATCGGGACGAGGTCGGCGGCGTCTGTTTGAACTGGGGATGTATCCCGACGAAGGCGCTGCTGCACGTCGGCGAGGTCATCCGTCATATCGAGCGCGCGGAGGCGATCGGGCTAAAGGTTCCCAAAGCCGAAGTCCAGCGCGAGANNGGCGTGGAGTTCATGCGCGCGGAGGCCTCGTTCAAGTCGCCGACGGAGATCGTCGCGAAACGCGAAAACGGCGAGAGCGAGACGATCAAGGCGCAGACCGTCGTAATTGCCACCGGCTCGGCTCCCGTCGACGTTAAGGCGTGGCCGCGCGACGGGAAGACGATTATCAGCTCCGACGACGCCGTCAAGCTGGAGCGCATTCCCAAGAAGCTCTTGGTCATCGGCGGTGGGGTGATCGGCTTGGAGTTCGCGACCGTCTACAAGCGGCTAGGCGCCGAGGTTTTGGTCGTCGAGATGATGCCGCAGATTCTCACCGGCACGGACCTCGAGATCGGCAAGACGCTCGGACGCATTCTCAAAAAACAAGGCATCGAGATCATGCTCAACACAAAAGTCGGGTCGCTCGAAAAGAAGGGCGATACCGTGCGCGCGACGCTCAACGGCGAAGGAACCGGCGGCAAGGACGAGGTCCGCGAGTTCGATATGGCGCTGGTTGCCGTTGGGCGCCGTCCGGTCACCGACAATCTCAACTTGAAGGCGGCCGGGTTACAGACCGACGAGCGCGGTTTTATCGCGACCGACCTTCAGCAACGCACGAGCGTCCCGAACATCTTCGCGATCGGCGACGTCACCGGCGCGCCGCTGCTGGCGCACCGCGCGATGAAGCAGGGTGTTGTCGCGGCGGAAGTGATCTCGGGAGACAAGTCGGCGGCCTTCGATCCGGTCGCCGTGCCGAACTGCATCTACACCGATCCCGAAGTGGCGACCGCCGGCCTATCTGAAGAGGAGGCAAAAGCGGCCGGCCATGAGGTTCGCATCGGAAAGTTTCCGCTCGCCGCCAGCGGCCGCGCCCGAACGATGAATGAGAGCGAGGGTTTGATCAAGCTCGTCGCCGACGCAAAGAGCGATTTGCTGCTGGGAATGCACATCGTGGCGCCGCAAGCCGAATCCATGATCGGCGAAGGCTTGATTGCGCTCGAGATGGGCGCCACGCTCGAGGATATCGGCCTCTCCGTCCATCCGCATCCTACCTTCACCGAAGGAATCATGGATGCCGCGGAGGCCGCGCACGGCAAGGCGATTCACCTCATCAATCCCAAGCCGAAGGCTCCGGTGAGTGCTTGACCGCTAGGATCTTGGACCTCGGAGTGAGGCCCTATCGCGAAGTGTGGGAACTTCAGCGGCAGACCCACGAGGCCGTGCGCGAGGGACGCGAGCCCGATACCTGGATCGTCGTCGAACACGAACCGGTGATTACGCTCGGCCGCCAAGCGAAGCGCGAGAATCTCTTGCTTTCGAAGGAAGAGCTGGCCGCGCAAGGCGTCGACGTCGTCGAGATCGAGCGCGGCGGAGACGTTACCTATCATGGCCCCGGGCAACTCGTGGTGTATCCAATTCGAAGGCTCGAGCGGTTCCGNNTTCGGCGTCGCCGGCGAGCGCTGGAGCGATCACGCCGGCGTCTGGGTTGGCGGTAACTGCATCTGCGCGATCGGGCTTGCGGTACGACGCATGGTTTCGATGCATGGCCTCGCCCTGAACGTCTCGACCAGCCTCGACTACGATCGTCTCATCAATCCGTGCGGGCTGACCGGTCGAGGAATAACCTCACTTTCGGCGGAGGTTGGGCATCGCGTTGCGGTTTCCGAGGCCAAAAGCGTCCTTCTCGCCGAATTGTCGCGCAGGTTTGACGTACAGTTTGTGATGGAAGAACGCGTCGCGTGATAGAGGTTGATCTCTTGTCATCCTTCGACGGAGTTTATCCCGAGCGGAGTCGAGGGGCTCAGGATGACAGGCACGCTGGTCCTTCGACTGCGGCGCTTCGCGCCTTCGCTCAGGATGACACTGGGAGAGTTCGGAAGCCTCCTTGGTTGCGGGTTTCGTTGCCTAGTGGGCCGGAGTACGAGCGCGTCAAGGCTCGAGTGAATGCGCTCTCGCTTCATACGGTGTGTAAAGAGGCGGCCTGTCCGAACATGGCGGAGTGCTGGGGCGCGGGTACCGCGACAATCATGATACTGGGCGATCTCTGCACGCGCGGGTGCCGCTTTTGTAACGTCAAGACCGGGAATCCGCGCGGAGAGGTCGACTGGCTGGAACCGCTGCGCGTTGCCGAAGCCGTGCGCGAGTTAGGCTGGAAGTACCTCGTGGTAACGGCGGTCGATCGCGACGATCTCCCCGACGGCGGCGCATTGATCTTCGCCAACACCGTGCGAGCGATTCACGAGCTCGTGCCCGGAGCGCGAGTCGAGATTCTCAGCGGCGATTATCGCGGCGATCTTACCGCGGTGAACATCGTGGTGGACGCTCGCCCCGACGTATTCGCCCACAACCTGGAGACCGTCCGGCGCTTGACGCCGCACGTGCGCGATAAGCGAGCGGCATACGACCAGTCGCTCAAGGTGTTGGCGCACGCCAAAGGGCGCGCTCCGAATCGTTACACCAAGACGTCGCTGATGCTCGGATTAGGCGAGGCCGAAGCCGAGATCGAAACGGCAATGGACGATGCGCGGGCCGCCGGCGTCGACATCTTCACGATGGGCCAATACTTGCAGCCCTCCAAGAAGCANNCCGCTCTCCCGCAGCTCCTATCACGCCGAGCAAGCCTTCTAGGGGCGCAACCCCCGGTAACTTCGTTCGGTTGGAACGGCTAGCGTGACGAAGGTTTTCCTCACCAGGCCGGTCCTGGCGGCCGTTTGTTCCTTAATCATTTTAATCGGCGGGCTGGTCGTCATGCCGACGTTGCCGCTCGCGCAATATCCGCAAATTTCGCCGCCGGTCGTGACCATCAGCGCGTCGTACGTGGGCGCCGCCCCCGACGCCGTCGAGGCGCAGGTTACGACGCCGCTCGAGGAAGCGGTCAATACCGTCCAAGGCCTACGCTACATCAGCTCGACGAGCTCGCAGGGCACCTCGACGATCACCTGCACTTTTACGCTCGAAACGAATCTCGATATTGCCGCCGCCGACGTCCAGAACTCGGTGCAGTCCGCCATCGGCCAGCTGCCCGCGACCGTCCAGCAAGTCGGCGTGCAGGTGAGCAAAAACTCGGGATCCTTCGTGATGGGCATCGCGCTGACGTCTGATACGAGCAAGTACGATACGCTCTTTTTGAGCAACTACGCGCAGCTCAATATCGTGAACGACCTTTCGCGCGTCCCCGGCGTCTCGCTCGTCCGCGTCTTCGGCCAACGGCAGTATGCGATGCGGATCTGGATCGATCCGACCAAGCTGGCGCAACAGGGTCTCGACGCCGGCGACGTAGTCACTGCCTTGCAAGAGCAGAACGCCGAGATTGCCAGCGGAAGCATCGGTGCGGCTCCTGAGTCGAAGAACCAGCCGTATACCTACACCGTCAACGCGCTGACGCAGCTTTCCAGTCCAGCGCAGTTCGCCAACATCATCCTTCGCGCGAATCCCAACGGCGGCTTCACGCGTTTGGGTGACGTCGCGCGCGTCGAACTCGGCGCGGAAGACTACAGCACGGCGCTGCGCTTCAACGGTAACGCGGAGACTGTGGGCCTCGGCATCTTACAGTATCCAACGGCCAACGCGCTGCAGGTTTCCAACGGCGTGCTCAGCGAGATGAGCGTTCTCTCCAAGAACTTCCCGCAGGGCCTTCACTACACCGTCGCCTTTAATACGACCGATTTCGTTGCGGAGTCGGTTAAAGAAGTCATCATCACGCTGCTGCTCTCCATCGTGCTCGTGGTGCTCGTCATCTACGTCTTCCTGCAGAACCCGCGTTCGACGTTGATTCCGGCCGTGACGATTCCGGTCTCGCTGATCGGAACGTTCTTCGTCATGAAGATCTTCGGTTTTACGATCAACACGATTACGCTCTTCGGCCTGACGCTGGCCACGGGTCTCGTCGTCGACGACGCCATCGTGGTGATCGAAAACATCGCCCGGCACATCGAAATGAACAAGGGGCGCCAAAGCGGCGTCGCGAGCGCGGCGGAGGCAATGCGCGAGATCCAGAGCGCGGTCGTCGCGTCGTCGCTCGTCCTGTTAGCCGTCTTCATTCCGGTCGGCTTCTTCCCGGGCACGACCGGGCAGCTCTACAAGCAGTTTGCCCTGACGATCGCGGCCGCGATTACGATCTCGCTCTTCCAGGCGCTGACGCTCGCGCCGGTAATGTCGGCGCGGCTGCTCACGGGCGACGTCGAGTCGCAGTTCATCTTTTTTAAGTGGTTCAATGCGGGGCTCGCGCGCTTCCGCCATTGGTATGCATCGGAGTTGCCGCGGCTCTTCCGGTTTCGCTGGATCGTGACCGCCGTCTTCGGCCTCGCCCTGCTGGCGACGCTCTTCATGTTCGTGAAGACGCCGACGTCGTTCATTCCGAGCGAAGACCAAGGCTACTTTATCGTCCTGCTTCAGGCGCCCGAAGGCACTTCGCTCTCGGCCGAGCAGGCCATTGCGCAAAGGGCCGAAGCGATCATTCGGAGCCAGCCGCAAGTGCGGTACATGTTCGACGTCGGAGGCTTTAGCTTCACGGGCTCGGCGCCAAACCGCGGGCTGATGTTCGTTCTGCTCAAGCCCTGGGGTCAGCGCAAAGGCGCGGATGACGGCATCGACGCGGTCATCAATCGCGTCAACTACGGCTTTTTCAAAACTCTTCCGCAGGCTCAGATATTCGCGCTCAACCCGCCGGCCATCAACGGCGTGGGAAGCTTTGGCGGGTTCCAGTTCGAGCTCGAAGATCGCGGCAATGCGGGCCTCCCCGTGCTGACGAAGACCGCCTTTGCGATCATGGGCGCGGCCGCGCAGGATCCGCGCCTCATGAACGTCTTTACGCAGTTCCGGCTCAACTCGCCCGAAGTGCAGATGAACATCGACCGCAGCAAGGCCAAGGCCGTCGGCATCTCGCTGACCGACATCTTCGACACCCTCGAAGTCGATCTCGCATCGCTCTACGTCAACAACTTCACGTATCTCAATCGCTCGTGGCAGGTCGACGTGCAGGCCGACGAGCCCTTCCGCAACCGCGTCTCCTCGCTGCAAGGCTTGTACGTAAGCTCCGGCTCCGCGGCAAACAACACGGCTGCATCGGTCAATCCCTTGGCGAGCCCGGCGCCGTTTAGCCCGACCGGCAGTACGAACGCAACGAACACCGTAATGACGCCGCTGACCGCCCTGGTGCAGATTCAACGAGTGGATACCGCGCCGATCATCACCCATTACAATCTCTACCGGAATATCGAGCTCAACGGCAACAACGCGCCGGGTCACGGTTCGGGCGAGGCGCTCACCGCGATGGGTCAGATCGCGCAAAAGGTCATGCCGGCAGGCATGAGTTATGAGTGGTCGGGTTTACAGCTCGACGAAATTGCTGCGGGCAGTTTGAGCACGATCATTTTTGCGCTCGGCCTCGTCTTCGTCTTCCTCGTGCTATCGGCCCAATACGAGAGCTTCATCGATCCGCTCATCGTCTTGCTCGCGGTCCCGGCCGCGCTCTTCGGCGCGCTGGGTTTCATGAACCTTCGCCACCTGCTGCCGATCCCGGGACTCTTCGATCCAAGCCTCGCGCAAGATGCGTACGCGCAGGTCGGATACGTCATGCTGATCGGCCTCGCCAGCAAGAGCGCGATTCTGATCGTGGAGTTTGCAAATCAGCAACTGCGCGAGGGCGCGAGCATCGTCCAAGCGGCAATGCGCGCTGCCCAAACTCGTTTGCGCCCGATCTTGATGACGTCCATTGCATTCATCATCGCCGTGATTCCGTTGGTTTTTGCGACGGGCGCGGGCAGCGCCGCGCGACACTCACTCGGCACGGTCGTCTTCGGCGGCATGCTGATTTCGACGTTCCTCAATCTCGCCATCACGCCGGTGCTCTACGTCATCATTAAGTCACTCGAGGTGCGCGGAAAACCCTCGGGCCGCGATGGTCAAGCGAGTGGCAAACATGAAGAAAAGGATTTGCAATCGTTAAGCCCAACCTCTGGTTAAACGCCTGATAGATTTGATAACTGCTGTCACCGGCGATCTCAGGGAGTTGCTTGCATGCTCGGACGTTCTTTTCTCGCGGTGCTCGCCGCCGTAGCGGCATTGACGGCTATCGTTCCGCCATCGGCCGCGCTGGCCGACGGCAGCGAGAACATTTATCAACAATCGATCGTTCCCGGTGCAAACACCGTAATCAAAAACTTCCTCGATCAAGAGCACGCGGCTCGCGAGAAGGCCAGGCGTCAGGCCTCGGCGACGAGCCCCAACGTTGCGCAGGCGCCGCCGGTTCCGCAGCAGCCCATAGGCCCGGTGGTTGCGCTCCCCGGGTTAGGGTTTACGTTCACGGCAGCGATTTCGGCCGCCAATCCGTCGGGCAATATCGGATCCTACGGCAAGGGTTGGCTGATGGGCGGCACCGATCTCTCCGCCGGTTATGGCTTCAACTGGTCGACGCGTTTGCTCGTGAGTATGTTTCAGCTCCAGCACTGGCCGGAGGGATTCAACAGCGGTTTGGTGCCGGTCTATCTCGCCGGCTTTC